>CAYQZH010000256.1:2775-6529 GCA_964421865.1 uncultured Phycisphaera sp. | reverse complement strand
TTAGGTTGATCAAACCGTCGCCGCAGATGGGCAGCGTACAGTTGTTCCGGCAACCGTCGGTGTCGACGGCGTTGCCGTCGTCGCAGGTCTCGGGGGACTGGACGATCCCGTCGCCGCAGCATGTGCACTGTGCGTCACAGGCATCGTTGCAGACAACCCCGGTCCTTCGGGCGGCCCCGTCGCACGCCTCCGGGGGGGTTAGGTTGATCAAACCGTCGCCGCAGATGGGCAGCGTACAGTTGTTCCGGCAACCATCGGTGTCGACGGTGTTGCCGTCGTCGCACGCCTCGCCGGTGTCTACGGTCCCGTCGCCGCAGCAGGTGCAATTCGCTCGACACGCATCCGTCGCGCCGGAGCCTGCGGCGCTGCACCCCAGGGTGCCCGCAGCCGTCTCGTCGCACGTCTCGCCGGTGTCTACGGTCCCATCGCCGCAGCAGGTGCAGGTAATCCGACAGCTTCCAGCGAGATTGCACGTCGCATCGTCCCCCCCGTCGCAAGTCTCCGGGGGTGTTCCGTTGATCACCCCGTCGCCGCAGATGTCGGGGTTGATGATGTCCGCGCCCTTGATCTGGTTGTCCTGGCTGCCGATCGCGTTATTATCCAGCAATTTTAGATTGAAGTGATAGGGTCCACCACTGATCTGGGACGAGCCCTGACCTGGGCCCCACGCGATGTCATTCAGTTCAGCGAGGCCCCCACAGGCAGCAAGGCTGCCGGGATCGCCGGGACCCCCGGTTTTCGCGAGGTGGCCGCCCATTTCGATAATCACCTGCGTCGAAGCGGTACTCGTCGTCCACGTTAGCACGTAATCGAGATCTGAGTCACCCGCGGTTGAACCAGAGAGCGAATAACTGAGTGTCGCGTCCGTGATGATCTTGTCACTGATGATCCTGATTGTGCGGTTACAACCGGTCGCCAGTTCGTAAGCCTGGATCCTGGCGCACAACGAGCCATCCGCGGGATCGACGATGGTCGGTTCTGGGAGGATCCCGTCCGTTCCATCATCCGGGATTGGGAGGTCGACGAATCTTGCGGCACCGGCAGCATAAACGGAGGGCGACGGAGTGACGGCAGCAGGCCCTGGACAAGCAAAGGGCGTATAACCGGGTACCGGGGCACCGTGGAGCGCGGTACACATAGCCACCAGCGTTGCGGTTATGTTTTCCCCGCACTCGTTCAAAGTTATCCCGAACGGAGAGAACGGCGGCGAGTCTACTTCATTTTGTGCGTCGTAGTAGCCGGTCAAGAAATCGTAGGCGTGAACACCGCCTTTGGTAAATTGGTGACTGAACGTCAAAGTGTGCGTGACCGAGGGAGTCATCTGATCGAAGACTACACGTTGCGGATTGGTCTGGCCTTCGCGGTAAATCGCATTACTCGCCTGGACGATTGAACCGATCCAATGCTCGCAGTCGGGGACGGGCAAACAGAGACCACTGCCGGTAGTATCGTTGTTCGCGCCCTGCGTGAAATCCGAGGTCAACAAAGGATCGGCGCGCAGCACCGCCGTGGCCCCGAACGAAAGGGCGAGGGCGAAAAAGAGAGCACCGGGCCCTCGCACCCGCGATCTGGGCTTCTCGAGCGGAGACACGTGACAACATCTGGCACTCATCGCGTCCCTTCCGCTGGGACGGGCGAGCCTTCGGGGAAATGTACCATGAAGCATACTTTCTTCTCCTCTCTCGCCGGGTTTGTGTTTACCCGGCTCGACGCGTATGCAAACTAAAGGTTCAGGGTGGGCAACGAGTCCTTCCCTACCAGCCGGTAATCTAGCAAAACGACAATCTCTATGCAAGCTTTTTTAAAAAAAATATAAATCCTGTAACTGCTGTTTTGGCAATGGGTTATGAAGACTAAAGCCGCACAGCATGGCGGCACGGTTTAATGCCTTCCCGGCACTTCCGGACCAGCGCTGGCGCTTGGGGTTCCGTGAATAACCCTCACCCTTCCCTCTCCCTTGGCAAGGGCGAGGGTTGCACGGCCCTTGCGGGCAAAGGACAATCATGGCTGCGGCGCTCCTCTCGAAGACGGGCCGGGTGTGACACGTCCTCCTCGGGTTGGATGAGATGTGGGGTTCGGAGCCGCTAACGCCCGCGACCGACCGTGGCACGTCGGCGAAAAACCAGCCTGACGCGGTGGGCGACGATACATCGCGCACTTCCTCCCCACCCCACGTTCTACACCTGAAACTCGCTTCGCCGGCTCCGCCCCCGAATCCGGAGAACGCCCCCCAAACTGGAGTACAAATGTTTCGTCCTTGTACCAAGGATGGCGCGCTATGTCAACAAAAAAATCAAGAAAAATAAGAAAAAATTGCGAATTGATCGGGGCTGCCCGGGGCACTGGCGGGCCAGCCGCCAGTGGCACCAGGCAAAAAAGCTGTAAACGGCGGCGCCAGCAGCAGTTAGGTTCGGATGGGGGGTGCGTTTTTGCGAATGCAGCAACGACAACGTCACCCACAAGGGGTGACGCTACATCTCTTCACGATCGTCTTCTGGTTCCGAGGGTCGGCGGGCCGGGATGACCGCTCCATAGCTGTCGCGGTTCTGGTCGGCGATGCCCAGTGGGTGCCGGCCACTCACGACCAAGGGCTTCCGCTCTCAAAGTTGCGTACCTCGCAACAAAGGGTTACCACTTTGTGCGGATGGCGCGGATTCTCTATGCGGTCAACGGGGATGGGTACGGCCATGCCACGCGGGCCCATAGCGTGGGGGCGGCCCTCTTGGCCCGCGGGCATGAGGTGCGGTTCCTCACCAGCCTCAAGAGCAAGGCGTATCTGGGAGCGGTCTTCCCCGGGCTGGTGCATGAAGCGTTCGGACTGTGCATCTCCTACAACCAGGGCCGGGCGCAGAACTGCCGGACGATCATCGAGAACCTTCGGCGGGGGCTGTCGCAATGGAATCGGATGACGAGCTCCATCCGGCGGGTGTTTAGGGACTCTCGACCGCAGTTGGTGGTGACCGACTTTGAGCCCTTCACCGCGTTCTATGCTCGACGGCTGGACATCCCTTTCGTCAGCGTCGACAACCAGCACCTCCTGACGCATTGCCATGTCGATCGGCCGCCGGGCTTCTCGCGGGACGTTCTCAACGCCTACCTGACGATCCGGCTGCTCTACGGCGGGGCCCGACGGTACTTGATCCCGACCTTCATCCGCGCTTCCGTCCGCTACCACCCCACGACGATCGTGGACCCAATCCTGCGCCCGAAGGTGTATGAAAAGTCGATAGAACACGGAGACTTCCTCCTTGCCTACAAAGGGGCCGGTGGGGAGAACGACGCCATGCGGCAGACGTTGGAGGGGTACGAGCGGATGCCCATCCGCGCGTACGGCTTCGAGGTCGCCGGACGGCGCGGGCAGGTGACGTACAAACCCACGACGCCGGATGGGTTTCTCCAGGACTTGGCCGGTTGCGCCGGGGTCATCATGTCCGCGGGGCACAGCCTGGCCTGTGAATGCCTGCACCTGGAAAAACCGATGTTGCTCATCCCCATCGCCCAGCAGTATGAACAAGCCGTCAACGCCTATCACGTGGAAAAGCTGGGCGCGGGTCGATGGGTCGATCGGCTCAGCACGGAGGCCATGGATGAGTTCGTGGATCAACTGGACACCTATCGGTCGGCGATGGTGAAGGTTCCGAAGGCGTCGCTCGATCCGGTGGTGGAAGCGATCGAACGGGAAATCCTATGACTTCCCGTACGGCCTGAAACCCGTAGCTCGGGGAGTTTCGTCATGTCGGCAGCCGATACCTAC
>CAYQZH010000256.1:0-2765 GCA_964421865.1 uncultured Phycisphaera sp. | reverse complement strand
GGAAATCCCATGACGTATCGTGCGGGCTCCCGGCGCGCCGGGATTTCATTCCGCCCGCGGCTCGGGGCATGTCTTGACAGCGGCAGGTGATACGTACCCGATTGTGCTGGCCTGCGGAATCGCTCGGTTCGATCGCGTCCCGCCTTGGGCGTGGCTGGCGACGCACGTCGGCGAGTCGATGCACTACTTCAAGCGGATTCGGACGGCGCTCAACGAGGCCGGCTTTTCGGCCCATCACACATCGGTGGATTGGGCGGGGCCGGTCGAGAAGCGGGCGAAGGACCTCGGCGGCGAAGTCGATTCGGTTCTTGCCCTCACCGGTCGGAGTAAAGTCCACATCATCGCCCACAGCATGGGGGGGTTGGACGCGCGATGGATGATCGCCAAGCTGGGCTACGCGGCGAAGGTCTCCAGTCTGACTACCATCGGCACGCCGCATCATGGGACGCAGGCCGCGGATTGGTGCGTGACCAATCGGAAGCGGTCGCGATGGTTGATCGCCCGACTCTTACGGATCGGACTCGACGTCACCGGCTTGTACGACCTCACCACCGAGGCCGCGGCGGAACGGAATGATGCGCTGGAAACGCTGGAACGGAACAACGGCGTGGTCTATCGAACCTGGGGCGGGCAGGCGACGTTCTGGCCGATGTTTATTGTTCTGAAGCCGACTTATCTGGTCTTGAGATACCGGTACGACGAACCGCTGAACGACGGGCTTGTGCCGCTGCGATCGGCGCGATGGAAGCACCAGTATTTCCAGGGGGCGTTGCCGTGGGACCACCTGAACCAGCTTGGCTGGTGGGCGCCGTCGCGGCTGGCGGCGGGGGATTTTTCGCCGCGGCGGTTCGAGCTGGCCGTCCGCGACTTCTACGTGCGTATCGCGCAGTGCGTGTCGGGGCGCGGGGGATGAATCCCGCGGCTCAGGAGCCGTCAGCGCCGGGCTTCACGATGCTGCTCTCCGTATAACGGGATGATTTGTCTCAAAGAAAGTGACACAAATCGCCTCGTCGGCTAGGCAACGTTTTCGGCCTCCGTCCACAGGATCAGGCGCTGTCGCAGCTTCAGGTGCTCGTGTTTACGCAGTTCTCCGGCCTATCCTCACGGGCTGTTGACCGGATTCCTCGCCCGACGGCTCACAGCTTGGATTCATCCCGGCGGAGGAGTGGGCCCAGCTTTGCGCCCGCCTGTCTTGCCGACCCTCGCCCTCATTCGCCGGTGAAGGCATTCTCGAACAGCCCGAAGTCCTGGAGATCAACGTCGCCGTCTCCGTCCATGTCGAATAGATACCAGAACGCAACGGTCGGCTGGACCCACGGCCCGCCGCCGTCTCCCGAGTCGATCACACTCCAGAGCACCGCGTAATCCGTCGCGTCGATCTTGCCGTCGCCGTTGAAATCAGCCTTCGACCCTCGGATGCCAAGGCTGTGATAGCCGCCTGCGGCGATGCTGAGGAAATCGGCATTGGGCGGGGGAACGTAGGTCTGCCCAGCGCCGTTGGCTCCCCAGCCCACGATCGACCCGTCGGACTTCAGGCCCAAGCTGTGACCAATACCCGCAGCGATTGCCACGAAGCCCGTGTTGGGCGCGGGAACGTAGGTCTGCCCAGCGCCGTTGGCTCCCCAGCCCACGATCGACCCGTCGGCCTTCAGGCCCAGGCTGTGGTACCCACCCGCTGCGACCGCGACAAACTCAGTGTTGGGCGCGGGAACGTTGCACTGGCTGTAGTCGTATGGCGAGCCGCATCCCCACGCCACGATGGACCCGTCGGACTTAAGGGCCAAGCTGTGATACTCGCCCCCGGCAACGGCCACAAAGCCACTGTTGGGCGAAGGAGCGCCAGCTGCAACCGCACAGTAACAGTACTTGTAACAAATCAAGATGTGGCATCCCCAAGCCGTGATGGAGCCATCGGCCTTCAGGCCCAAGCTGTGCCACCCGCCCGACGCGATACCGACGAAGTCGGTATCGGGCGGGGGAACGCTGCACTGACCGTAGTCGACGCCTGGGCCGCATCCCCACGCCACGACGGAGCTGCCGAACTTCAGGCCTAGGGCGTGCTGCCCGCCCGCGGCAATGCCGATGAAATCGGCATTGGGCGCGGGGACGCTCATCTGACCGTTGATATTGCCGCCCCACGCCGCGATTGAGCCATCCGACTTGAGCCCCCAGCCATGCCTCCTGCCGGCCGCCACCGCATCGAACCCACGGTTTGGCGCAGGGACATTCGTCTGGCCATAGCGGTTGGATCCCCACGCCACGATGGAGCCGTCGGACTTTAGCCCCAAGTTGTGGTACAAGCCCGCGGCGACTGCCACGAAACCGCTGTTCGGCGGAGGGACATTCAACAAACCAAAGTAGTTTTGTCCCCAGCCCATGACAGAGCCGTCCGACTTGAGGCCCAGGGTGTGGTACAGGCCTGCGGCGATGCCGATGAAATCGGCATTGGGTGCAGGGACGTTTATCTGACCATCAGCGTTGTATCCCCAGGCGACGACGGAACCGTTGGACTTCAGGCCCAGACTGAAATCCGCGCCCCCGGCCACGCCTATGAAGTCACTATTGGGCGCGGGAACGTTCGTCTGACCATAGTTGTTGAGTCCCCAGGCCACGATCGAACCGTCTTGCTTGAGCCCCAGGCCGTGATCCCAGCCCGCCGCGATGCCGATGAAGCCGGTATTGGGCGCGGGGATATTCCTCTGGCCGCTGTAGTTAGCCCAAGTTCGTCAGTTGGGAAGAATCTTGGGTTTTTTTCGAGTGGGAAT
>CAYQZH010000255.1:0-6530 GCA_964421865.1 uncultured Phycisphaera sp. | reverse complement strand
CAGTACTGGCAAATTCGAAAAACCGCATGATGCCAAAATCCGTGGCCAGACCCGAGCCGAGAGAACCGTGAGCGAACGCTGGATGAACAGCAAAAGGTCGGGTAATCTATGAACTCAGCCGCCACCGACCTTCAACTATGTTTGGGACAAGCTCGGAATCCGTGCTCACTTGGCGGATCATCGATCCGCCGGACTATATTGCGCCCCCTGGCGCCAGCCGGCCCTCATTCGACGACTCCAATCTCGCCACCTTCTCCCGACCCGACGGGCGCGAGGGCGTGCACGTGCACATCCCTATGTCGCAGGTGGCCGACGCCGATTACATGATCTTCGCCCAAACCATCCTCCTGGGCTATGACGTGCCCCAGCCGGATGTCCGGCACTTCCGCATCAACGTACAGAACTGGTACGTCTATGACGACCTCGAAGGCCCGACGCAGGCCGAATACAGCCCCTGGGTGAATTGCCGCGACGTCAACCTCTTCGTGCGGATCTCCAACGGCGTGCCGGACGAGGGCGACCCGCTGGAATTCGCTTGCGATTCCGATGAGAACTACATGCCCTACTGCAACCCCGACGAAGACTCGTCCAATTTCGCGGACACGATTTTCGACGTTTTCATCCGGCCGGACGATGCGCTGGTGCTTTCGTTTCGGGCCAAAGAGGGCGAGCAACCTCTCGCCGAAAACGATGAGGGCGGCTTCGCCGAACAGGCGTTCACATCCGCCGAAAGCTGGGGCATCGGCACGCACCACTTGCGCCAGAACGACCATGCGTTCGCGGGCGAGTATGAGGATGACTACGGGTGCGACGGGCCCGACGGCACGTGTTATGAGATTACCTACAGTATCGAGCAGATATGGGACCCCACCGCGGTCACGGTCGGTGTACCCGCGGTGCAATACGCGCAGAACCCCAACCACTTCACCGCCACGCTCTTCACCCCGGATTCCCCGGACAAACCGCGGCGGCAGCAGACGATCGTATTCAACTTCATTGGGAGCGGCGGTAATGCCCAGGGGTTCCAGGGCTTCACCGGCGATGACGGTATCGCCGCACCTATCGATCTGATCACCCTGCCGGGCGGCCAGTACCAGCTCAGTTGCGCCTTCCTGGGAAGCACCCTGTTGCTGGAATCGGTCACGTCCGAAGACCCGGTGACGGTCGAGAAGGACTTCACCTCGTCCTCGCTGACGATGGAGCACGAGATCCGTTGGGGTCATCGGGATCCGATGACGGTGACGCTGATCGAGCCGAACGTCGGCCAGCCCGAGCCTCCCCTACCGATTCCGGGCAAGATGATGAGCATCAATTTCACCGGGCCCAACGGCGCCAAGAGCTTCCCGGCAGGGCCGACTGATGCCTTCGGTGTTGTGACGATTACGCCGCTGATGGATCTGCCGCCGGGTAATTACGAAGTCACGGCGTGCTTCGCGGAGGACGACTGGTTCCTGGGGTCCTGCTCGACGCCGAAGGCGGTGAAGGTGACGGCCGGGTTCGCCGCGTTCGCGACCGGCGGCCCGGTGATCATCAACGGCACGCACCAGACCTCGCTCGGTGATCTGCACAGCGAGGGCGCGCTGGGGCTCTCCGGGAACACGCATGTCCTGTCCGCCGGGGCCGGCGAACGGCTCGAATACGTGACCACCTTTACCGATGGCAGCACCGGGTCGGTGTACAACCTCTTCCAGGTTCCGGCGCTGGGCATCGCGCCGCAGTACTTGGCCTCCACGTACTGCGCCGTGGGAATGACCGACGTGATGGGGGTGCCGATCACGCGGATCAACGGGAACTGGAAGATCCCGAACAACAGCGTCATCAGCGGGATTTATTGCGTGACCGGCGACATCAAGATTCAGCCGGGCGGCACTGGATCCGCGGTTCTGGTCGCCGGCCGGACGATGACCGCTTCCGGCGGCGCTCAGAATCTGACCACGGCCGACCCGACCGGTGCGGACGTGCTGGTGCTGGCCGGATCCACTGCGGTCAAAGCGATCTCAATCGGCGCCAACGACGCGATCCTCCGCGGGGCACTGGTTGCCCAGGGTGGGATTGAAGTCAGCGGGATGAACACGCTGGTGGATCCCGCCCTGATTGGTCTGACCGTCACCGTCAAGGGATCGAATAATGTCGTCGATGGGCGGGTATCGGATTAGTTGAGCCGATCGGCCGGGGGGTGCGATTATGGGAACACCACGTGCGGCGCTTGCTGCCTGCCCGCGAGGCCGTGTGCTGACTATGTGACGGCGGATGGCTGCGCGGGGATCCCGCCGGGCGGCGGGGTGTTCCAGGGTGCCGGCTCGGTGTGCATGGGCGATGCCGATGGAAATGGGCTGGATGATCTTTGCGACACTGGCGGGACCATCCCCACGGTGTCTCAGTGGGGGTTGGTTATCATGACGTTACTGTTACTGACAGGCGCAAAGATATATTTTAGTAGAAGCCCATCTGTCGTCTCGGCGGGCGTCAATCGCTAAACAGCGTGGGGATGTCGATTTCGGCGATCTAGTTCGGTTGTGATTTATCGGAACAAGCAGCCGTCGCGGATGGGACACGGCAGCCCGGATGACCCCCGAACCACACGGACAGATTTTTTGCTCCCAGGGGGATTGAATGTTCTTTACGCCTTGCCTATACTGCTCTGAGTGCGGGGCTTGGCGGATGGCGAGGTGAGCACCGCGTCTTCGGCAATGGGTGCAAGGGTTGTTGCTCTTGAAGCTTAGGGGTGTCGCCTAGTCGCTCGGGCCGCACCGCGAATTGAGGAGGTTGGAAGGATGAAACGACTCAGTATTTTTGGTTTGTGTCTCGGAGTGGTCGCGGTACAGGCCGCGTCGGCACGAGCGGTGGATATCCCCTTCAGCTTCACCGCGGATGGTGGAGCGATCCCGAACATCGGCGGACAGACCGAGGGCATCTCCGTCTTCCCGCTGACGATGGATCCCGCACATAGCGATATCCTGCCTGCACCACCGTATCCGAATATGCCGAGCATCACGTCGCTCGAGCTCGTGCTTACGGGACTCACGCACACAAGCGGGGGCGACCTGGACATTTACCTGATCGATCCGTTTGGTAAGACGCTCGAGATCATGACCGATCGAGGCAACGGTTTCGGCATCAACAACGCCACGCTGGTTTTCCGTGACCAGATCGTGGCCGGGCTTAGCCTGCCGCCCGAGAACGGACAAATCGTGAGCGGTACTTATCTTCCGGAAGACTCCAACAACACCGGCGGATTCTCAAAATACAACGGCGGTTCGGGCGGAACGGACGCGTGGATTCTGTTGGTGGTTGACGACTCGGCGAGCGATCAGGGCGGGCTCGCGTCGTTCACGCTCCGCGGTACGGCCGTTCCGGAGCCGGTAACGCTGTCGCTGCTCGCTCTTGGCGCCCTCACGTTCCTTCGTCGTCGCCGCGCGTAGATCGGTCGACCGCCGGTCAGTCCATCGACGAGTCGTGAGCACGGGTTCTCTGCGCCCCTTTTTCGACGGACGTGGTCTTCCTTGCTTTCCATACACTCCGACGCGGGTTTGGTTCACGTCTCGTGAACGGCGCCGAGTCTTGTTTCACCTTCGTACACCGGCGTGATTTGCCGCGACGGCTGCGGCGGTCGATCCTGCGTGTATGGCCCACCGAGGCCCGCGACCCATTGTTTCGTCGAATACGCAGCTTCTGCCGGGATATACTCCGATGAAGGGGTAGGCCGTCCCACGGGGCGACGGTCTCTCTACGGGGACGGCGAAAACACGGGGTTTCATTCCGGAGAGCGACAAGCGGCAGGTCGGCGGCGTTGCTTCCGAGTGACCGGGGTCTCGCCGGTCCCGCCGGCGTGGCGACGCCGTGACTCGCATCAGTTATGGGGGTGTCAACGGCGGCATTCAGACGGGGCGGTTCAGTTCCCATCCCGGCAACGTCAATGCCGATGGCACAGCGAATTCAACGGATGTCGAGACGCTGGGGAGGGCGCTCGCGGGGACGACCTTGCTCCTCGGGGGTCTTTTTGCCGAGGACCTGGACCCTAGCACACTCTTTACGCCTGCCGACATTTTGGAGGCCATCGACCTGCTCAATGGGGCTGGCGCCTACGCCGCCTGGAACGGCACGCCGCTTCCCACGGCGACCGGGACGTGCCCGTAGAAATTACGAATGACGAATGATCGACACACGCGCCGGATTCACCGGATTCGCACGAAGCACCCGAATCGCCTTTCGTAATTCGTAATTCGTAATTCGTAATTCGTAATTCGTAATTCGTAATTCGTCACTTCGTCACTGCCTCCAGCTTCGCAATCGCCGTTCCATCGTCAAGGACCAGGAGCGTGATTTCGCCGTCAGCCTTACGCAAGCGCAAGCGTTTGAGCCAGAGTTTGTCCTTTTTTCCGTGGGCGAACCAACTGCCCGTGGGCAGGTCCTCCCAAGCGTCAATCACCCCGACGACCTGGGTCAGGATGGTTTGCCCGCGACGGAATGTCGTCTCGGTCACGCACACCGGGGTTCCAGGGGCGAAGGTCGTTTCGTAATTGAACGAGGTTTGGGTGTGCATGATGGATGAGCAATGCGGCTCCAGAAAAACATCTCCAGTGGGCAAGGGTCGGGGGCCGTCTTCACTCCGTTCAAACACCGCACGCCGCATCCGCGAAGGAACGCAGGTCAGGGAACTCGGCCAGCGGACGCACGGTCGCGTGGTTTTGCTCCTTGTAGCGGTTGATCCACACAAAGGCAAGGCCCAGTTCGTTCGCGGGAACGCCGTCGTGATACAAGCTCTGGGCGACGTGGAGGGCCGTCTCCGCGCCGCCGTGGGCGTCAATGAGCCGTTGGAAATGGGCGCGGGCGGGCTTGTACGATGCAACGTCTTCCGCGGTCACGACGAAGTCAAAAGCGACCCCGAACTGCCGGGCCGTTCCGGCGAAAAGGTCCCTGTCGATGTTCGACAGGACTCCCAAACGGAATCTCCGCTGGAGACGCGGGAGGGCTTCGTTGGTGTCGGGAAACGGCGCCCAATCGGGAAGCATCTTGGCGAGTTGTTGCTCGCGACCCGGCGGAAACGAGAGATGGAAGCGGCGAGCCAGCCGTTCGCTGACGGCGGCGAGCACCTCGCGGTAGGAGCGGTACGGGGCGGACTCGACCTCGGCCTCGATCCGCACGTAGGCCTCGAACCACTCTCGCTCATGCCCAGCCACTGCGGGACCGAAGATTTCGCTCAAGGAGCGGGATAGGCCCGCGCTCCAGTCGATCAGCGTACCGTAGCAGTCGAACGTGATGGTTTTGGTGCGCCGAAGAACGTCCTGGACCGAAGTCATGACTCAACCCCGCGAAACGGGTGCGGAGTGTAGATTGTCGAATGTCGATTGTCGAATGTTGCGGCGCGTACACAGTTCCCATTCGACAATCGACATTCGACAATCGACAATTCGTCCCTTATGCCCATCACGGGACTGGTGCAAGACGAGCGGTTCCAACGACATTTGACCGGTCCGGGTCATCCGGAGCGTCCGCAGCGGCTGGCGCGGATCGAACAGGTATTGGCTGAGCGGAACCTCACCGAGGCCTGCAAGTCTATTGCCGCCACGCCAATCGCCATGACCCTCGTGCGAGCCGTCCATGCCGATGCTTATTTGGAGCGGCTGCGTTTGGCGTGCGAGAACGGACTTCCCTGCATCGACGTGCCGGACAGTGCGATCTGCCCGGAGAGTTTCGAGATCGCCAAGCTTGCGGCCGGTGCGGTCGTGAACGCCCTCGACGCCGTGATGGCCGGGCGAGTCAACAACGCCTTCTGCGCCGTTCGCCCTCCGGGTCACCATGCGGAGCATCATTTGTCGATGGGGTTCTGCCTGTTGAACAACGTTGCGATCGCCGCTCGGCATTTGTTGGATGCGCACGGGCTATCGCGGGTCGTGATTCTGGACTGGGACGTTCACCACGGCAACGGCACGCAGCACATCTTCGAGGAGGACCCGCGGGTGCTGTACATCAGCCTCCACGGACATCCGGGGATTCTCTATCCGGGGACCGGTTACGCCCACGAGCGGGGGAGGGGAGCGGGGGAAGGCTTCACGATCAACATCCCCATCCTCCCGCCGGGCCGCGACGAGGTGTGGCGGCAAGCATTCGACGATCCGATCTTGCCGGCGATTGAGAAGTTCGTTCCGCAGTTCGTTCTCATCTCCGCCGGGTTCGACGCCCACCGACTCGACCCCCTCGCGCCGCTGGAGCTGGAGACGGAGTCCTTTGGATGGATGACGGACGAGGTACTCGGCGTGGCCAAGCGCCATTGCGGCGGAAGACTCGTCAGCGTGCTCGAGGGCGGGTACCACCTCGATGCCCTGGCCGACTGCGTGGCCCTGCATCTATCCCGACTTCTGGCTTACTGATGGTGACTAATCAGAGCACCGGGCGCGAGCCCGGTGACAGGTGTCCGCGGGCTGGCGCCCGCGGCTCTGACCGCGTACACGCCGAGTGCCACTGTTGGAGTACGTGTTTAGCGTCGCGGTTCCCAGATGGAGCAAGTCCACACGCCGAAGGCGTGTCGG
>CAYQZH010000254.1:0-6536 GCA_964421865.1 uncultured Phycisphaera sp. | reverse complement strand
GCACACCTTGTCGCAGCAAAACGCGTTCTCACATCCGCCCGTGACGTGCTCCGTGAAGCAGCCGCCCGGTTTGTTGATGCACGCCCGCACCGGGCACGTCGTATTCACGCAGAACAGACCCGGCGCCGACGAACCCTCAGACGAGGCGCACTCCTCAGGGGTCAAGTCCTGGCATACGACCGAGTTCGGGTTGATCGGGTTGGGATAGCAGCAGGCGTGGACGCCGCATGGCGGATCGAACGGGTTGGAGGCACACGTCACGTCCTGCATCCAGCGCCCCTCGCAGGAGGTGGAGAGGACCCCGTCCGTGCAGGTGCCGGTCACGTCGTTGCAGCACGCCCCTGTCGGCGGAACGCCTTCGCACCACACCCTCGCCCGGAAGCTCCCCGCGGGAACGCAGTTCGGCCCCGGACAATTCGTCGGGTCGAACCCATTGGGAGGGAAGATGAAGCCCGGCAACCAGGTGAACGGCGTGCCGGAATTGTTGTCGTGATCGCCGAAAACGGCAAAGCCGTCCTGACTGAAGCCGATGTCCGCAAGACCGCCGAAGATCGGTCCGGCGTTGTCCGAGCTGGTCGTCACGAGCATCCACACCTTCCGCGGCAACGGAATGCCGGTGAGAGGACCGGCCAGAAGCCGCTGGAGGGTGAAATCCGCCGCCAGACCGTTGAAATCACGCTGCGTGCCGGGAATGAGGGCCAAGGGAGTGTCATCGGTGTCCACCGTCGGCGTGCCGTGGTCGTTGTTGGTCCACAACTCCACATGGGCGTCGAACGTCGCCGGCGCGGGGGGCGTGCCGTCGCCGGCCATGAGCAACTCGTAGGCGACCGCTTGGCAGGGTGCGCCGGCGCCCAGCGTCAGGTCGTCGCCCCATTTCAGCCCCGCGTCGACGCCCACGAAAATGCCCGTCTGGAAGCTGTTCTCATAGACCTCGAAGTTCAGGCCGCAGGCGTTGTCCGCGCAGGTCGCCCCCGGTTTGAACAGTCCGCTCGGGCAGTCGGGCGCACTCCTGGGGGTGCAAGTCTCGAAGTCGACGCCGTCGCAACAGGCGCCCGGCTGGCAGGCGTTCGGCTGGCACGTGGTGAAAGCGCCTTTCCACACCTGCGGCGCGGGGCAGTTCGCCTCCGTTCTTTGCGTGCAACTCGTTCCGTTGCAACAGGCCCCGTTGGGCGGCGCGGGAACGTTGCAGTAGATGTCCGCCCAGAGTCCCGCGTACGGAGGGGTGGGCCCACCAAAGTTAAATAGCGTGCAAAGCTGGCAGACCCCACTCTGACAGGTATACCCCGACGTACATTGCTGGTTGGTCTGACAGTTGTTGGCATCATCGTCCTCGGAGAAAAAGTTGCCGGTCAAACCAATCTCGGCCTGCCCGGTGACAAGCCACCCAGCGTCGGGGCTAGAGAACGTCGCCACTAGCCACACCGTGCCGGGAATCGGAATTGCCGGGCTGGCTGTCGCCTCGAGCAGTTGGGCGTCGGCGGAGCCGTTATGGTCAGCGTCCAGGATTGGAACTGAGTAGTTAGCCGCAGTTCCAGCGATGACCGATGATCCGCCAGCGCAGGGGTCGCCGGTCCACAACTCAGTGTGTACATCGAAGCTACCCCCGATCGGGCTCGGCGCGAAGACCGCGAGGCTGTAGTACACCAGATCGCACGCCCCGTTGGCGAGCCGCAGGTCGTCGGCCAGTCGTTGATTGATCCCAGGCGGGTAGTACGCAAGGACCGGCGTCTCGTTGATATAGACGCCCGTGCTGCCGACGGGCGGAGCCGCGACGCCGCCAAGACCCGGCAGGGGCCGGATGTCGGAGGCGTCGATCGCCCGTGGCAGCGCGACGGCGGATACGGAAAGAGACGACGATGCGACCACCGAACCCGGCGCGACGTCGCTAAGAAGCCTCACCGACGTTCGGTTCACCGTCCGCCCGTCGTCCCCCTCGGCCGATTTCACCCTCGGACCAGCCGTGACGACCACGACGGCCATCAGCCCCCACGTCCGCAACCACTTGCTTCGCATCACGCTCACCTCATCGACCAGGACACCCCAACCCGTCATGCGGGACGCCTGCCCACATCCACCGTTACGCGCCTCCGGCGTCCACGACGGATGATCTACCTACACGGTCAGTTCGATCCAGTCCCGCCGCGCCGGGAATGGGAAATCGGAATAGGCCGGACGTGTCAGCCTCGGCTGTTCACGCTTATTCCCCAAAGGTCGTGGGACGCAAGCCTAGCAGCGCCTTCGGCCTGCATCCAGCCCCCCTGACCATCGTCACGTGGTGATGATATGGCCGCAAGTCGCGCCGAGTAAAGCCCGGACCCCGCCTCGCCGACGCCCGATATTCGCCTCTATCCGCATACGGCCCGTCCCCGCCGCTGCCTGAGTAGCCGGATTTCGGTGCGCCCGACGTTCCGGATCCGACACCCCCACCGCCAACGCAGGCGGGCTGTAAGGGGCGGCTCGTCCGTTTTTGCTGAATTTTATCGCGCCAGCGCCGGCTCGAATGACCGACGCGGCGCAATCCCGCCGTGCGAACATCGTGCGGGGCTCGTGCCGCTCGACGCGCCCTCGACATCCCCCGGCGTTACAATGCCATCTGGCATTCGACAACAACCGAAGCGAGAGAGCCATGAGCCATCTTCCGTTTTCCCCCATCGAGCAGGCCTTCGACGATCTTCGCGAGGGCAAGTTCATCATTCTCGTCGACGACGAGGACCGCGAGAACGAAGGCGACCTCGTCATCGCCGCCCAGAAGATCACCCCCGAGGCCGTCAACTTCATGCTCAAGGTCGGCCGCGGGGTGCTCTGCCTGCCCATGACGCGGCGGCGGTGCGAGGAGCTAAACCTGACGCTGCAAAGCTCGCAGAACACCTCCCGCTTCGCGACGGCCTTCACCGTCACCGTCGACGCCCATCATCGCTTCGGCGCGACCACCGGCGTCTCCTCGTCCGATCGCGCCAAGACCATCGAAGTCGCCTGCGCCCCGGATACGAAACCGGCCGACCTGATCCGCCCCGGCCACGTCAATCCCCTAATGGCCGTCGATGGCGGAGTCCTCGTCCGCGCCGGGCAGACCGAAGGCTCGGTCGATTTGTGCCGCCTCGCCGGTTTGCGATCTATGGCCGCCATCATCGAGATCATGAACGACGACGGTTCCATGGCCCGCCTGCCCGATCTGACGAAGATCAGCGAGCAGCATGGCATTCGCCTCTACACGGTGGCCGACATCATTGAATACCGGATGCAGCGCGAGACCTTCGTTACTCGCGGCGTCACCACCAAGCTCCCCACCCACTACGGCGAGTTTACGTTGATCGAATACCACTCCCCCGTCGATCCCGAGCCGCACCTGGCTCTTTGTTGCGGCGGACTGGGCGCGCTCGACGCCAACGGCGAACCGATCGTTCACGAAGAACCCGTGTTGGTGCGCGTGGAGTCGGAGTGCATGACCGGCCACGTGTTCCACTCCGTGCGCTGCGATTGCGGCGGCCAGCTCGATGCGGCCATGCAGATGATCCAGAAAGTGGGCAAGGGCGCGGTCATTTATCTGCGCCAGGAAGGCCGCGGCATCGGCCTGCACAACAAGCTGCGGGCCTATCAACTGCAGGATGAGGGCCTGGACACCGTCGAAGCGAATCAAAAGCTCGGCCTGCCCGTCGACCGCCGCGACTACGGCGTCGGCGCCCAGATCATCCGCGACCTGGGCCTGCGCCAACTTCGCATCCTCACTAACAACCCCAAAAAGGTGAATCGCCTCGAGGTCTACGGCATGAAGATCACCGAGCAACTGCCCATCGAAATCCCCCCAACCGCGCATAACCGCGAGTACCTCCGCGCGAAACGGGACAAGATGGGGCATAAATTAAAGGATATTTGAAGTCGGGTTCGACCTCACGCGATTAATGGAATCCAAAAATGGAACAGTGCTTTGTAATCCAACCTTTTGATGATGGGGGCAAATTTGACAAGCGGTACGACGAGGTCTACGACCCTGCCATACGAAAAGCAGACCTAGATCCTTACCGAGTAGACCGTGACCCAGGTGCAAGCATCCCAATCGAAAAAATCGAAGCGGGTATCAGAGTGTCGCGCGTCTGCCTTGCCGACATCACCGAAGACAACCCCAACGTCTGGTTCGAACTCGGATACGCGATTGCGGCGCGCCGGGAGGTCGTGCTGGTTTGTTCGTCCGAACGGACTTCGCGGTTCCCGTTCGACGTCCAGCATCGGAACATCATCCGGTACGATACGAAATCCCCAAGCGATTTCTCGACACTTCAAGAAAGCATTACGAAGCGCCTCATTGCCGTGGGCGAGAAGGAAACCCGACTCGAGGATCTGGCGAAAGCGTCGCCTGTCGCGACGGTACATGGCCTTGAGGGGTTCGAAATCGCGACCCTTGTCTCTGTTTCGCAGCAGTGCCACGCCCCGACTTCAACCATCTCAGTTTACATCCTGGAAGAGGAGATGAGGAGAGCTGGGTTCCTGCCCATCGCTACGACGCTCGGCATCCGAGGACTCATCCTAAAAGAAATGCTTAGCTCAAGTACGGAGACCGACGAAAACGGGTACTCATACCCCGCGCTTTCTCCAACTGACAGGGGCATCGAATGGTTGCTCCAGAACCTCGCCAAACTGAAGCTGACAAGCGAGTCGCGGAGCACGGCGAGCGGAGTAGACATCCCATTCTAGCCCGCACCTTCTCGTCCGGTATCGCCGGGTGCCGCTGCCGTTCGTCATCAAGTGCCACGCGTCGACAGCAAGTGTGCAACGCCACGCCATCCACGACGCTTCAGTGTCGTTCCCCGCCGAAGGCGGTCCAGGCCAGGCGTTTACGCCTGGTCAACGGAACGCGACAATCCCATCCTTTTCCTTCCCTCCATCTCAGCCCGTTTCAACGGGCTTCTCGACCGGCCCACCGTCTTCCAGCCGTTCGATCCGCCCGGCGGTTACATGAGTGCCCCACCGTCCGCGGCGCGAAGCGCAAGTCGGCTCGACGATCACGGCTTCGCCGGCTTGAGTCCGAGCTTGTCTCGCAGCTTCTCGGCGGTTTCCCGCGCGCGGTCGGCCAACCGATTCACGTCGTTGTCCGTTTCCGCGCTGAGCCTTTCGCGGACGCGTCGCACATCGTCGACGGCCGTCTCTTCGGTTCGTTTCGGCACGGGTTGTGTGCTGCTCATTCGTCAGTCTCCATCAGCAGGTCGGGAGTTACGATTTGCGGCGGAATCAGCCCCAGTCGCAGGCACACCATCGCGAAGTGAGTCCGCTTGTTGGGATTGGCCATGTGCTGCACGTTCCAAGTAAGGACGAAGTCCATGCGGTGAACGGTCGCGGCCGCGATGTGAATCGCATCGCCCGACACCGACGGCCGCGGCATCAGCTTCTCGTGAACCAGAATCTCAGCGAGCCCCCGGACTTCCGGGCTGAGTTCCACGAGTTGCAGCCCGCGAAGCATCGACAGCGCCGCCGGTCCTTGGGCAAACCCAGGATCGGAGAGTTCCACGACCACCTCGTCCGAAACGAACAACTGGTGGCGCGCCGCGTGCGTCCTCCACCATCCGGTGCTCGTTTCGCGCCAGCCTAGGCTTCTCGCGTCGGTCCGAGCCGTGACGCAAGCACTGAAAAAACTTGTTTCCAAGTACACGCGGGCCATGCTCGAAGGATTCTATCACAATGGGCCCGCGTGAGCGAGCGGGGGCACCTCTCCCCGCGAAGGCTCAGGACGATCCACTCTTGCGTCGTTTATTTCGCCGACACGACGCCCGCAGCCATTCCGCGAACGCCTCAGGGACAACGCTCCGATCGGACAGGCCGACGACCATCTGCACGACCTGTTCCTCGGGCGCGTTCAATCCCCAGCCGTTGATGCCCAAGAATGTATAGGCGGCGAGGAACGCCGTCCGCTTGTTGCCGTCGATGAAAGGGTGATTTCGGGTGATGCCGTAGGCATAGGCCGCCGCGAGCACGAAGATATCGCGCTCGCCGTACGTGTAGTGGTGCCTTGGGGCCGCGAGCGCAGAGTCGAGCAGTCCCAGGTTGCGGACCCCGACGTCGCCACCGTGTTCAGCCACAAGCTGCTCGTACACCGCCAGCATGGCCTGGAGCGTAAGCCACGCAGGTTCCTTTTTCACTTCGCCAGCTCGCGCAGGGCGTTGCGGTACTTCTTCATCCCTTTGGACGCGACCTTCATCTGTCGCTCGAAGGCCGGATCGTAGGGCGTGATGCGGAATCCCTCCGGACTTTCCGTCAGAAACAGCTTGTCGCCCTCCGCAACCTGCAGCGCCGCCGTCGCCTCCGCGGGGAGAATGACCCCGAGCGAGTTGCCGATCTTGCGTACCGTCATTCGGACCATAAACTCACCTTCCACTGGAGTTTAACATCGGTTATAACGCGGGTCAACACCCGCGGCATCATCGTCCCCACGGGCAAACCCCCACCCCTGCGATCGCTGGGATAGGGCACCGCAACCGGCGACATCCGTATTCCGGGTCTGGCCATTTCTGATGGTTCGACGGAATGATTCGCGCCTTGCTTTAATG
>CAYQZH010000253.1:0-6562 GCA_964421865.1 uncultured Phycisphaera sp. | reverse complement strand
AACAACGCTAAGTTCGTCCCGAGGGGTTGGAAAGGGCGTTTGCGATTCAGGCCGCTTTAGCGGCCTTCCCGGCGCCGAACGCGGCGCCTCAGGCCAGCGGTTTACGGCTGGTAACGCTCGACCCCAAACCCCTCCCTCAGCCCGTTTCAACGGGCTTTCCTTCAAGCCGCGCGATGCGAATCTAGCGTTGTAGCATTAGGTGGCAGGCGAAAATCCCGAACGCTATTGATCGGTAATTGGCCGATCCCCGGCTGCTCTATTCGCAGTCAAGGCGTCGCGGGGGGAGTTTTTCCGATGGCCGCCTCGGCCTCCTCCCGGAGCCGGAGCAGATCGTCGGCGGATTCGATCCACAGTTCCCCGGTTTCGGCGAAGGCCGCGAACTCTCCGGGCTTGCGAAGCGGTTCCGGCCAAGCTTTCTTAGCCGCGTCCAGCGCTTCGTTCGCCGCTGTGATCTGACCGCGTTTGACCTCCGCGACCGCGATGATGAGATGATTCACCGTCGGCATGTCGTTTAAGGCGAGTGCCGCACGGCCCTCGGTGACCGCGTCGTCGAAGTCGTTGTTGCGCAAATGGGCTAGGGCCAGAATCCGTTTGGCTTTAGGATCGCGCGACAGGGCCAACCGGTCAGCGTATTTGGCATCATCCAGCGCCTTGCGAACGTCGATGTGGCCGTTCAGTTCCAGTCGAACCCGCGCTTGAATCACCGACGCCAGCGCATCCTGTTGGTCGAGCTCGAGGGCGTTCTTGATGTGTTCCGCGGCCTCGCTCTTGCGGAGAAACAGCTCGAAGGAGGCAAGATTCCGCCACACCGCCGCGTGCCATTCGTCCCTCTCCAACCCGGCGCGTTTGGCCCCCTCTTGGAGGCACCTCTCGGCGTTCTCCAAATCCTTGTTCAGTGCGTAGGAGGCGCCGAGATTGGACCAGTTGTGGTACAAGATGGGCGCCACTTTGACGCACTGTTCGAAAGCCACTACGGCTTCGGGATAGCGTTTCAACCGTCGAAGTGCGACACCTTGAAGCGCCAGCGCTTTGCCCAATTGCTCTGAGTCGCTGGGGTGTTGCTCGACAACGCTTCGCGCGGCGAGCTCCGCCGCGCTCAAGGCCGACTCGCCGGCTTTGGCCGGCTCGGCCCTGTAGTGCTCCAGTTTGGTCCTCGCCAGCTCAAGCAGCGTTGGAACGTCGTGCGGGTTAAGTCGCAAAGCTCGGCGAAACTCCTCTCCGGCCTCGTCCCATCTCTTGAGTTGGGCGAAGTTGTGTCCGCTTTCGCAGAAGTTCGCGACGCGGGCGGTTAGACCGGCCGTCCTCTCCCACCGTAACCATGTCCCCATCGCGGAGAGCAGCACGACCGCCATCACCGCGATCACCGGCGCCTTCCGCCGCTTAACAAACTTGACCACGCGCTTGGCGATTCCGGGGCGCTTGGCCGTGATCGGAAGGTCCTGGATGTACCGCCGTAGATCCTCGCCCAGCGCTCGCGCCGTCGCATAGCGCGCGTCCGGCGACTTCTCCAACGTCTTCATGCAGATTGTGTCGAGCTCGAACGGAACCGTCGGAGCGATCTTCTTCGGCGGCGCCGGATCGCGGGCGATGATCGCCCCGAGGATTTCCTTCTCGTCGCTTCCTGGGAATGCCGGCTGAAAGCACAGCAGCTCGTACAGCGTCGCCCCCAGCGAGTAGATGTCGGTGCGATGGTCCACGCGCACGCGCTTGGCCATCGCCTGCTCGGGGCTGACGTACCGCAGACTCCCCAGCAGGGCCCCGGTCATGGTGACCGACGCTTCATCAACGGTCTTCGCCAACCCGAAGTCCGCAACCATGATGCGCCCGTCGAAGGAGAGGATGAGGTTGGCCGGCTTGATGTCGCGGTGAATGATGCCCTGTCCGTGAGCATAGTGCAGGGCGTCCGCCGCGTCGGCCATCCATCGCGCCACCTGCTGGTAATAGGCCCGCCCCCGTCCGGTCGAGCCCGACCCGATGTTCGTCGACGACTCATCCGCCGACGATCGTGAGGCGAGCTCTTCCATGTCGATCGGCGATATCTCCCGACTCCCGTCCCGCAGCATCTCCGCTAGACGCGTGGGCGACGCCGACGCCGCATTCTGGTTGGCGAGCCGTCGAATGAGAGAGTTCAGCGGCTGACCGACGATCAGGTCCATCGCGTAGTAGTACGCATCGCGCGACTCGCCGAAGTCATGGATGGGAATGATGTTGGTGTGATGTAACCGCGCCGCCGCCATCGCCTCGCGGCGGAATCGCGACACCGCGTTGGGATTGCCCGCCCCCATGATCGCAGGCAACACCTTCAGAGCGACGGTGCGGTTGAGTTTCGCCTGCACCGCCCGGTAGACGATCCCCATCCCGCCCTGCCCCAGCACGCCCAGAATGCGATAGCCCTCGATCTTGGGATAGTGGCGAGCGGCATCATCGACATCGGCTTGCGCCGCCGCCGGCGGGATCGATCCCTCCAGTGCGGGCCGACGCGATGACGGAGCCTCGATGGTTTGCGCCGCCTGATTGCGGAACCGCTCGTACGAGCTTTGACAGGAGTCGCAAGACGTCAGATGCTCACGAACCGCGGCCGCGCGCGACGCATCGAGCATGCCGGCGTCGTAGGCCACAAAATCCAAATTCGAGAGACAGAACGACATGGAATCGTGTCCGCCGCCGAGTTACCGTAGGGTTCCGCCCTACATCCTGGGATCGACGTAGGGCGGCCTGATGCCCAGAAAACGCCATGCTACACACAACCCCGCCTTCTGGCGAGACCCTTGGATGCTGCCCACCCGAGCCGGGGCGCATCGTTAGAGGGGAGCGGCCTGGAACGGATGACGCGATCAAGGGCAGCCTGCCCGTCAGTCTCGGTCACGACCCTTTTTTCCCGATGAGTCTGGCACGAGTCTTGCGACCAAGTATCCCAGGGACGACCATGAGGTCCGGTTTGGAGATGCCATGCAAACAGCCGTAGAATCAACCGCCACCCGCGCCGCCGGCGTTCAAGTGCCCTGCACCGGCGCGGACTTGTTACGCGACGCCATGTACAACAAGGATGCGGCCTTTCCGCACGACGAGCGGCGGACGCTGAAGCTACAGGGCCTCTTGCCGCCCCGGCAGCTCACCATCGAGGAGCAAGTCGCCCTCGAGTTGGAGCACGTCCGGGCCAAGAGCGATGATCTGGAGAAGTTCATCGGCCTCGCCGCCCTCCACGACCGCAACGAGACCCTCTTCTATCGCGTGCTCGTCGAGAACATCGCCGAACTGATGCCCATCGTCTACACGCCGACCGTCGGCCGCGCCTGCCAGCAATACAGCCACATTTTTCGACGACCTCGCGGAATCTGGATCACCCCCGACGACCTCGACCGGATTCCCGATCTCCTCCGCAACGCCGTTCATCCCGACATCCACCTGATCGTGGCCACGGACAACGAACGCATCCTCGGCCTGGGCGATCAAGGTGCGGGCGGAATCGGAATCCCCATCGGCAAGGTCGCGTTGTACTGCGCCGCCGCGGGCATTCATCCCGCGCATTGCCTTCCCATCAGCCTCGATGTCGGGACCGACAACGCGGAACTGCTCAACGACCCGTACTATCTAGGCTATCGCCGCCGCCGCCTGCGCGGTGAGGCCTATGAACAGTTCATCGAAGCGTTCGTCGAGGCCGTCTGCGAAGTATTCCCCCGAGCCCTGCTCCAGTGGGAGGACTTCCACAAGGACATCGCCTTCATGGTCCTCGACCGCTATCGCAAACGCATTCCCAGCTTCAACGACGACATCCAAGGCACCTCCGCCGTCGCCCTCGCGGGGATCCTCAGCGCCCTGCGGATCACCAAGGAGCGCCTCGCCGACCAGCGGATCGTTTACATGGGGGCCGGCGCCGCGGGAGTCGGCATCGCCCGCCTCATGCAGGCCGCCATGCGCGCCGACGGCATCGACGATCAGACCGTCCGCCGGGCACAGGTCTTTCTGGACTCGCAAGGGCTAGTGTACGAAGGACGCATCGGTCAGAGTCGCCACAAGCAGTCCTTCGCTCTCAGCCGCGACGATATGGCCCACTACGGCATCCGCCCCGAGGACTCCGTTGCACTACTGGAGGTCGTGCGCCATGTGAAGCCCACGGTGCTCTTGGGCACGACCGCGCGGGCCGGCGTATTCACTGAGGAAGTCCTCCGCGAAATGGCCCGCCACGTGCAACAGCCGATCATCCTCCCCTTCAGCAATCCGACCTCCAAGGCCGAATGCACCGCCGAAGAAGCCGTCACCTGGACCCAAGGCCGCGCCATCGTCGCCACGGGCAGCCCCTTCGCTCCCGTGGAATACGACGGCCGCACCCACGTCATCGGCCAGGGCAACAACGTCTTCATTTTCCCCGGCGTCGGGCTGGGCTGCATCCTCTCCGAATCCCGCGAAGTGACTGACGGCATGTTCCTCACCGCCGCGCGAACGCTGGCCGAGTGCGTCAAACCCGAGCGCCTCGACCGCGGGGCCATCTATCCCGATCCCAGCGACCTCCGCGAGGTGAGCCGCAAAATCGCCTGCGCTGTGATGCGTGAGGCCCGTCGCCAAAACCTAGGCCGCATCATCCCCGACGACGCCATCGAGCGCAAGGTCGAATCGTCGATGTGGTATCCCAACTACGTGGATTACCTTCCCCCGACCTGATGCGGTCAGTGCGCCACTGCTGTTTCAGCAGTGGTCTTTCCTCCGCAACCGACCCACTGCTCACAGAGCAGTGGCACACCGACGGTTGCCAGTGCCACGACTTGGCATCGCCACGTTGTTCCACGTGGAACAAATCTCCCGCGCTGGGCGCGCGGACCGGGCGCAGAGATCACACCGGCTCCATGAATAGAACTTGCAGGGTGATCGGTGGACGGGTGATCGCGAAGCGATCACCCGCCGCGAATTACGAGTTACGAATCAGGAAACATAAGGACGGGCGTGCGCAGCGGACGAAGCGCGAGGGAGAGCGTGCCACGGCGTCGGCGGCAGCGACCAGAGCCCCGAAAGGCACGAAGGCACGAAGGCACAAAGGCACAGAGGGACGATACATCAGAGCCGTCGGCGTGAGCCGACGGACATCCGAACCCGGAGTCCCAGCGCGCCGGGAACGAGTCACTCCCCCGTGAAGACGTTCTGCCAGGCGGCGAAGTCACGCAGGTCGACGTCGTCATCCGCGTCCACGTCGAAGAAGCGCCACCCGGTCAGTTGCGGGTCGATGGACGGCCCGAGCAGATAGTCCGCAAACACTGCGAAGTCCGCCCTGTCCACGTCGCCGTCGCCATCGGCATCTCCCGTCACTCGTCTGATCGCGAGATTGTGGAAACCACCCGCGGAAATCGCGACGAAATCGCTGTTAGGAGCGGGGACGTTGGTCTGGGCGTAGTAGTTGTTTCCCCACGCCACGATGGATTCGTCAGCCTTAAGGCCCAGACTGTGGCTGAAGCCCGCAGCCACGGCGATGAAACCAGTATTCGGCGCGGGGACGTTGGTTTGACCTTCGCTATTATATCCCCACGCGACGATGGACCCGTCGGCCTTGAGGCCCAGACTGTACTGCGCGCCTGCGGCGACGGCGACGAAACCGACGGAGAGATCGACACCGATGACCTGCTCTCCCCAGCCCACGACGGCGCCTTGAGGCAGTACTGCGACTGCGATGCCCGCCGGGCTTAGCGTCGCGCTGACGCAGGCGCAAACGACGACACAGGCGATGCGTATTGTTTCACGACCTCGATACGTGTTTTCTCGAATTGCCGGATTCATAAACCCCTCCCGAAGGTGGTCGCCCTACTCAATTGCGGCGGTCGAAAAGAACGAAACCCCATTGTACGCCGCCTGCCGGAGGGACACACCCCCAAAAAACCGCCCGATTTCGGGGTGCGGGGGTTTGGGTTGGCCCCCCCTCGGTCCACCCTTTGTGAGGGGGAGGAACAGAGGGACGGATGGACGAAGGGACAGAGGGACGAAGGGACGAGGGGGATTGTCGATTGGCGATTTTCGATTGACGATTGGAGGGACGGGGAGACCCCGGCGCGCTGGGGTAAACTCCGGCCCGAAGGCATGCCGGCAAGCCGGGATTCCCGGCGGACACATCGAGCCGGGGTAAACGCCGCATCAGGCGAGCAGAACGGTGAATCCCGCTTGTCCAAAGTGTCGATCGGCGGTCAAGGCCTCGCTGAGGCCCATCTGTTCCATGACCACGAACGAGATGCAATCGGTCAACGACCATGCCTTGTCCAGTCGTTTTGCATACAAGGCCATTCCACGATCGAACCATTCTTGGGTAGGCGGAACGATCGTGACTTGGGGGTCGCCGCGCAGCACTTCCAAGAGGCCGAGAAAGCTCGGGCGCAGCACGGGTTCCGCGAAGGCATCCGCCAATTCCGCGAGAATCCAGGCCGTAGTGACCACACGCCCGCGGTACGACCGTGACGCCTGCGTGGCCGCTACGTGCGCGGCATCATTTTCGCTCAGTAGGGCGAGGTAGTAATAGGTGTCAGCGAAGCGAGCGGTCACGTTCTCTTGGGACCACCGTGTAGGTAGTGATCGTGGTTTCGAGCTA
>CAYQZH010000252.1:0-6610 GCA_964421865.1 uncultured Phycisphaera sp. | reverse complement strand
TCCTCGGCGATCGTAAAGCGGCCTGGGTATTCAGTTCGCACCGCTTCATTCATCAGGCGTAGAAACTCGACCGCCTCCGTGTCCTCTCGCCCGCCGGAGCGGTTGGGCAGCCATTCCCCATCCTTGCGGCTGTAGTCCAGATAAAGCATGGAGGCCACGGCATCGACCCGAAGCCCGTCAATGTGAAACTCATCCAGCCAATAAAGAGCGTTGGCGATCAAGAAGTTGCGAACCTCATTGCGCCCGTAGTTGAAGATCAACGTGCCCCAGTCCGGGTGCTCGCTGCGGCGCGGATCGCCATGCTCATACAAAGCCGTACCGTCGAACAAGCGGAGGGCGTGGTCATCCTTGGGGAAATGGGCGGGAACCCAGTCCAGAATGACTCCTATTCCATGGCGGTGACAGAGGTCCACGAAAAACCGAAAATCATCAGGCGTTCCATAACGCGCCGTCGGCGCGTAGTAGCCTGTGATCTGGTAACCCCACGATCGCTCATAGGGATGTTCCGCGACGGGAAGCAATTCAATGTGCGTAAAGCCGAACCGCTTGACGTGCTCAACGAGCCTGGGCCCAATCTCCCGATAGCCGAGGGGACGCCACTTCTCCTCCGGGACGCGTCTCCAAGAGCCTAAATGCACCTCGTAGATAGACATCGGCGCCCGAGTGGGGTCATACGTCGCCCGTGCGGACATCCAGGGCGCATCGTTCCACGGATAGGTTGATGCGACGACGCGGGAGGCGGTGCCCGGTGGGTCTTCGGCCGCGAATGCAAAAGGGTCGGCCTTCAAACGCAAATTACCGTCTTGCGTCTTGATTTCGTATTTGTAGAGCATTCCCGGTCCGACGCCGGGAATGAATAGTTCGAACACACCGGAGCTTCCCATTTGACGCATGGGAAACAGACGCCCGTCCCATTCACAGAATTCCCCCGCCACGCTCACCCGCCGGGCATTGGGCGCCCATACGGCGAAGGAGGTGCCGTTCACGCCGTCGATGCGCCGCGGATGGGCGCCGAAATGCCGCCAAAGCGTGCGGTGCGTTCCCTCGTTGAATAGATACAGGTCAGTGTCGCCCAGCGTCGGAAGAAATCGGTACGGATCGTCCCGCTCCCAGGTCGCTCCACCGGCGAAACGGAAGCGAATCCGGTAACTGAGCAGTAGCTCCTCGCGGGGAAGGAAGACCGCGAATATCCCACCATCGCCCAACGCTTCCATCACAGCGGTGTCACCGTCGGTCACTACGCATTCCGCCGCTACCGCGTTCGGGTCGTACGTGCGGACAATGACTCCGGGCGTCCCGTCGACCACAAAAGGGTGCGCACCGAGGAGATCATGGGGCTGCGAGTGATCCCCGGCGGCGATCGCCTGAAGCTCGGCCTGATCGAGTTTCCGGGACGTCACGCCGCGAAGAGGCAAGTTGTTAAGTGAGGAGTCCTTCATTCCCTCTCGAATGCCAGCAAGACTACACACTGTGGGGACAGATGCAATCGGTCCGCTCGGGCGATTTCGCGCCCCTTGTCCGCAGTGTCGAGCAGTTGTTCCCAACGGCCGGCCCACGGGATCGCCGGAAGCAGAAACTCGCTCGCCGCGGGACCGCTGTTGAAGACTAGAAAGAGAGTCTCGGGCGCGTCTCGGCGTTCGTCTGCACCCGTCTCCGGCCGGTCGAAGCCGTGCAGGAGCAGACCGACAGCGTGGCGCTCGTCGTCATGCCAGTCGGTGTCGGTCATTTCCCCGCCGTCCGGGCGCAACCAGGCGACATCCTTCAACCCGGAGGCATCCGTGGGGCATCCGTCGAAAAACCGAACGCGGCGTAATTGCGGGTGTTTTCGTCGGATCGCCATGAGTTGAGTGACGAAGCCGAGGAGGTCTCGACGCGCCTCGTCCAGGTTCCAGGCGACCCAGGAGATTTCATTGTCCTGACAGTACGCATTATTGTTGCCGAGTTGCGTCCGCCCCATCTCATCCCCGGCGGCGAGCATGGGAACACCTTGTGACAAAGCAAGAGTGGCCAGTAGGTTGCGTTGAATTCGCTCGCGCCTTGCGTTCACGTCCGGATCGTCCGTCGGCCCTTCGACGCCGCAATTTCGACTGAAGTTCTCATCCGCCCCGTCGCGGTCTTCCTCTCCATTGGCCTGGTTGTGTTTGCACTGGTAACTGACCAGATCGTGAAGGGTGAACCCATCGTGCGACGCGACGAAGTTCACGGTCTCGCAAGGACCGCGCTTCCCTCGATCGAAGAGATCGCTGCTGCCGGCGACGCGCGAGGCAAACAGGCCCATTTGCCCGGCATCGCCTCGCCAGAACCGCCGGACGGTATCGCGGTACTTGTCGTTCCACTCCGCCCAGCCCGGCGGAAAGCGGCCAAGCTGATACCCGCCCTCCCCCGCGTCCCAAGGCTCGGCGATGAGCTTCACGTGCGACAACAGGGGATCCTCTTGCAAGGTCGAGAAAAAACTCACGTCGAAATCGACCCCGTTCGCCTTGCGGCCCAACGTAGTGGCGAGATCGAACCGAAATCCGTCCACGTGCATTTCGCGGACCCAGTACCGCAGGCTGTCGAGGACGAGTTGTCGGGTAGCCGGATGAGTCATATTCAAGCTGTTTCCGCAACCGCTGTAGTTCAGATATCGCCGCCGATCGCCGGGGTCCAGGTGGTAATAGGCGGCGTTGTCGATCCCGCGAAAGCACAGCGTCGGCCCCAGATGATCGCCCTCGGCGGTGTGATTATACACGACATCGAGGATCACTTCGAGACCGGCGCCGTGGAGCGTCTGGACCATCGTCTTGAACTCATGAACTTGCCGCCCCAGTCCGCCGGTCGCGAACCGTGCATCGGGGGCAAAGAAGCCGATCGTATTGTATCCCCAATAATTCGTCAGACCCTCTTCCGCCAGGCGGCCTTCCGTAGCGGCGTGGTGCACGGGCAAAAGTTCCACCGCTGTTACTCCGAGCCGAAGCAAGTGGTCCACGACCGGCTCCGAGGCCAAGCCGAGATACGTGCCCCGAAGGTGATGCGGAACGTCGGGATGGCGGATCGTCAGCCCCTTCATGTGACACTCGTAGATGACCGTGCGGTCCCAGGGAATTCGCGGGGGCCGATCGTCTCTCCAGTCGAACGTCGGGTCGAGGACCACGCACTTCGGAACGAAAGCCGCGCTATCCCGTGAGTCGGGTGTTTGATCCTCAAGTGAGTCACCGCGGGCGTCCCCGTGCAGGGCATCGTTCCAGATGATCGGGCCGCTGATGGCCCGGGCGTAGGGGTCGAGAAGGAGCCTGGCCGGGTTGAAGCGCTGGCCTTCGTGCGGCGCATATGGCCCGTAGACCCGATACCCATAGAGTTGTCCGGCCTGGATTCGAGGAAGATATCCATGCCAAACGCCATTCGTCCGTGAGGTCAAGGGTATCGTCGCCGAGGCCACGCCATCTGTCGGGCCGTCGAAAAGACAAACCTCGACGGCCGTTGCGTTCTCCGCAGAGACGGCGAAGTTGACCCCCATTCCGTCCCAGGTCGCACCCAGGGGGTTTTCGATTTTCGGTTGTCGATTGTCGATGGTCGATTGAATGCCGCTCCCTCCTGGGATTTTCGAGGGTCTCCCGGCACACCCGGAATGGATTGACATGAGGCGCGTCCCTTTTAGGCAGCAATCGCAAATCGACAATCGACAATCGACAATCGACAATTCCTACGCCGCCCTGGTATCCTCGTCCATCGGCGGAACGCCGCGGCGACTCGACTGCCCTATGGCCGACGCCGCGGCGGCGCCCACGAAGCCCAACCGATGTCCGAGCTTATCAGCGAACCGATCACGCCGCACGCGGGCACTTTCGGCGTGTCCCGCATGGGTCGAGGCGAGCCGGGGCTGCCGACGGGCTTTGTCTGGCGCGGCCTGTCGATGGCCGTGGTCGAAGAACTCAGCGCCTGGAAGGACTCCTCGCGGGAAGGAGCACGGGCCGGCGGCGAGCTGTATTTGCGCCGCCACTACTTCCGCCTGCGGATGAGCGACGCCACGATCTGGACGGTCTACGGCACCCGGCAAACCCCGCGCTCCGGCGATCCCAAAAGACGATGGTTTCTCTACACCCTCGAAACGACGGAACCGCCGAAAACCAAATCAGAACCCCAAGCGCCGGCGCTGGGCCTGTCAGAGCCGGGAGCGCAAGCGACACGACCGATCCGAACCCCAAGCGCGAGTGCGGGGCCAACGAGCGGTGAGACCGCAAAAACCCGAAGGTCTAACGCGCGGTTTCGGCCCTCTTGCCTACACGGCGAAAACTGCGACACGATCCCGCAAGACCAATGTCCACTCTCGACTGGATCGGCAAGAAGGCGGTGCTCAACCACCACCGGCAGGTGCCGTATCGGCTGCTGCACTGCAACGGCAGGCTGTCGGCGGAGGATCCGGACGCTGGGAACCCGTCGGTGCAGGGTGACAACCTTCCGGCCCTCAAGGCCTTTCTGCCGGACTACGCGGGCAAGATCAAGCGCATCTACATCGACCCGCCGTTCAACAGCAACCGCAACTACGAGGTCTTTTGGGGCGAGACCAAGGAAAAGCGCGCCTTCCAGGACCGCCACGCCAACACCCAGGCCTACATCGAGTACCGGCGCCCGCGCTGCGTCGGGCTCGCCTGCAACGACCATTGCCCGCTCGGTGCGCAGACGGCTGGCCAGCAGGAACATGGTTCGATCCCGGCCTGTTGTTGGGCTAGGAACCACGGTCAATAGTATGCTCTGCATCCTCAAGGCCATCTTTGCGTGGGTAATCATGTCGTTCGCAAGCATAAATCTCATCGCCCTTGTCGTGCGCGGCCCGTCGTGGACGGCACCAAACGATATCCGCAGGCTCGCGGAGGATGCGCCCACCGATCGCGTGAGAGAAGTACTTCGTCGCGAATCGCGACGCATGACTATCGCGGTCATTATCATGACGTCGCTCGGCATCGTTCTCGCAGCGGCCTATATCGACGCCCTGTTCTATTTTTAGAATGTGGGTTTGGCTGCCGCGGGTGTGATCCTGATGGCCTCACGACTCCCCGATTTGATCTGGCAGCTTCGGACTGGAGTGACTTGGCAGGCGTTTCGCACGACCGGTATGGATAGGACTGGAAGGAAAGTGACACGAGCCGATTTGCCCAAAGGGGCAGTGTATACCGTGGTCAGCCTTGTACACTGGGGTGCCCTAGCGCTGATCTGATACTCCCTGTGCAAATGGACGCCCTAAGGAGATAAGATGACGCCATCAGGTCCCGCCTGGAAAGAGTTCGAAAAACTGGTTACGCGCATTGAACGAACCCTGGCTCCGCGTGGGGCCATCGTCAAATCGCCGGATTATGTTCCCGATCGAATCACAGGGCGTCTCCGCGAAGTAGATGCGTCCATTCGAGTTCCGGACCGCGATTCGATGCGGCTTATCGCGGTCGAGTGCCGAGATCACCGGAAAGGACGCCAAGATGATCGTTGGATTGAGCAACTTGTCACGAAGCGAGACAAACTCGGAGCCTCAAAGATAGTTGCCGTGTCATCTACCGGCTTCTCTTCTTCGGCTATCGCGACTGCCGACCATTTCGGGATCGAGCTTCGACAAATGTCCCGAATCACTGATAGGGAAATTGCAGGACAGTGGGTCAGCGTCAAGTTGTCGGTCCTTTTCCTTGAGTTTGTAATCGATCGAATAGTATTGCTCGACAAAGCGGGAGATCCAATTCAACTAAGCGAGCTCGGATCTGACGTTGAAAAGGCTCTCCCAAGCAACGTTACGGCTACTCCTTTCCTGGGGACTAAACGTATCGCCCGCTTGATTTCAGCGGCGGACCTTTTCTACGCGAGGTGCGAGCAGAATGCCCGGAACAATGTCTGGACTTGCAACGACGAAGAATTCCCTCTTACACTGATCATCGAGTCAAGGGCAGACGACTGCTGGGTGGAGACAAGCGCACGAATCCGTATCGTATCCCGAACCGAACTGCACTACCAGGTTTTCAAACGAACGGCGCCGAGTGCTGTCCAGACGGCTGCCCGATATAGTTCGATCAAGGACCCGTTAATGGACATCGTGCAAGGAACGGCCGATTTAGGCGATGTCGCATTGCACACCGAGTTCTTCGGCCGCCTATACAAGCCTTTCCCTCCACTAACAAAGCATGGGCGAAGACGATCGTTGCATGCCACGTAGGGCGGGCTTTGCCCGCCTCCTACCAATCAAGCCGAGTCTTCAGTTGCTGGACGATCGCTCAGCGATCGTTCGCCCACCGATCACCCGTCACGTTATTGCAGGAGACAAGCCGGCGGCTGACTCCCCGCGCTCGATGGGACGTGCCGGGCACGCTGGCTCCGCGCGCTCAGGAGGCAATCGTTGTTCCACGTGGAACAACTTGATGGTGACAACCAATGGCACCGTCCGCTTGTCCGGTGCCCTTGTGGAGTCGGAACGGTGGAACCTTGTTTTTCGTCACGGCAGCAGCCTCCAAAACAGCGCCGCGCAGTCCTACCCGACTTTCGCCTTGGTAACAGCCGCTCCGTCACGTTGACGGGTATGCGTAAGTCACGCATTCAGCAAGTGTAGTGTCTCGCAATTAACTATCTTTATCGGCACTTGGCGTGTCTTTCTCTT
>CAYQZH010000251.1:0-6641 GCA_964421865.1 uncultured Phycisphaera sp. | reverse complement strand
TCGTCGCACACGACGGAAGAATTGGCCCAGCTTTTCCGTTCGGAAGTGTTCCGCGAGAAACTTCTCGCGGTCCATGGCTATTTCCCCTTCGACGCCAACCGGCTCATTGATGTGATGAGAGGGAAATCTGCTTCCCAGGAGACGTTTGCCTTCGGCGTGGTGTTCGCGGATCAGATCCTGGAGAAGACCGTCATTGCGTTGAATGCCGATCATCACGGCTATATCACGGACCCGATTTTTCAGGCGATGGCCGCGATGATTTCGTGGGACGTACGGTCGTCGCGCGACCTCGTGCAACTAGGGGGAATCTGGGAACTGTTCACGGCCAACCCCTTTACAGTTCTCGATCAAACCGGCCACATGGCCTATACGGAGTCGGCGCGGCATTTCGGAGAGGCATTGCCGCCCGACGATCGACTGCGAAATCTCTACACGCGCGGCGGCCGGAATTACCCGGACTGGATCGCCAGGTTGGAGAGCGACGGACGGACCGGCGCCAGTTCTTCCTCCCGGCGCGGTTTCTATGAATGGGGCGATCCAGGCTCCACGCCGAAGGCGGTCCTCGATCCCCAAACGGGGGAGTATGCGCCGATCGGCGAGATTTCCCGTAAGGACTTCGGGTCCCTGTATGAGGCTGCGGAATGTGATCGGCGAGAGGGGAAGATCAAGAGCGCGGAGTCGATTGTGCACGTCGCCTGTGCAGCGGATGCGGGCGGGCGGGCCTTTCGCCGCTACGTGTTGCCTATTTTCCTGTATGCACTCGATCTGATTCAGGATCGCATTGCCGACCCTGGGCAGATCAATATCTCTACCCGTGCGGGACTGCGCTACAAAGTCGGTTTGATTGAGGCGCTTGACGCCCTGACGGCCCATCTCACCATCGACGGGTTGATCGAGTTGGTGCGCCGGGCGCAGGATGAAAACAGCGAAGACCCGCATCTGCTCGACATGCTCGATCTGGATGGTGACCGCGGCCCCCGAAAGGGAAGGCCGTCCCTGGTCCACGAAATGAAGCTGCGGGACGTTACGCATCTCTTGGGATATGGGAAGCACTATCGCACGCCGGTGGCGGAGTGGGACCTGCAGACGGGTGAGTACCGCGGCTGCTACCAGGACCTGAAGTTTTACGAGCCGTCGCCCGGTGATCGTGTGACGAGTATCGTTTTCAACAGTCCGCTGCGGGGTAACGTATGGACCCGCGCGAATATCGATCAGCTCACTAACGCGGTCCAGCGCGTATTCGCGCTTCATCGGGAAGGACGCTGCGGGGCGGTTCTCTTCTCGGCGGCGGGCGTCGGTATGCGGATGCTCGGAGTCGATGCACGGGAGTTCAATCGAGGGTGGTTCGAGCGCGAGAAGGGCTACGTCCCCTTGATCGAAGAAGAGGCGGCCGCGACTACACGCAATGCCGTCAGCCTCTTCCGTCTAATTCAGACAAGCCCCGTCGCGTCCCTCGGCGTGTTCGGTGAGAAATGGGGAGGCGGTGCGGAGTTTACGTATTTCCTGGATTTACGATATGACGTGCGCGCGTACGGCCCGGTGTTCGATTCCGTCGAACGAGTGTCCCAGTGGCAACAGAGGAGCACATACAACCAGCCGGAGCTGGACTACGCGATTCTGCCGGGCTTTGCCGCGGCGGGAGAACTGAAGCGGCTGGGACTGGGAGATTCGGTGATCTTCGAACTGTTCGATCAGGGTTTGACGGCCGACCGCGCGTATCAGGTGGGGCTGTGCAACGGCGTCTTTGATGACGAATGGGAAGCTCTTCGCCGCGGTTACGACCGGGCGCGGAGTATGGCCAAGGATGCCCCGTACTCGCGGGCCTTGTTCAAGCTGGAACTCGCTCGCGGCGCCGACGACGAGGCCCTCGCCCGAGAAACCGGGGAAGTCTTCAATCCCCGAAAAAATCCGTTCATCCGTACAGGACTGCTGGCCTTACTCGATCGCCGAGCCAAACCGCCGCCGATGGACTATCGCTGTACGAACGTGCATCTGCCGGGGTGGCAGTACCCGGGCGAGAACGGTTTGTGTGAGGCGGACGAGGCCGAGCCGCGGCGCTCGAATGCGTCAAGCGACGGAGGAGCGACATGACCATCGACGAAATCGTTCAGCAGTCTCGTGACCTCCTGGATCTCCTACCGGCTCAGGCCCTCGCCCGGGCGCGGGAGCGGCACCCCGGCATCGGCGGGTTCGCCGTGTTCCCCGTTTACGCTCCCGTGGAAATCATTCACGCCGCGGGGCTGATGCCCGTGGGTCTTTTCGGCGCCGGGGACAAAATCGAGCTGTCCCATGCCGAGTCCCGATTCCAGTCCTTCATTTGCTCGATCGCCAAGAGCACCCTGGAGTTGTTCCTTCGTGGAGACATGAACGAGTTTACCGGTGCGGTCTTCAGTTCGATTTGTGACGTTGCCCGCAATCTGGCGAGCCTGGTAACGCGTAACACGCCGGGGCTGTACATCGAGTTCCTGCATTTACCGCAGAATCTCTACAGTGCCGGCTCGGCGGCCTACGCGCGGGCGGAGTTCGAGCGCTTTCGCGAGAACCTGTCGAAACATCTCGGTCGCCCGATTACGGACGATGCGATCCAGCATAGTCTTGAACTGTGCAACAGAGTGCGTAGCCTAACCCGGGCCCTCTATGACCATCGCCGCAAACACGCCGGGGCGATCGCGGCTTCCGATCTCTACGCCGTCGTCCAGGCCGGCACGCGTATGATGCCGGAGGACTTCATTCCCTTGCTCGAACAGTTCCTCGAGCAGGTTTCCCTGCGGAAGGTGCGGGCCCGAGACGGAGCCAAAGTGGTCATCGAGGGGGCTTTCTGCGAACAGCCTCCCATCGGGTTGCTGGAGGTGATCGAGTCGGCGGGCTGCATGGTCAAGGACGACGACCTCATGATCGGTTGGCGGCTGTTTCCGGAAGACGTGGGTCCGAACGGGGATCCGTTGGGCTCGCTCGCTGAAGCGTATCTGAAAAGCAACATCTATACCTCCGTGCGTCACGATCGGGACCGGCCGCGGACCGAGGGGTTGATGCGCCGTGTCGCGGACGCGGGCGCCGAGGCCGTGTTGTTTGCGCCGGCGAAATTCTGCGAGCCGGCGTTGCTCGACTACGTTCTGTTCCGCTGGAGGCTCGAGCAAGCCGCCATGCCTCATCTGAAGGTCGAGTTCGAGGAAAAGATGTGGACGTTCGACAACGTACGTTCGGAAATCGAAACTTTTGCGGAGTCGATGTTATTCGATTAGGCGGTCTTCCCCCGGCCTTCGCCCGGAGCGATGGGAGCGAATATGGTAACCACTGCGGCGCCGACCAAAGATTACCGGGGAGCGATTCATAACCTCTCTCGTAACATCATGACCGACTGGATGACGCAGGTCCAGGAGGCCGCCAAGAATGGCGCGCCATCGGCGTACCTGATGATCAGCGGCAACTGCGTGGAGATCCTACGATGCTTCGACATCCTCCCCGTGTTCCCGGAAATCAATGCCCTCCAGTTGGCCATACGCAAGAATTCGCTACCCTATATCATCAAGAGTGAAGAAGTGGGCTACGCCTCGGACAATTGCGCCTACGTCAAGGCGGATGTCGGATACAGCCTATGCGGCGGCGTGGGCGACAACGGCAACACTCCCAAACCATCGTTGATCGTGTGCAATTTCGTGGGCTGCAATGTTTACATCAAATGGTTCGAGCACTGCTCCAACCTTTTCAAAGTTCCCATGGTGATGTTGGACATCCCGTTTGTACGCGAGAGCGCCCCGCGCCCCGGCGACATTGCCTACGTGATCACCCAGTTGTACGAACTGATCGCGCAGTGTGAGCGGTTGACCGGAAAGAAGTTCGACCTGGACCGGCTGCGCGAAATCCTCAAGCAGTCCGTCCGCGCTGAACACGGTTGGAGCCGGGCGAAGGAGCTTTGCAAACATCGCCCCGCTCCGTTTGACGCCTATTTTGACAGCATCAACATGATGGGGCCCATCAATGCCCTGCGCGGCACCCGGGAGGCGGCCGACTTCTTCGACGCGACCGTCGAGGAGTATGAGCGGATGGTAGCCGCCGGCGTCGGCGTTCTGGACGAAGAGCGCTTTCGATTCGTGGTCGAGGGCCCGCCGCCGTACCCGGCCTATCGCAGTTTCCGCAACCTCTTTGAAAAATGGAAGGCCGTCGCCGTGCAGAGCACCTACTCCACCGTCGGCGGCACTTGGGAGTTTGGGTTTCGGCACGATCCCGACCGACCTTTGGAAAGCATCGCCGAGCAGATGATCCTTTACAACCTCTGCAACCGTTCGCTGCTCGAGCGCTACAAACAGATTCGGTCCTATTTGGAAGACTGGCACGCGGACGCCCTCGTGATCCACAGTGTCAAGAGCTGTCGCCTTTTCTCCGCCGGCCAGGGTGACATGCGCGAGTACTTCGCCAAGGAACTCGGCGTACCGACGCTCATGGTCGAGTCAGACTTGGAAGATCCGCGCTATTACGCGGAGGCCCAAATGAAAAACCGGATCGACGCCTTCTTCGAATCGCTACACTACAAACGACTGCGGGAGGGGCGACCCGACGCCGAACGCGTTGAGCGCCAACCCCAAGCGAGCTAACTCATGGACTATGCCGCGGGAATCGACGTCGGGAGCACGCAAACGAAGGCCGTGTTGGTGGACACCGCCCGCGCCATTGTCGCCCGGGTGCTGCTCGACACCGGCGCCAACCTGAAGCGCGCGGGCCAACGAGCGCTGGAGGAGCTTCTCGCCCAGTCGCGGATGGCACGAGAGCAGGTGAAGTTCGTCGTGGGCACGGGCTATGGAAGATACCGCATTGAGGCCGGCGATTCCCAAGTGACCGAAATCTCTTGTCATGCGCGAGGGGCACACCTGCTGTTCCCCAGTACGCGCACGGTGATTGACATGGGCGGGCAGGACACCAAAGCCATCAAAGTCGGCCCCGAGGGCGACGTGGTCGACTTCTGCATGAACGACAAATGCGCCGCCGGTACGGGCCGATTCCTCGCGGGCGCCGCCGATGTCCTGGGACTTTCCTTGGATGAGATCGGCGGACTCTCCCTGAAGGCCACCAAGGCGGTCCGTCTGACCAGCGTGTGTACCGTCTTCGTCGAGTCCGACATTCTCTGTCATCTGGCGCAGAACAAGAAGGTGGAAGACATCCTTGCAGGAGTTCACGAGGCCATCGCTTCGCGCACGGTCGGACTGGTTCGCCGAGTCGGCATGGAGCCGGAGATCACCTTCACCGGTGGCGTGGCGCGGAACATCGGCATGGTGCGCGCACTGGAGGCCAAACTCGGGGCGGCGCTCAACACGAGCAGTGAGTCGCAGTTTACCGGAGCACTGGGGGCGGCGTTGTTTGCTCTGGACGAAGTCCTCGTGGACCGGGGCGCTCACGCCGAGGTCGTCGCCGAGCCGGCCGTCTGGGTGGATGAGTGAAGGAAAGAACTATGGCGTACATTGCGGGGGTTGATCTCGGGGCCGGATCGACGAAGACCGTCATCATTGACGACGAGCGACGCATTCTGGGAAGAGGCCGGGCGCGGACGCAGGCCGATTTCAACGCGGTGGCGCGAATGTCGATCGACGCGGCGTGTGAAGAGGCCGGCCTGGACCGTACCCAGGTGGACTATCTCGCCGCGACCGGGCTGGGGCGATACAGCCTCACCGATCGCGACGTTCAGATCACCGACCTCACCTGCGGGGCCAGGGGTGCGCACGTCCTGTTCCCGGATGCTCGCTTTGTGCTCGATATGGGGGCGCAGAGTACTCGGGCCATCGCCTTACGCGACGGCGGAAAGGTGAAATCGTTCCGCACGAACGAGAAGTGCGCCGCCGGCAGCGGTGGGTTTCTCGAACGAGTCGCGCGCTACCTCGAGGTTCCCCTGGGCGATCTTGGCCGAGTCTCCCTCGAGGCAAAAGACCCCCAACCGATCAGCAGCGTCTGCGCCGTGCTGGCCGAGTCGGAGATCATCAACCATGTGTCGGAGGGACGCAGCGTGGCCGACATTGTTCGCGGAGCCCATGAGTCGTTGGCCGACCGGGCCCTAAGTCAACTCAAGCTCGTCGGTTTCGCGGGCGGCGTGGTTTTCATCGGCGGCGTCGCGGTGCAGGAGGGCATGGTGGAAGCCTGCCGTGCTAAGTTCGGCGGAACGGTCCACCTACCGGATCACCCCGCCCACGTCGTGGCGTTCGGCGCCGCGGTCCTCGGCCTGCAGCGGTTCGAGAAGCGCCTCACGGCGACGGCGACAGCCGTTCCGTAGTTTGTCAGACGTCAACCTGCGGGTCGGGGCGGGACGTTCGCGACGATAAGATCAAGGCATGGGCGCGCTGATCGAGGTGTCGAGGGATGCCGCACCCCCCGGACCGTGGTGCCGCGCGGTGTTATGGAGAGTATGCGCCAGGAACGCCGACGGTGCAGGTAAAAAGCTACTTTATCTGGAGGCGTGTGAACCACGCTAGTGTAGTGCGTCATAATTGATAGAACATATCGGCCTGTCGCTCGTATGTATTCTTGAGTCGGAGTAGGAATCATGGTTGCCCATGACCCCCTCCACGGATCCCAGCGCGCGGAATTACCGCACTGGGCTCTTGCCCTTGTTGTTCTACACATCTCGGATCGATTCTTTGCACGGGGAGGGGATTGGT
>CAYQZH010000250.1:0-6649 GCA_964421865.1 uncultured Phycisphaera sp. | reverse complement strand
GGTCACGAAGTCGTCACGGCGCGCAACGGGGAGGCCGCGCTCGAGACACTCGACGACACATCCGTCGACCTGATTATCTCGGACATGAACATGCCCGTGCTGGACGGGGTCGGTCTCGCCCAAGCGGTGCGGGGCAAGGTCGGAGCGGCCATTCCGATCATCGTCTTGACCGCCCGCTGCGACCAGGAGCGTCTCAATGAACAGCTTGCCGTATACGGCGTTCGCGTCTACCCCAAGCCATTCCTCCCCTCGCAGTTGGTGCTGGAGATCAACCACTTGTTAGGGGTGCCGGCGAGATAAGGGGACGATGCGTTGACTCATCAAAGCCCACGGCATGACGGGCACGACTCGCGGACGCCGAACGGAGACGCCCTGCTGTCTCTCGGCGCCCTTCGGGCGTCACTAGCCAAGCTGCAAGGTCCGGAGGATCTGACCGCGCTGCTGCCGGCGGTGTCCTCATCGCTCGACCAAGTGATGGTCGAGCACCAGGGCATGGCCGATGAGCTGCTCTGCCTGTACGAACAGCTCGGCATCATCTTCGAGGTCACTCGCAAACTCGCCGGAGTCCAGAACGAGTCGGAGGTCATCGAGCTCATGCTCAACAGCCTGCGTCGCAGTTTCGAGGAGCGGACCGTCTTCGCCGCGTGGCGACGGCGATCGGGCGGCTGGGCGCTGGAAGGTTCGGCGAGGTCGGTCAACGAGTGGCTGCGGGCCCTACTCGACCGGGCGGGCGAACGGCGAGCTGTGGTCGTGGAGACCGTGCCGCCCGGGGCCATGACCGACGCCACCGCCGAGGTCCTGATCGGGCCCATCCTCTCCGGCGACGCCGTGGTCTGCACTCTTGTCCTACTCCGCACTCGACAGACCCGGTCCTTCCGAGCGAGCGAAATGCAGCTCATCGAATCTCTCGCCGCGTTCTGCGGCGACCTCATCCGCAGCCATCGGCTGGTCCGCGAACTCCGCGAGATGTCGATCGCCATGGTTCGATCGCTGGTCAGCGCCGTGGATCAGAAGGACGAATACACCTGTGGGCATTCGCTGCGTGTGGCTTACTTTGCGACGACCCTCGGCCAATGCGTCGGTCTGGGCGAGGTCGATCTCCAGATGCTCCAATGGGCCGGGCTCCTCCACGACGTGGGGAAGATCGGGATTCGCGACAACGTCCTCAAGAAGGAGGGCAAGCTCACCGCCGAGGAGTTCGCGCACATCAAGGAACACCCCGTCCGCAGTCACAAGGTGGTCCAAGAGGTGCCGCAGTTGTCCCAGGCGTTGGACGGCATCCTCCACCACCACGAACGCTACGACGGCTCCGGGTACCCCGCGGGACTGAAGGGCGAGCAGATTCCCCTTCAGGCGCGGATCATTCAGATCGCTGACGTGTTCGACGCCCTGACCTCCAACCGCTCCTACCGGTTGGCCTATGATTGGAGACGGGCCCTCGAGATTCTCGAAGAGGAGGCGGGCAAGACGGTCGATCCGCGTTTGCAGAAAACCTTCGACGTCCTGATCCGCAAGGCGCTCAAGGATGATGCGGATGCGTGGCATCGGATGGTGGAACGCGCCAACCGTTTCATGCAGGGGATGGACGATCCAGTGACCCAACCCGAAGGAGAGTGACATGACCTTGACGCTTCTTTTGCCGTGGTTCCCCATTCTGCTGGCCGTCGGTCTCGGCGGACGGTTGCTGGGGCGCGGGCGCGGTTTCGCCTTGGGACTGGTCTGCGCCATGTTCTGGGTCGTGTTGGTGCAGGCCTCCGCGGGCACGGGAATCTGGCGACAACCGGGCGTGGTGGCGACGATCCTCATCGGGGCCGTGGCGATTTTCCTGATGGGCGGATGGGCCGGTCAAATGCCCGTCCACGAGTTGTCGGCGACGCCTTCCTCCGCCCTGTTCCGCGCGCCTTCCGGCGACCCTGGACGTGAGGACGCCGAGGCCGCCCTCGACCGCTTCGCGACCCTCATCCACCAATTCGACGACTGGCTCGCGGAACACCGCGACGATTCCGACTCCTGGCCGGCGTTCGGAGAGTTCATTCGCGGCGTCCTCTATCAGTGTTGTAAGGCGACGCATGTCAAACCCTATCGTCTGCTCAGCGAAGGCGAGGAGCTTGTAGCGCTCCGCGAGCCTGACCCGCTTGCCGAGCTCAAGCGAATTTCGGCTCGGCAGGGGATTCTGGGGCACGTGGTCACGACCGGAAGATCGTACGTCGGCGGCGATCCAACGCAGGGTGCACTCATCGGACAACTGGCCCAGGACCTTCCCGAACCGATCCTGTGGTGCTTCGCCGTCACGCAGGGCACGCAAAGGCTCGGCGCGGTGACCGCGGGCCAGCTCGACGTGGCGCCCGAAGCGAATCGGGCCTTGCTCCGCGCCGTCGAACAACTTGTCTCTCAATGTTGGTGTATGTTGGCCGAGACGGTCCGCAGTCGCACCGCGGGTCAGGATGATCCCGGATCGGGACTCTATAACCGGGCCGCGTTCCTCCACGCCGCCCAGCGGTCGCTGCGCGAATCGTACGCTCAGGGTGAACCGGTCGCGGCGGCCGTCGTCGCCGTCGAGGGTCTGCGTGAACTGAACGACTCCGGACGCTGGGAGGTCGCCGATGAGTTGATCCGTGAGGTCGCCGACACCCTGCGACGCAAGGTTCGTATGGATGATCGGCTCGGGCGCTTCGACGGCTCGCGGTTTATTTGGCTTCTGCGTCGGGTGGACGCGGGGTTGGCGTCGTTGATCGTCAAGCAAGTGATGGGGCGACTGACGGTGTTGTGCGCCGACCACAGCCGTTGGTCCGCCTGCGGCGGATCGGTCGCCGTGCGCTGCGGCGTCGTGGGCAGCGGCATGGAAAAGCCCGACGTACGGACTTTGGTCTCCCGCGCGTTGGCCCAGTCGCGCCGCGCCAGGCTCGAACATCTGACCATCGCCGGCGAACTGGACGCGCGACCGGCGGAAAGCGTGGGTCCTATCGGAACCCCAAGCGCAAGCGCGGGGCCTTTGGCCCGGTCGCTCGCGCTCCCGGTTCGGATTGAAGGTCCACGACCGTGAAGATCGAACAGCAGCAGGTCGGAACCGTGGATGTGTTCACGCCGAATGGACCGCTGGTGGATCAGGACGGCGAGGCCTTCTCCACGACGCTGCTTTCGCGGCTGAAGTCGCCCAATCCGCGTGTCGTCGTGGCCATGCACGAGGTCCCCTATGTGGACAGCGCCGCCCTGGAAGGACTCCTCGCCGCGACCGACGAGCTTCAGGACCGCGCCAGCAGCCTCAAGCTGGCCAACGTGACGCCGACCTGCCGTGAGATTTTTGAGCTTACGGGCTTGTCGGGCCGATTCAGCTTTTTCAAGGACGTGCACGACGCGGTGAAGAGCTACTTGTGAAGGGGGAATGCGGAATGCGGAATGCGGAAACTTCAGCATTCCGAATTCACCATTCCGCATTTGGCTTATGCCGAACCTGACCATCGAAACCGCCGTCCGACTTGGCGATCAGCTCATTCGCGACGGTCTCATTTCGTCCGAACAGCTCGCCGAGGCCCTCGCTCGTCAACAGTCCGCGGGAGGACGCATCGGAAAGGCCCTCGTCGACGTCGGCGCTATTTCCGCCGCCACCCTCGTACAGGCCCTGGGTCGTCGACTGAACGTCAAAGGCTGCACCCTCCGTCACGGTCTGATCGACCCGAAAGTCGCCAAATCCATCCCCAAGGAAGAGGCCGAGCGGCTCCGCGTCCTTCCGCTCTTCCGCGTGCGCGACGAAATGACCGTGGCCATGGTCGAGCCGCAGTCGCTGCCCGTCCAAGATCGCCTGCGAAGCCTCACCGGCTGTGCCATCCGTACGGTCCTCGTTCTCGAAGATAACCTTGCGGAATACCAGCAGAAATACCTTGCCGCCGAGGTGACCGTCGACTCCTTCCTCGCTTCCATGGAAGAGTCGGACATTCAGATCACCGAGACGGAAGCGATCGACGAGGGTCCGATCACCGACCTCGACAAGATGGTCGAGGGGAGCCCCATCGTAAACCTAGTCAACCTCGCCATCCTCACTGCTCTGCGCGCGGGCGCCTCCGACGTGCACATCGAACCCGACCGCGACGGGACCCACATCCGCTACCGCATCGACGGCGAGCTGCGCGAGATGCTCAAGCCCCCGCGGGGGATGCACGCCGCGATCATCTCCCGCGTCAAGGTCATCGGCCGGATGGACATCGCCGAAAAGCGTCTTCCCCAAGAAGGCCGAGTCCATCTCGTGGCGGACCGCCGGGAGATCGACCTCCGCGTCTCCTCCATGCCCACCGTGCTGGGCGAGAAGATCGTGCTCCGCATCCTCGACAAGGCCAACCTCTCGTTCGAACTGGAATCCCTGGGGGTACGCGGGCTGGACCGCCGGGCGATCGAGGCCATGATCCACAGTCCCTACGGCCTGATGCTCGTGACCGGACCTACCGGGTCCGGCAAGACCACCACGCTTTACTCCGCCCTCGACCTCCTTCGCGACGAATCCACCAACATCCTGACCATCGAGGATCCCGTCGAGTATCAACTGCCGCTGGTCAATCAGATTCAGGTCAATGAACGGGTCGGGCTGACCTTCGTCCGCGCCCTGCGCTCCATTCTCCGCCAAGACCCGGACGTCATCATGGTCGGTGAAATCCGCGATCAAGAGACGGCCCGCGTGGCGATTCAGGCCGCCCTCACCGGCCACCTGGTCATGTCCACTCTTCACACCAACGACTGCCCCGGCGGCGTCATGCGCCTCATCGACATGGGCATCGAGCCGTTTCTCCTCAACGCCTCCATCCTCGGCTTCGTCGCTCAACGGCTCGCCCGCACCATCTGCACCTCGTGCAAGACCTCTTATTACCCGCCGCCCAACTTGCTCAAGCAGGTGGGGTGGGAGAATCGCACCAGCGAATTGTTCCAAAAGGGCGAAGGGTGCCGGGAGTGCAACAACACCGGCTTTCGAGGCCGCATCGGGATTTACGAAGTCATGTTGCTCGACGCCGAACTCAAGCGCATGGTCCAACTCAACCCCTCCGAAACCGACATCCGTGTGTACCTCGCCCAGACCGGATGGCGGACCCTGCGCGAAAAAGCACTTGACTTGGTCGATCGCGGCGAATCGACGTTGGAGGAAGTCCTGCGGGTGACTCGTTCGGAGGCCCTCGATGTCAGCGATCCGACCGCGGCGAGCAGTGAGGGCGAAGCATGATTCTAACCTATGACGCCATGGATGCGGGCGGCCGCCCGACGACCGATTCGATCGACGCCCCGAACGTCAAGGAGGCCGTCGAACAGCTCCGTCGCCGCGGGCTATACGTCAAGAAGATCGCCGAGTCCCGCGCCTCGACCTCCCGCCGGAGCGCCGCCCTGCGAGCCAAGACCGCGGACTCCGTTCGTCTGCCGCTCAAGCTGCTGGTCCAGATCACTCGCCAGTTGGCGATGTTGCTCCGCGCGGGCAGCGGGCTGGTTCCCGCCATTTCCGCCATTCAGCGACAGATGCCGAACGCCAACCACGCGGCGCTCTTAGGCCGGCTGGTCAACGATCTCGAGGACGGGACGACCCTCACCGAGACGCTGCGAAAGCACCCCCGCACCTTCGACGCGGTCTACTGCGCCATCATTGCGGCGGGCGAGGCCAGCGGAACGCTTACCGAAATGTTCGAGCGGCTATCCGTGATCGTCGGCAAGCGCCGCGCTCTCCGCAAGAAGCTCCTCGGGGCGATGGCCTATCCCGCGTTGTTGATCGCCATGTGCTTCCACATCCTCCTCGTGCTGTTGTTCTTTGTGCTTCCGCGGTTCAACGCCATGTTCGTCCAGCTCGGCGTAAAGACTCCGGCCACCACGCACGCGTTGCTGCAAACGGCCGAGTTCCTGCGCGGCTACTGGCCGCTGTTGATCCTGCTCGCCGCGGGGCTGGGTGGCGCCGTGGCCTGGACGCTGACCAGCGCGGCGGGGCGACAATGGCTCAGCAACGTCCAACTCCTCATCCCGATCGTGGGGCGGTTGCGATCGCGCCTCATCCAAGGCCAGATTTTTCGGACGATGGGAATGCTCCTGGAGAGCCGCGTCGATGTTCTCGATACCTTAGATCTGGTCCGCGAGTCCACCCGCAACCGTCGCTTTGGGAAGCTTTTCAACGACCTGCAAGAGGCCGTGACCTCCGGGGGGCGGCTCAGCACGGCGTTCGAGGCGTCCGGCATCGTCGAGCCGTACATCTGTCAGGCGATTTACACCGGTGAGGACAGCGGCAGTCTCGGAGAATCGATGTCCTTCTGCGCCGACATGCTCGACGAGTCCAATGAAGAGTTCATCACCATGGTCACGAAGATGCTCGAACCCGTGATCCTCATCATCATGGGCTTCGTCGTCGGCGGTGTGGCGATCTCCCTGTTCGTGCCGCTGTTCGACATGACGTCGGCCATCAAGTAGGGCGGAGGGTCGATGGTTATGATCGCGCTCAAGTCTTGGCAACGCAAACGGACGCGGATCGGACTCGACATCGGTGCGGCCGGCGTGCGCGCCGTTCAGTTGACCCGCCAAGCACAGACTCGTGGCCTGAACGGTTACGTGGTGACGAACGCCGCGTGTGGCGACCGCCCGTCCGAACCCGGAGCGCAAGCGACGGGCCAAGACCCCGCGCTGGCGCTTGGGGTTC
>CAYQZH010000249.1:0-6727 GCA_964421865.1 uncultured Phycisphaera sp. | reverse complement strand
GCCCGGAGAAGCTCTTCACCGACACGCCGGATTACGTGAGCGAGGCCATCCAACGGGTCGTGTCGAACACGGCCGGACAGATCAGCATCCGCAGCGGGCTACGCGAGGCGCCGACGTTGACGGTAGAGTGAAGTGTCTCTTCTCGACGGCGAGCCTTGGTTTTGCTATAATTGCCGGGGTAAGAAAGCGATCGAGGCGGCGTGACGGGTACGGTTGCCATGATTCAGAAACTGAACGGTCGGATCGACGGTAAACATATCGAGCTGGAACGGGACGCCGGTCTTCCGTCCGGAACGTCGGTGACGGTCGAAATCGACACAAGTCCTCTTTCCATCGAGGAGCGACGTCGACGTATCGAGGAGTCGTGCGGCGTTTGGAAGGACGACGACGAGATCGCGGAGATCTTCGAGGAGATTCTTCGGGAGCGGCAACTTCGTACCTGCCGCGATGTGGATTTCGATGCACCATCTTGACACGGACGTCGTGATTGCGCTGCTCCGTGGGAATCACACCGTGGCGGAGCGGCTGAAAGCGGTTACGCCGGCCGCGGAAATCAGTTCACTGGTGCTGGCTGAACTGATTTACGGCGCCTTAGCGGCGCAGGATCCCGTCCAAGCAAGGGGGCGTCTTGATCGGTTCCTTCCTTCGCTCGGCGTCGTCCCGTTTGACTCAGCGGCGGCGGAGGCCTACGGTCGGATTCGTTTGGCTCTGCGTCAAAAGGGTCGCCCCATCGGAGATGCCGACACGTGGATCGCCGCGGTTGCGGTCGCGCGTGATGCAAAGCTCGTTACGCACAACACGAAGCACTTCGAACAGATTCACGGGCTTGAGATCGAGGACTGGTTGGAATGAACCCACAAACTGAAGGGCGAACGGCAACGTTCCTGGCCGAGCAGCTTGAGGACACGCGGCAGTGGACGCTCAAGTTGATCGCGGATTTGAAGGGCGACGACTGGACGTACCAACCCGGGCCGGGGTTGGGGCACGCGCTTTGGATGTGCGGGCACCTGGCGTGTGCGCAGCATCTGTTGGTCCATGTGCGGTGTTTGGGCGGCGGCGTGCTGGACGAGTCGTTTACCAAACATTTTCCGACCGGCGGGGCGGTGAGGTCGGCCAGAGAGTACACCTACCCCTCGGTGCAGACCGTGTTATCGACGATGGAGGAGGTTCATCGCAAGACGCTCGCGGCCGTACGCGGCATGAGCGACGCGTTGCTGGCCGAGCCGGCGTTCGGCGGCGACGGCAAGCCGCATCCGCATTATCACGACAAGTGCGGGGCCGTTTCGCATTGCGGTCGGCATGAGGCGTTCCATGCCGGACAAATCGCGATGATTCGGCGATTGCTGGGGAAGACGTTTCTTCGATAGAAGATGTAGCGCCGCCCCTTGTGGGCGGCGCACACACGATCCCGCGCCACCCACAAGGGGTGGCGCTACAGGGACGGCGACGATGACCAAGCGGGTCATGGAGTGCATCGAACGACTCGAGCGGTTCCTGGGAACCGTGAGCGACGCCCTCGCCGTGCCGCGGGAGGCGGGGGCGTCCCATGCGACGAATTGACGACGGCCTGACGAATCAGGGTCGGTATGCAAAGCGGATGCGGGCCGCCGGCCGCTGCGCTAATTGCGGTAAGTTAACCAAAAGCAAGGGCCGTTTCTGCCGACCATGCAGTATACACAAGTATCAGCTTCGTCGCCAATATAGGGCGCGCAAGCGGGCCGCGAGGCCCGTTGCCTTCTGCGTTCATTGCGGGAAACCGCGCGGCAACAGACCGAAGTTCTGCGCTGCTTGCGCTATGACAACCCTACAACGCCGGCAGAATCTAAACAAGCGCGGTCTGTGCGTGTGTCACAAACCACTGGCCGCCGGTAAGAGCCTGTGTACGGAGTGCCTTGCCAAGAATGCAGCAAGGGTGAAAGCCAAAGCCAAAGCCCGAATCGCCGCAGGACGGTGCCCAAGATGTGGTCGTAAGGCAAAACGAGGATTCGCTCATTGTGCGCCGCACCTCGAATCTGCGCGGGCGAAGTACTGGTCCGAAAGGGGGCTTGCCGTTCCACCCCGGCGACAAAAACTTACGCCACAAGAACGGCGGCGACCTACCCGAGGGAGATGATGCACATGCCGAACAATGATACTCTAATCCAGGTGTGGGCTAAGATTCTGACGATTACCGAGAGGCTCTGTAGGTGGGAGACATGGCCGCGTTTCGTGCCGGACAAGGGCTACCCCGACAAGGCCGCCGAGTGGCGTGCGAAGCTGGAAGAGAATGGCCAATGACGAATCGCCCCTTGCGAATCGACGCACTGAGTCCCGGTTTCAAGGCATGAACCAGAGGGTTACCGACGCGCTCGAGCGGCTCGAACGGTTCATGGGGACCGTGAAGAACGCGTACGCCGTGCCGCGAGAGGCCGGGGCGTTCATGCGCGCCCTGATCCTCGCGACCGGGGCGAAGCGTGCGGTCGAGATCGGCACGAGCTACGGATATAGCGGATTGTGGATTGCGTCGGCGCTGGCCGAGAACGGCGGGCGGCTCATTACCATCGACCATGATCGTGCGAAAAGCGAAGCCGCTCGAACGGCGTTTGAGTCGGCGGGGCTGTTGGAGTATGTGGAGTTGCGGACCGGATCGGCCGCCGAAGCCCTTGCGACGCTCCACGGGGCGATCGACTTCGTGCTCAACGACGCGGACAAGGAAAACTGCATCCGATACGTCGAATTGCTGGCGGATACGCTAAGCGAACGGGCCGTTGTGCTGACCGACAACACCCTCACGCATCCGCGGGAGCTTGCGGACTTCAAGGCGTGGATTCGTCAGCATCCGGAATTCTGCTCCGCGCACGTCCCGATCGGAAACGGGATGGAGATATCCGTGAAGCACCGCCTCGGTCGATGACGCTTTGACGGCTCGCTTGGGCTCGCGGCTCTGATTGTTGCTACTGATGATTTCGGTCACCGTATTATTCCTTGGGCCGGCGAAGGACCTGACCAAGATGGAGTCGGTCGCGCTCGACCTACGGGTGGGAGCGACGGTGGGCGATGCCCGCCGGGCGATAGCGGAACGGTTTCCGCGGCTCGGTGAAGGCCTGTCGAAGATGCGCCTGGCCCTCAACCAAGAATTCGTCGTGGATACGCAGGTCCTGCGCGCGGGCGACGAGTTGGCCGTGGTCCCGCCGGTGTCGGGCGGGTAACCAATGGGGAGCGTTTGGGTTGAATTGGTGCGCGGTCCGATCCCGGTGGCGCAGGTGCGCGAGTTCGTGAGCGGCGATCCGTCGCTGGGGGGGACCGTGACGTTCGAGGGTTCCACCCGCGCGGAATCGGACCCGCAACACGGACCGTTAGTCGGATTGGACTACGAGGCCTATGACTCGATGGCGCAACGACAGCTCGAACGCCTGGCGCGCGAGGCCGTCGATCGCTTCCGCGCGGGGAAAATCGCCGTCGTCCATCGACTCGGGTCGGTGCCGGTGGCCGAAGCCTCAGTGATGATCGCGGTCGCGTGCGGCCGTCGGGCCAAGGCGTTCGATGCGTGTCGATGGTTGATCGACAGGTTGAAGAAAGATGTGCCCATCTGGAAGAAGGACGTGTTTGAGGACGGCTTCGTGAAGTGGGTCGAGGGAGGGAATGTCGATTGACGAATGTCGAATGTCGAATGTCGAATTGAGAACCTGTCGGACCCGCCCATTCGACATTTGACAATCGACAATCGACAATACCTGCGATGGCGAAGACGGTCGCAAAAGGCACAAGAGTCAGAACGACGGAGGCAGCTTCGGATCGGAAGAAGCGTGCCCGTCGGATTCTGGCCGGGCTGCGCAAGCTGTATCCGGAGGCGGACTGCGCCTTGCGTCACCACGATCCGCTGCAGCTTCTGATCGCCACGATCCTTTCCGCGCAATCGACCGATGAGACAGTCAACAAGGTCACGCCGGGGCTGTTCGAGCGATTCCCGACCCCCCGTGACTTGGCGGAGGCGCCGCAGGAGGAGATCGAGCGGATGGTCCATTCCACAGGCTTTTTCCGGCAGAAGACCAAGAGCATCCAGGGTGCGTGCCGGAAGATCGTCGAGGAGTTCGGGGGCAAAGTGCCTGGCACAATGGAGCAGCTTGTAACGCTGCCGGGTGTGGCGCGGAAGACGGCCAACGTGGTATTGGGGACGGCTTTCGGCAAGAACGAAGGCGTCGTCGTAGACACGCACGTCGGACGACTGGCCACGCGATTGGGTTTTACTTGGTCCGCGAAGGACAGCAAGGAGGCAGTGAAGATCGAGCGCGATCTGATCGAGCTCTTCCCGCAAAGGGAGTGGACCTTCTTGGGCCACGCCTTGATCCGGCATGGCCGCCGAGTTTGCTTCGCGCGGAAGCCGAACTGCCCCGGCTGCACCCTCGCCAAGGATTGCCCCTCGGCGGGAACGTTTGACGACGCCAGCAGGTCCCGTGAACCACTGGTTTCAAGTTGACACAAGGCCCTTCCCCGCTTAACGTGCCCGCCATGCGGGCGTGTAGGTGCGGGCGATTCCGAACATGCCGCGAGTGATCCCCAACAGCGCAGAAACCGAGTGACGCTGGATGATTTGGTAGTGATGGTGGAATAAATATGCTCCCAGTAAAAAAAATGTCGAAGACGAGGACCAGGACGCGTCGGGCGCATCATGCCCTGCAACCCGTGAACCTGAGCGCGTGTCCAAAATGCGGTAAGCCTAAGCGGCCGCACGCGGCGTGCGGAGTGTGTGGGTATGTCAGCGACAAAGTGATGCTGGCGGTTGGCGAGAAGGAAGCCTGATGGCGATCCGGGTGGCTGTCGACGCGATGGGGGGGGATAACGCTCCTGGCGCCCTTGTGCGCGGGGCGGTCCAGGCCCTGTCGGACGAGCCTGACCTGGAGTTGGTTTTCGTCGGCGACGAGGGGCGGATTCACAAGGAACTCGCCATCGCGGGCGCGGACGGGGGCAAGTCCCGAATCCGCATCGTCCACGCCTCGCAAGTCGTGGGGATGGACGAGCCGCCGGTCGAGGCGGTCAAAACCAAGAAGGACTCCTCGTTAATCCGCATGGTCGAGTTGGCGGCGGCGAAGGAAGTTGACGCGGTCCTCAGCGCGGGCAACACCGGGGCGTGCGCAGCGGTCTGTCAGCTTAAGATGAAGCCGTTGCCGTGCGTGAAGCGACCGGGGATCGCGGTGACGATCCCGGCGTTTCATGGCCCGTTCGTACTGTGCGACGTCGGGGCGAACATCCAGGCGAAACCCCGACACCTGTACGAGTACGCGATCATGGCGACGCTGTATGCGCAGCGCGTCTTGAACATCAAAGAGCCGCGGGTCGCGGTGATGTCCATCGGAGAAGAGAGCGGAAAGGGCACGGGGCTGGTCAAGCAAACGTACGATCTGCTCAAGGCCGATCGGTCGATCCGTTTTGTCGGCAACGCCGAGGGTCGGGACCTGTTCGAGAACAAGTGCGACGTAGCGGTGTGCGACGGCTTCGTGGGCAACATCATTTTGAAATTCGTCGAGGGCTTGGCGGAGGGGTTGTTCCGCACCATCGCGCGGGAATTCGACGACGAAGCGGCGGAGCTTCGTACCAAGTTCACCGCGGCACTGGATCGTGTTTGGCGTCGGCATGACTACAGCAGGTACGGAGGCGCGCCGCTGCTGGGTCTCAACGGCGTCTGTATCATCTGCCACGGGCGGAGCAACGAGTTCGCGGTGTACAACGCGGTCAAGGCCGCCCGTCGGTTCGTGGAGCAGGGTTTGAGCGAGGCGATCGCGGCCCGGCTCGGGTAGCTTCCCCCATAGGACAGCATCGCATGGCGTTAAGGCTACCGATCCGATTCTCGGGCACGGGAGCGTACGTTCCCGACGAGGTGGTGACCAATCAGCATTTCTGTGACTACCTGGACACGAGCGACGAATGGATTGTCACGCGGACGGGGATTCGGGAGCGGCGCAAGGCTTCGCCGACGGAGAGCACTTCGACGATGGCCGTCGAGGCGGCGCGGCGGGCGTTGGACAACGCGGGGATGACCGCGGACGACATCGGCGTGATCGTTTGCGCCACGGCCACCGGTGACTGTCCGTTTCCCGCGACGGGTGCGTTTATCCAAGAGAAGCTGGGCGGTCGGCTGACACCGGCGTTCGACGTGGGGGCGGCCTGTGCGGGGTTCATTTACGCCACGGCGGTGGGCTCGGGGTTGCTCGGATCGGGGCTGTATGAGCACGCGCTGGTCATCGGCGCGGAGACGTTGACCCGCTACATTGATCCCGAGGACCGCGCGACGTGCGTCATCCTCGGCGATGGGGCGGGAGCGGCCGTGCTCAGTCGAGCCAGGAACCCCGAACAGGCCATCCTCCATTGCGAACTGGGCTGTGATGGTACGCGCACGAAGCAGATTTGGGTCCCGGCGGGGGGATCGCGACTTCCGGCGTCGGCGACGACCGTGGCCGAGCGGCTGCACTATATGAAGATGAAGGGCCGCGACGTGTACAAGTTCGCGGTCATCAAGATGCAGGAGATCATCGACCGGGCGCTCGCCGCGACGGGGTTGACGCCGGAAGACATTAAGCTGGTTATTCCGCATCAGTCGAACCTGCGGATCATCGAGTCGGTACGGGAGAAAATGGGATTGCCGCCCGAGAAGGTCGCCGTGAACATCACGAAGTTCGGAAATACATCGGCCGCGTCGATTCCAATGGCCCTGGACGAGGCCCGACGCAACGGGACGCTGCAACCCGGCGAC
>CAYQZH010000248.1:0-6730 GCA_964421865.1 uncultured Phycisphaera sp. | reverse complement strand
GAAGGCTACATCGCAGGTCATAACCAAAAACCCAAGCCGTTCATCTGGACCGCCCCAGGCCTCCGACATCCTCGCCAAGGTCACCCGGGCCCGCCGAACCCCGGATAAGTTACAATCCGTTTGATGCACCACACCAGTGGGTCGCTGAGACTCGGTACAATGGTCGTTGTGATGCCCAGTACACCGGGCAGGTACCGCCTCGACGTGGCCAGCCCGTATGGTCCGCGCGGCGGTTCCATCATCGCGTTCGGTTTCGGTGGACCCGGCGACCCGGAGATCATCTGGGCGTCGGAGACTGGCGAACTCACCGGCGACCCAATTCCCTTCGTGGTCCAAGCCGGGCCGCCGGGAACCATCCCTGCGGGGTCCGATTGGGATATGGTCGTCACGATCCTTCGATTGACGAGCGCGGCGTCGCTCATACTCGCCCGACGCCGACTGAACATCGCGGCGTAGCGCGTGGCCCATCGTGCGATGATGGTGTGTGCGTACGCATTGACTCCGGCAACGACGGGGCAGCGGAGGTGGAGGATTTGTATGAAGGGGCACCAGCCAGCGCCGCCAACGTTTGCTTCGATGGATGACGGCGTTTCAGCTATTCCGGCGCTACAAACTTGGTGGACGGCGAACCCCCGACCACCTCACCAGCGGTTGAAGGAGCCGTTGTATCTATTGAGGCGCCCGATGCCCCACTAGCCCCAAAACAAGCGTATTCCTCCGGCGTTTTTGCGGGTGATGCTTTGCGGGCGGCGTAGACGCGGAGGCCCCGCGACGACCGCCGATTGGATCGTCTCGTCACCCTTCGGTTGTGGGTCGCTCATTCTCACCTCGGTTGTGTCATTCGTGGGCCTCCGTAAAACCGGGGCGTCCGTACCCCGGCGTCCTCACGCCGCGTCAACAGCGCCTCGGGCGGCACAGACTGGACCTGCCCCGCAAGATGTCCACCCCCCGCAGGAACACCTCCTGCCATGGATTCCGCGACAGCAGACGAAAGACCAGCCGACGACCCGCACGCACCACCAACGCCGGCATCCGCACGAAGGCGTTCACGAACTTCTTGAACTCCATCGACAGCCTCGACTGCTTCTCACGTTGGTACTTTTCTTTCCGCCGTCCCTCGTCGGGCAGCAGTCCCGGCGCGCCGGGACAAACCAGGCCTTCAGCGTCCAGGCCAGCGAGGCCATCACCATGTACGCCTCCCGGCGCGCCGGGACTCACCAGATTGTCCACCGGCATCCGCAGAGCGAACACTGCGTTCTTCAGTTGCGCGATCAGATTCTCCTGGTTGCACCGCCCGTTGGCCTCGGCCACGAGCGTGTCACAAGGCGACACCTTATCATTCGTGAGGTAGAAGAAGTACTTGAGGTCGTCGAACAACACCCGCTCGCCCTTCTCCACCGACAGATTCTTCCGTACCACCGCCACGCGGTAGGCTTTCGTACAGACCGTGGGACGATAGGCGAACTCGCCCACCTCCTCGCTTTGCAGCTTGAGGTTCTCGTACCCCTTCTCCACCACGGTCCGCTCTTTCACGTTCTCCGGCCGCTGCCGCGGCTCGGTTTTGACTTCGTATTTTGCCTGACGGGTCAGCGGCTTCCCTGCCGATTTCGGCAGGTTTTCGGCGATCTGAACCAGGTTGGGCATGGCGTCGATGCCGAAGAGGAAGCGGTCCCCTTCGGCGTTCCAGCCGTCCAATGTTGATCGCGTCCATCAACGTCTCCACATCCGCAGCCTCGAACCGCCGGCAGAAGTCGCCCTCCGTGGTGGGGTCGGGAATACGCTCGGCGCCTAGAGCGCCCAGGTAGACTTCGTCGTTACGGCGAAGCTCCAGGTTCTGCGGACACGTCCCGCCGCAGAGGATGTTGTAGGCGAGATTGAGCACGTGATCCGACTCGTGATAGGGCAGATGCCGCTTGAGCACGTGCAGTTCCTCGTCGATCCGGTCGATCAGCCCCACCCGCCGGGTGAGTCCCGCAGCGCCGGGACATCGCCCCGATCCCGCCCTCGCCCAATCCGCGATCCGGCGCTTCCGGTTGACCCATCTCCGCTTGCGTTCGACCGCCCCCTCGTGTTTACTCTCGCTCCCTCGAAACGCCTCCTTGCCGGAAACGGAACTCCTTCCCAACGTTCCTTTTACCCTGCAAAACAAGGCCCTTCGAGTTTTTTCTTGCGCAACAAGCGAGAATCACGCTTGTTCAGGGGCTAGGCTCACGTTCCCTTCGTTAGTCTGCGAAAGGATCGTAAGCCTATCTTCGTTCAGACCCGCGTTCCAGAACTTTCCCCTAGATTCGTTACACCACGAACTCCCAGAGGCCGCGCGGCGCGACTTGTCCGAATCCCCATTCGCGGGGATACTGTATGGTTTGTCCCTGGTGCTCATCATGGACCTGGACGCGCTGAAACTGCTGATTCTGGACGTCGACGGCGTCCTTACGGACGGCCGCGTCGCGCCCACTGCGGATGATGAAGGGGGAAAGCGATTCCACGTCCACGACGGGTGTGCGATCAAGCTCTGGAAACGCTACGGCGGAAGGGTCGCGATCCTATCCGGAAGGGAGGAACGGGAGGTCGCCCGACGAGCCGCGGAACTGGGAATCGATTGGGTGAAACTGGGTGTCGCCGACAAGCTCGCGGGGTACGAGGCGATCCTCGCGTCCGCGGATTGCGTCGACGACGCGGTCGCGTACATCGGCGACGATCTGCCGGATCTCGGTCCGATGTTGCGCTGCGGATGGGCGGTCGCGGTCGCCGATGCCGTTCCCGCAGTCAAGCGGGCGGCGGCGTATGTGACCCGTCGCGGGGGGGGTTGCGGCGCGGTCGCCGAGGCGATTGAGCTGATCCTCCGCAAACAGAAGCGTTGGTCGCGTGCGCTGCTGAGGGAGATGTAGTACGAATCGCGTGCCATACCAACATGACATCTGTGAGCACCGGCGGCCGACAGCCGGCGGCGGTCGGCGGCCGGCGCGAGGTTCGCGCCGCGGCGCCGGCGGATTGGTGCGGACGTTCGTCGTCGCTTCCGCGACGTTGGCGATCCTGCTGGTTGTTTTCTCCATGTATCAGTACAGCCAGTTGGGGCCGGACTCGTCGGCGGTGCGTGCCCCGCGCCTGCCTCCGCCGCCGAGCGAAGCGAGCCTTGCCGAGCGGAGTACGACCCCCGTGGGGGATCCCGGCGTCCCGTTGGGTCAGGGGGTCATCGGCCCCGGACAAAACATCACCGTCACCATCTATCCGCGTGAAGGCACCCGTGCTCGGTTCGAACTCGCGGTCAGCGACTGGATTCCCAAGGACGGCTCGGACCATGAGTTCATCCTGACCGGACCGCAGGTGCGGATGCGCACCAAGGACGGGAACGACGTACGGGTGACGGCGCGAGAGGGCGTTCTCGATGCCCAACGTAAGGCCGGCGGCGGTTTGGATCCGAAACGCGGGCAGCTTACCGGAGACGTGGTGATCGAATACGACCGGCGGTCCGACAAGGACAAGGCCTCGCTGCCCGAGGCTTTGCGAAACCAGGTCGATCCGTCCGAGTTGGTGCGGGTCGAGATGGAGCGCCTCGAGTTCGATCTGGAATACGCCAAGCTGGTCGTTCCCGGCCCGATCCACGTTGCGGCGCGGGACGTGGAGCTTCACGCCGAGGACTTGGAAATCCGCTTCAATGAGGCCGAAGGCCGCGTCGAGTCGCTGCGGATCGCACGCGGCGGACGACTCGATCTCCTCGAGCGCGGCGCGCAACTCGGGGTGAACGTTCCCGGAATCGACCGGCGGGGCGAGCGGCGGACTACGCTTGCGGACTGGCTACGGACGACGATCCAATCGCGTCTCGATCGACAAGCGCAAAGCGCCCCGGCGGCGCCGGCGCCGACCTCGGCCGCCGGCGCCAGCGGCGTGCCGGTCTTCCGCGCCGATGCGGAGAAAGAGGATACACCCGGACCACCGGTTCGGTATTTTGGACGCTTTGAGGGGGACGTGGACGCCAAGCAGTTTGCCGGCGACGCGACGCGGTCCCGTCTCCAGGCCGATGTCTTGGAAATCCTTCGTGAGTTCTCCGACGAAGACAAGGATCGGGTTCGGTCTCCGGCGGCGCCGACGCAGGGCACCCCGGGCGAGCCACCCGTGACGCCGACGGGTGACCGGATCGTCTTGCAGTGGACGGGGAGGTTGGTCGTCGACGCTCTGTCGCGCGGCGATGAGCGATGGGCGGACGACGTCCGATCGCGGGTGACGGCTCTTGGCACACCGGCGCGGTTGTCGCACCCCGAAGGCGATGCGGCTTGTTCGAAGCTGATCTACGAGCCCGACGGCTCGGAGGTTCAACTTTTCGGGAGCGAGGCCGCCCCGGTTGTGGTCCGTTCGTCGGACCAAGGAGCCATGACCGGTCAATTCGCTTCGCTACGACGAGGGGGAGACAGGTTGGATATCCGGGTCACCGGACCGGGGAGGCTGACCGGTGCTCTCGATTCCAAGGCGAGCGCGACGGGTGTGCCATCGTCGCCGCCGATGCCAAAGACCGAGTCTTTCATCGAATTCGGCAAGGAGTTGACCGCTCAAGGCCGGTTCGTCACCAAGACCACCGTGGACTTTACGGGGAGCGTTTCGACTCGCGAGCGCCGGGTTCTGGACCGGGCGTCGTTCTCGGGGCGGGTGGCCATGGAGGAGGGGGAGACGCGGATCGAGGCCGACTCGATCGACCTGGGCTTCGCCGGGCAGCCCGGCGGACGCGGTGATCGCCAGGCGGTCGAGCGGATGATCGGTCGGGGCGACGTGGTCATGATCCAAGGGGCCGATCGGATCACCTGCCGGGAGATTGACGTGACGCTGGCGACCGACGCCGACGGACGGTCGCAGCCTCGTGCGGCCACAGCGACGGGCGATGTCGCCGCCGTCCAGGGCGAACGCACGCTCCACGCCAGGGACGAACTCGTCTTCGATTTCGACCGCGTCGAAGATGAACCGAAGAGGAACGAGGAAGCCCGATCTCGGACCGGCGTGAAGCGTTTGCAGGCCTTCGGGGCGGTGACGGTGTTCGACCCCGCCCAGAAGCTCGACCTATCGGCCGGGCAGCTCGATTGCCGGGTCGTGAAGGGCCGCGAGATCGAGAAGGCCCTGGTGACGGGGACGGCGGACCGTCCGGCGACCGTACGGCTCGATACTCTCACGGTGACGGGTCATCAGATTACGCTCGACGTACCGAACCAGTGGGCGGAGGTGCCCGGGGAGGGTCGGCTGACCTTCCTATCGCGCAAGGACCTCGACGGGCGCAAGGTATCCAACCCGATCCCGATCGTGGTCACCTGGGCGGACTCGATGAAGTATCGCGGACGGGAGAACCGCGCGGTTTTCAACGGTCGGGTCCACGCGACGAGCGAGACGACGACGACCTTTGACTGCGATCAACTGCTCGTGGAGTTCGACGAGTCGCCGCAGCCCGTGGCGGATGTGAAGAAGGTCGATCAATGGGGCATTCTGCAACCGTTCGTCAATGGGGCGATGAGAACGGAGAAACCGCGGGATGTGCGCTTCGCGGGCGGCGCTTATGCGAAGGAGCCGGCCTACATCCTCGCCGATGGCCACGCCGTCGCGGAGATGTCGGAGACGGATCCCAAGAGCGGAGAACTCTCCAGCCGTTCGCGGATCGCCGGTCCCCGGCTGTCCGTCAATCTGCGCTCCGAGGTGTCCAAGATGTTGATCGAGGGGCCGGGCACGTTGCAGCTCGAGGACTTCCGTCCGGATTCCCCGTCGCGCGACTCGACCCCGCGCCCGGGCAGCGACCTCTTCGCCCTGGACAAGGACTCCGGCCCCTCCAAGACGCTCATCGAATGGCGGGAGCGGATGTGGTACGACTTCGCCGTCGCCCAGACGCGATTCGAGGGGCGGGTGCAATTGAAACACTTCAGCGGGGCGGCGCTTTCGCGTCTGTTCGATGGACCGGGCGGCGGCGCGAACCAGCCGCCGGGTCGATCGACGTTCCTGACCAGCGATGTCCTGACCGTCGATTTCCTCGACCGCGACTCGCGGGCCAAGGACGCATCCGGCCAGCGGATGGGTCGGCTCAGTTCGGACCGGCTGCGGCAGTTCCAGGCCTCCGGGTCGGTCGTTCTGCAGGACCAGGTCGAGGGTCTATCCGTCACCGCGGACAGCGTCGTCTACGAGCGGCCTCGGCAGATTCTGGCCATCTCCGGCTCCAAACAACGCAAGGCCCAGATCATCACCCAAAAGCCCGGCAGACTCCCCAACCAGGTGGCCACCGAACGACTATTTTACAACCTCGCCACGGGCAAACTGGAACTCGTCCAGACCACCGTCAGAGGGCAATGAGCGCTCCGAGCCGCGAGACGGGCGAGCGGACGATCAGAACCGCGACAGGGATGGAGCGGCCGGGCCATCGCGGGAGGGAGTTACGAATTACAAATTACGAATTACGAAACGGGACGGGAACATGTGGACTTCAGCCGTTTTTGAGCCATGAGCGGAGGATCTTCACCAAGAGCCATGCCGACCTTCCAATGGTGTAGGGGTTACCACACCCGCGGAGGAGGTCGGCATGGATGCCACCTTGGTAACGGGCTGGGAGGCCCTTGGTCAACGGTTGGGGGCGGCGTTGACCCGCCCGACGTTCCTCACCTTCCTGCACATCGCCACCGGCTGGGTGTTGTGCCGTTCCAAACCCACGGTGACGAATCGGGTCTGCACCATCGGCTCGTCGCTGCCGGGGCATGTGGCCAAGCACTGG
>CAYQZH010000247.1:2686-6773 GCA_964421865.1 uncultured Phycisphaera sp. | reverse complement strand
GGCTGCTCGACGAGAACGGCGTCTTCACGGGCCTTACCATCGGAGCGGGTCGGCATGTTCCGCGTCCGCAATGCGGCAGCGCCGGGACCGGCGACTGCTTCACGCCGCACGACACGCCGTTCTGCAACAAGGGCGAGTGCTGTGAGCGGGTGTGCGCGTTGGTGCCGGAGTGCTGCACGAACAGATGGAATCAGCTTTGCGCCGGGTTGGCTCACGACGTGTGCCAGCCGGCGCAGGCCTGCTGCATGCCGAGCGGGTCGTGCAAGGATGCCCCGCCTTCGGTGTGCGAGCTGGGCGGAGGAACGCCGCAGGGCGTTGAAACTGCCTGCGACCGCATGCAATGTCCGCGGGCCGGCGACTGCAACGCCGATGGTCGCGTGAACCTGCGAGACGTCGCCGCGTTCCAGGATTGCTTCACGGGACAAGGAGGGCACACGACGCCTGAATGCCGCTGTGCGGACCTGGACGCGGATGGCGACGTTGATCTCGCGGACTGGAGAATCTTCAGGGAGCTTCTGACCGGGCCGTAAAGCCGGCCCGCGGCTGGAACGACAACCGGCGACCGACTACCCTGCCTGCGGAGGGGCCGCCGCAGGTATCCCGGGAGTGTAAATCCACGGTGCGCCCGCAACCGATAAGCCGGGTACACTACTGGGGGACAGCCGCGAAGCGGTGTCGACAACGAAGACGCCGTTAGCCGGTTCGACCACCGGGCTGGTCGGTCGTTGGTGCGGTGTGAGTTGTCGGACGGTGTTTGCCGGAATGCAGAATTGGTTCGAGACGGCTGGTGCAGTCAGGTTTCGCTCGGGGCGATGGTTTCTCGCCCTGGTGGTGACGGCGCTGGCGGCGGTCCGTGGAGTCGCCGTCCAGGCTCAGGAGGCCCCCCGCCCCAGCGCGGCGCGCGGGGCGGGCGACCTGATCCGGCTGAAGCCTGCACGACCGATTCCGCAAGTCTTGAACGCGGAGGCCGCCCCCATTCTGATCGACACGTCGGCGCCGGTCGTCAATCTCCTGCAACGCGCCGAGGACGGGGTCGCCCGCGGCGACTGGAAGCTGGCGATCGATTCGTTGCAGCGGGTGATCGACGACCCCGAAGGCGCGCTGGTCGCTCGATCGGATGGAGCGTCCGAAGATGGGATGCTCTATGAATCCGCGCGCCGCCAAGCGACGAGGCGTATCGCCTCTCTTCCGCCCGAGGGTCTGCGGGCCTATCAACTTCTCTACGACGGCCAAGCCAAGCGGCTGTTCAATCGGGCGATGTCGGGGCACGATCCCGCGGGACTACGGCTCATCGCCAGCCGGTACTTGCTGACCGATTACGGTGACGACGCCTCCGAACTGTTGGCGTCGTGGGCGTTGGATGAGGGCCGACCGGGCGAGGCCCTCGCCCTGCTCACCGACGTGCTCGAACTCGTCGCTGACCGGGACGTGCCGGATCCGCTCCTGGTCGGCAAGCAGGCGGCGGCGTACCTGATGCTCGGTCAAAACGATCAGGCCGCCGCGATCATCGCCGACTATCGGCGGAAGGCGGACCCCGCCCAACCGGTGCCAGGTTGGCTTGCGAGCTTGACGAGCCGGCCTGCGTCCTATGCGTGGAGCGCGGCCACATCCGACGAGGCGTCCCCGTCGCCGTATCGGCTGGCGCCGCCCATCGCCCCCAGCCTGCTGGAATCCGCCCCGTGGGTCTATGAACTTCCCGGTACGACCGCAGACTTGTGGCGGCGTATCTTCGATGACGATCCGACGGCCCCGCTGGTCCTCCCCTCGAGCCAGTTTGTGTCCGACGGGATTCGCCTGGTCGTACGCAAGGCCGCGGGCTGTACGGCGCTGAACGCTCAGGACTTGGTGGCGTTGTGGGAATCGTCCGGACGCCGGCGGAGCGGCAGTCGACGGAACGCGCGGGGCGGGGTGGGGCAACGAAACGTCACGCCGTCTCCGCCGCCCGCAGAGCGGGTCGAGGACTACATCGGCGGGGCGATTTCGGTTGCCGGCGACTTGGTCTTTACCGTGGAACGAGGCGGCGTCGGAACGGGAACCGACGCGCAGAACGGCCCCGGCATACTTCCGCCGAATCCCGGCGTCGGGGTTCATGGAAATGCGACCCGCGTGGTGGCCTATGACGCTCGGAGCGGGGAGGTCCGCTGGCAACGCGGGGCGAGCAGCCCTGAGTCCGCGAAGGGTCCGGCGGATGAGTTGGCCGACGTGCAATTCCGCGCGGCGCCGATCGGCGTCGGCGACCGACTTTGGGTGCCGTATTTCAAGCAATCCGATCTGTTCGTCGCGGTGCTGAACCCGACCGACGGGGCCCTGATCCACAGCACTCTCCTCGGGTCGGCGCGCGAGCCGATCAACGCCGTCGGTCCGACGCTGCTCCCCGCTTCCGCGGACGGAATGGTCTTCGTCCCTTCGGGCTATGGCGCCTTGTTCGCCTTGGACGCGGCCGACGCGACGGTGCGCTGGGCGTGTCAATATGAACGCGGGAACCGGCCGCGGCGCGATCCCCGGATCGCGCCGGTGACGGGGTGGCTTCCCTCACCGCCGGTGGTCGCGGGAGGGTTGGTTCTGCTGGCGGCGACCGACCATCGGGAGTTGTCGGCTTTCTCGGCGGGCAGCGGTGAGTTCCGCTGGTCGGCCTCCGTGGAGAACGGCTCCTATGTGATCGCCGCCGACGCGACGCGTGTCTGGCTCGGCGGTCGGAATATCTCCTGCTTATCCGTCGCCGACGGCAAGCCACGGTGGACGACGCATCTGATCGCCGTCCCGACCGGGCGAGGCGTCGTCTGCGGCGAGCTGTTGTTTGCCCCGACGTCGGAGGGGCTGCTGTCGCTCGATGCCGCGACGGGGGCGTCCATCGGCGTGCAATCCACGCCGCCCTCGCAAGCCCCGCTCGGTGATCTGCTTTGCCTGGGAACGGCGTTGTTCAGCGTAGACCCGTCGTCGGTCCGCAAGTTCCCGGACCTGGAACGCAGTCATTCCGCGGCCCTGGCGCGTCGCCAGGCCCTCCCCGCCGACCCCTCGGCGGCCATGCAGCTTGCTTGGGTCGAGTTGCTGCGCGGCGAGCCTACCCGCGCGGACGAGGTCCTTCGGCAGATTCCGTCGGCGACGCTGGCGAATGACGCCCACCAGAGGGATTCCTTCGCCCGCGTGAGCGTCGAAACGGCGATCGCGCTTGCAGGAAAGTCGCCGAGCGGAAGCCCCGAGGCCCTGAAGTGGCTTCAGGTCGCCGATGCGGCGGCGGCGACGGCGGCGGACCGACTTCGCTGCCGTGTGGCCGTCGCGGACCAGCACGTCGCGGGCGACCGGTACGAAGAGGCGTATCGGACGCTCCTCCAACTCGGGCTAAGCCCCGAGGCCGATCAGATGGTGCGAACGGCGGAATCCGTCGAGTCCGCCGCGAGTATCCAGATCGCCGAGCGCCTGCGGAACCTTCAGACGAAGTTGAGCAGCGAGCAAATCGCGCGGCTGGACGCGGAGATCGGGCGGCAGCTTGCCGAGGCCGGTCGGCGGTTGCAGGATGGACGGGAAGTGCGGAAGGCCCGTGCACAGCTTCAGGCGATTGCCGATCTTCCCCCGATCGGCTCGGCGGGCAACCGTGCTTTGGTCGAACTGGCCGACTGGGAGCGTCAGCAGCTTAGATTCGAGCGGGCCGAACAGCTCCTGTTGGAAGGTGTGCGACGCGCGTCGGACGTCACGCGACTCACGGCTTTTTGGGGCCTATGCGGACTCTACGGTCGGTCGGCCCAAGATCAGGTGGCGGCGTTGATTCCGTGCCTCGATGAACTTGAGAAACGTTTCGGGTCGGAGCCGGTTCCCGAAACGGCCGCACGCCTGCCTGAAGCGACTTCTCCCGGCGCGCCGGGATCGCGGCAGGTCGTAGCCGACTGGGCGGCGGAGGTCCGCCACGCCATCCCATCGGCTGTCCGCGAAGCGCACCCGTGGACCATGAATAGTCGAGCGTCCGACCCCGCCGAGCGGATCGACCTGACCGCGGAGGCCGCATGGAGTTATCAAGCTGTGGAAGGATCAAGCATCGGCCGCGTCGTCCGCGTGGCCACGGATCGTTCCCCGCTCCTGAAAGATCGAATCC
>CAYQZH010000247.1:0-2586 GCA_964421865.1 uncultured Phycisphaera sp. | reverse complement strand
GGCCGCGTCGTCCGCGTGGCCACGGATCGTTCCCCGCTCCTGAAAGATCGAATCCTCCTGTACCGATCTGACGGTCAGCTCGATTGCTTGTCCACGGATCGCGGCGAGTTGCTATGGCAGACGCGGTTGCGGCTTCCCGAAGAGTTTACCGAGACTGCGCTTCTTCCCAACTCGCCCTCGGAGGCCGCCCGCGGCGCGACAGCCGACGGGCAGATTGTGGTGTTCAACGGCGCGGAGGGGCTTTTCGCCGTCGGGCTGGCCACCGGCCGTCGGCTTTGGGCCCGTGCGCGCGATACGGTCCTGGACACTGCGGAAGCAGGGCGACAGGATGGCGCGATGGCGGCGGCGGAGGGACTGTTGGCCGCTGCTCTGCGCGATGGGCGTTTGACGCTAATGCGCCTGATCGACGGATCGACCGTTTGGGAACGCGATTTGCGCGGCGAACCGGTGGACGCCATCTGGATGAACGCACGCCGCGTGGTTACGGTGGACGCCGGTCGGCAGCGGGTGCATCTGTTTGATCGCGCCGACGGCCGGCTGGTGAAACGGGTCCTGTTTCGACAGACCGATCCTACGCAGCCGCCCGTCAGCTTGGTGCGAACCGCGGGGATGATAATCGGTCCGGATTCAACGGGGCCGTCCAAGGGCGTCATCGCGGTGGACGAGGCCTCGGGCGAACCGGCCTGGAAGGTCGAGTTAGACCGGCCTGCGATGCAACTCTTCGAGCCGCAGGAAGGTTACCTGGGTATCGGTTTGGGCCAGGGGATGGTGCGCATTATCGACGCGGCCAACGGGGAGACGGTCCTGGAACGACAGGTTGCGGGAGCGTACAGCGTGAGCGGCGGCGTCCTCTTCGACGGACTCCTGGTTCTTCGGGTCGACGCGGTTCGCGGTCAAAGACAAGTCCCCCAATTGGTGGCCCTGGACGTCGCCACCGGCGAGGAAGCGTGGCGACGTGAGGACGTCGCGTCCTTGCCGAGTACGGAGTCGCCGGTCGGCGACTTGCGGGTGGATCATGGGGTCCTTCCGGCGTTGGTGGAGACGATGCAGCCCGACTCGCCTACGGCGAGCCCGGCGGGCGTCGCCATGCCGAAGTCGCGATCGGCGTTGGTGTTGATCGACGTCCGCACGGGGCGGAACGCGGGCCTCGGAGCGGACCTCACGGCGGCGACCTCCGGGGGACGATCCGCCGGCGACATCGTCATTCGTCCGGGGGCGGTGATCGTGGGCACGACGCGCGGCGTCAGCGCCTTCCGCACGAAGCCCGTGGAACGCCACGAGGCGGGGAGGAACTTTTAGTGATCACCGTACGCAGAGGACGCCGCGGACCGGCGGATAGGCCGATGTCGCTGCGATGGGGGTTTTTACTCGCGCTTGCGATCGTCGTCGGGCGGACGACCGCCGGGCAAACGCCCGCGGGCGAGCCGCCGCCGACCCCGGTGACGGCGCCGAACTCGCTTCGCCTGCCCAAGGGCATCACAGCGGAGACGCATCGGGCCGTTGAAAGCGGGCTTGCCTATCTCGCCCGAGCCCAGGACCGTCAAGGGTCATGGTCCAACCGCGGCGCGTACGGCGAGTACCCGGTGGCGATGACGGCTCTTGCGGGCCTCGCCCTGCTCATGGATGGGAACACGACGACGCAAGGTCGCTATGCTCCGCAACTAGATCGGGCGGCCAACTTTATCCTGCGCTCGGCGACCCCTACGGGATTGATTACCCGCGGCGACGAGGAGGCGAGGTCCATGTACGGGCATGGGTTCTCGATGCTGTTCTTGAGTCAATTGTACGGCATGACCGAGGATCCGAGCCGGGCGGAGCAGATTCATGACGTTCTCGAGCGCGGCGTGCAACTGACGGCCCGAGCGCAAAGCGACGCGGGCGGGTGGATTTACACGCCCACCTCGGGCGGCGACGAGGGGTCGGTCACGATCACGCAGGTGCAGGCGTTGCGATCGTGTCGTAACGCCGGCGTGACCGTGCCGAAGGACGTGGTCGACGACGCGATGAACTACCTGGCCAAGTCCCAGAACAGCGACGGCGGAATCCGCTATTCGCTTCGCCAGATGGGGGGCGAGTCGCGTCCGCCGATCACGGCGGCCGCGGTTTGTTGCTGGTACAACGCGGGCGAATACACGAATCCCCGCGCAAAGAAGGCCCTGGAGTTCTGTAAGGATCGGATTCGCCCCACCGGGACGGCGGGCGGGCACGATTTCTACGCCCATCTGTACCTCGCCCAAGCGTTGTACATCTCCTCCGATCCGTATTGGGAGCAGTACTTTCCCCTCCGCCGCGATTATCTGCTGTCGCTGCAGTTGGCGGACGGCTCCTGGCAGGGCGACGGCGTCGGCGACGTCTACGGGACGGCCGTGGCTCTCATCATCCTCCAACTCCCGTATAATCAACTCCCGATCATGCAGCGGTGAGGGAATGCTAAGGTGGGAATGCGGAATGCGGAATGGTTGTCACCCTGAGCGAAGCGAAGGGTCTATTCTTGCGATTGAGATGCTTCGCTTCGCTCAGAATGACAAGTTACGAATCACTAATGATTCTGGCGAGCCGGCATCAGCCCCAGCATCACTCCATGAA
>CAYQZH010000246.1:0-6781 GCA_964421865.1 uncultured Phycisphaera sp. | reverse complement strand
GATTTACCCGAACCTGCCGGAGGAGAACATCGACCTCGACGTTGGTGACCTCGGCAGGGTGCTGCAGGCGGCGCAGGGGTACGCCTATCCGGCAAGCGAGTCCGGTCCGTGCCCGTGTCCTCCGGTGCATCCCGTTACCGGCCTCCCACTGCTTTGCGGTGCTACGACCTGCACGTGTGACGCCGCCAGTGGGCCCTGTGTGACGTGCGGCGGCGGTCAGTGCATAAGGACGTGCATAGGCGGCGAGAACGATGGTCTGGCATGCCGCGACAACATCCTCAGTCACAACCACTGTCCGGGGGGAGGAACCTGCGGCAGCGGATTCTGCCGCGACAAGTGCGCACGGTGCACGCCGCCGTAACGAGCGTCAGGCGGGGACAGAGGCTAGGCCTAGGCGGGGACAGAGGCTGATCGCGTTCGGGGGGGCGGGTGGTGCCGACACCCGCCCCTCCTTCTGTGCCCATGGAGTCCTTCGGCGACCCCGGCGATGGTACCGGCCGTCGCGTCGCGAAGCCGGGCACCCGGCGCCGCCCCGCATTTCCCGCAACCGTCGCCGGACGTCGCCGGCGGCGTGGCACACACCTTGCCACGGAGTCCTGGAGACGGCGGGGAGGGATGAACGGCGCTTGGCGCCGCGCATCCGGTCGCTGGAGCCATCGCGCTGGCGGTGCCCGGCAACGCCACGCTGCAACGTCGAGGAGAGCGGCACAGGAGTCCACCCTTTAAGGTTCGGAGCAAAACCCATGTTGGACAAGACGGCGGACCTCGCGGGACCCGGGATCGGCGACTACACCGAGCTGGAGAAAGTCCTGCCACGGGACTACAGCTCAACGCTTACGCCCCAGGAGACGCAAAAAGCGATCCTGGCGGTCAAGCAGTATATGGAGGAGCACCTCTGCAAGGAACTGAACCTGATGATGGTGACGGTTCCGCTGATCGTGGACGTGGAGAGCGGGGTCAATGATCTGCTGGATCGTGACGGATCGCGGACGCCGATCCAGTTTCACATCTCCAATGATCGGAACAAACATCCCGTCGAGGCTCAGGTGGTACAGGCGGCGACGAAATGGAAGAGGATGGCCCTGAAGCAGTTCGGCATGAAGCCCGGCGAAGGGTTGTGCACCGACATGCGGGCGGTACGTAAGGACTACTTCCTCGATCACGATCACAGCGCGTACGTGGACCAGTGGGACTGGGAGCTGGCCATCACGGAGAAGGAGCGAAACCTGCGATTCCTGACCGAGGTCGTGCAAAAGATATGGAAAGTCATCAAGGGCGCCGAGACGCACGTCCAGTGGCTGTTCCCAAAACTCAAGTCGGACAAATACCCCAATCTCCCGGAACGGCTCACCTTCCTCCATGCGGAGGATATTCTTGATCGCTTCCCGGACCTGCCCCGCAAGGCGCGGGAGACGGCGATTCTGCAGGACCATCCGGCCGTTTTCATTTACGGGATCGGCTGGCCGCTCAAAGACGGGTATCCGCACGAGATGAGGGCATCCGACTACGACGATTGGGTCACGGAGACGGTCTCGGCGGACGGACGACCGATGCATGGACTCAACGGGGATATCCTGGTGTGGAACCCGGTGACCAAGCGGCGTCACGAGCTTACTTCGATGGGGGTTCGGATCAATGCGCAATCGTTACGCAAGCAGCTCGGGATGTCCCACCAGATGGACTTCCTGAAGTTCCCCTACCATCAAGCGATTACCCGGAATGAGACCCCGCTCAGTATCGGCGGCGGCATAGGTCAGTCTCGCACCTACATGCTGCTTCTCCAGAAAGCGCACCTTGGCGAAGTGAGCGTCACCGTTTGGCCCAAGGTGCTCAAGGACATGTGCCGGAAGAAGAACATTTATGTGCTTGAATGATTGAGGGCGCGACGGCCGAGACTGCGGGCTGCGCCCCAACCACCGCACCGAAAGGGTGGAACGTTCCCGCTGTCGTTTTCCTGCGATGTCATGGAACGCTGAAGGCGTCTTCGCCTCCAGCCCAGGGTTGCCGCCCCTGCCTCGCTACAGCGTGCTTTGCACGCCCCCGCGAAGCGGAACCCGCGTTCCGCGGTCGTGGCGTGTCAAGGGCGGCTACCCTGGGAACAGGGATCATCCAGGAAATCAACCCCAATGGGGTTGTGGCGTTTCTTTTCTCCGACAGTCAGACCTTGCCTTTGCCGCGGCGTACGGTGCGCCGCTTCTTGAAAGCTCCCAATGGCGTCGCGTCGACCCACGCGTGCCGATCGGTGGCATAGTCGCCCGCTCCGGTCTCGAATTGTTGAAGAAAGCGGATCATTCCGGCGCGGCCGAGCCGTTTTCGCAACGCCTCCAACCCATCGCGCCTGATGTCATTCAAGGTTCGATGCATCCGACACCTCCCGAAGCCACGTTACCGGATCGAGAATAGCGACCCGAAGCACTTTTCGATTTCGGCGTCCCAGACGGATCAGCCGGTCGTCGCAGGTCAATAATACGTCGGCGTCCAGACGTTCGGATGACGCGACGTGCAGGGCGTCCGCCGCCCTGAATCCCTTTTTCATCAATCCCGCCGCGCGGCGAAAGACTTCTTCCGTCAGCGTGATTGTATCATCGGAATCGGCAAAAAGCGCCTGAACACGCCTTTTCCGCTCCCGATCCGTCATGGCCGCAACCTCGATTCGAACGATTTCCGACGACAGTAGCCGCCAGACGCCTGCGTCGATTCGATCGAGGATCAAGGTTACGGTCTCGGACTCCAGCCGAATCCGCGTTTGTCGCTGGTCGTCGAACGGACGGTTCAGGCACGACACGTCCAGATAAACTCTCAACGGTTTGACTCCTCGACGATGCGCACTTCGGCGTCAGACTTTGGCAGCGGCGGGAGCTTTGATGAAATTAGCGGACGTTTCATGATCAACCCAGGAAGTCTTTTATCCACGGCCATTTCCAGATGGCGATGGCGAGAATCACGAATCCCTGGACCGTGGCGATGATCTGGGCAGCCACGTTCTCCGACAAGCGAGCGATCCACCCTCGCGGCTCGCTCGCAGAATACGCCGAACGGGCCCTGCCGCCTTGCCCGCCGCCGGGCGGAGTATCACCGCCCCGTTTACCCTCGCCGCCTTGCGCGGCGCACTCCGTTCGCACCAGTTCCAGGGCGTCCCGGAGTCTGCGTTTGTCGCGTTCGGTGAGACGTGAGACCAGGGGAATGAGGGCGTGAAACAGCCGAGATTTTTGATTGCGGTCCGTGACCCAAGGATCAATGGGCGTTGTGTTCGGGCACGCAACATCGTGGACCGCGGCGAGGCTGGCGTACGCTTGGCAACCCGTCAGCGCCCGATACATCGGAACCAGTTCCAGGTTGCCCCCGCGATGCTTCTGTTCGCTCTCCCACTCGCGCAGTTTCTCCCGCCAGCGCTCGAGCGTCGCCACGTCTTGGATCAGTTCATCTACGTCAACGCCTATGTCGATCGCCCACGTCGGACAGTCAGGACCGGACCAGTCGTAATCGCGCGGATCGGCATCGTGTAACATGGCACCTACTACCATCGGGTCGGTCGCGCGCCGTGTCAGCGGTACGTGCAACACCAACGCCAGTGCGGTCCGTTCGGCGAGCCGTCGCCCGCCTGCCCTGTGCGCGGATTGTATCTCGAATGAGAAAAGGTGAAAAAGAAAAATCTATGAGATTAAGGCGTGGTGTTGCAGGCCGGATCGGAGGGAACGTCGGTCCCGCCCATGCAACGCTGCCAGATTGCGTAATCCACGAGGTCCACGTCGCCGTCGCGGTCCATGTCGCCTGGGAGCTGCGGGGGACACCCGGCGAGGTCTACGGGGACGCCTGGGATCGTTCGGGGACAAGCGTCCTGTGAGTCTGGAACCCCATCGGCATCGGTATCACTTGGCCCAATCACCTGCAACTGCGCGATGTAGCCATAAGACCCCGACCGTCCGAGCACGACCCCACCGTCAGCCGATAGTCCTGCGACCGGACCAGCAGAAGCGTTCAGACCCAAATCGCGAAGTACGCTGTTAAAGTGACGGGCACCAATCCCTTGATCCCAAAGGACCGGGTACTCAGGTCCGGCATAAAGTTCGCCAAGAATTCGCTTGCCGTCGTAGGTCACGAAGTGCGCGACCCAGTCGGCGTCGTTACCGACGTGACCAAGCAATTGCAGTTCCCTCTTGTACCACCGGACCGCTTTGCCTTGATTTTGCCCAACGATGATGGCCCCATCGGCGTTCACTCCCCACGCGATTCCCGAACAGTATTGTGCGGTGGGGGGGCACGTTAATTGAAGTGCCATCATGTGTCCATCGCGCCAGACAAAGGGGCGCTCCGAAGGGATACCCTGGACCGTCACGCTTCCCCACCCGACGATCGTAGCACCGTCAGCTGAGATAGCAGTTGCCTCGCTTCTAAACGCGCCACCCTCGAAGTCGCCAAGGCCCATCATCACGCCATTTTCCCACCGAAAAGCCTCGGACCCGTCGACGTGAAAGCCCCTTCCAACAATGACCCGTCCATCCGCGGACACACCCAGCGCGATGCTTGCGCCCAGACCCTGTTGAAGGTCCCCGAGACCGATCATTTCGTCCGTTTCGGCGTCATACCGGAAGGCTTCTTGCTCCCCGATGTCCGCCGTGCTTTGCCCCACCACAAATCGCCCATCGTCAGAAACCGCATAGGCGCGGCTCCATGCCGTGCCCACAGTAGGCAGGCTTCCGAGAGTCCGAACGGTTCCAAGCTGTCGGTCCCAGATTGCCGCGCGGTTCGTTCCTGAAACGACTCGATACCCGACGACAAACCGACCATCCCGCGATATTCCTTGGGGGGTGAGTTGGTCGAACAGCTCGAAACTCGGTTGCGCAAGCGCACCGGGTGTGAGATGGACGACAACAAGAATCGCGTGCCGATTCATCATAGTTCGCCAACCAAAAGAACTGCTTGACGATGCGAACTATACTACCAGCGGACAGACGCGGACACAAGGGGACCGTAGCGGATTTCGCTGCTGATGCTGGTGGGCGCTGATTCGGAGTAGCCGCTCAGCGCGGATACGGGTTATGGGTCGCTGTGTGCCCCTCCCGCACCCGCACGCGCGCGCGAGGCGAATTCTTGTCGCCGTCGATTCCGAAGGTCGACCGCTTGCGGACCTGAATCACGATTCTGCCGTGGACCTTCGCGATTTCGCGATCCTACAGCGCGACTTTTTCGCCCCGTGACGCGGAGCAACCCCGGCCCCAGACGCCGCCCGATCGCCCCGCGTCACCCCTTGCACCGATCACCCCGCGCGTTCTATAGACGGGCGGACCGCGCGCCGCCGTCTGGGAACGAACCGTGACTGCTTTCTCGACACCTCCAAGCCTTGCCGCCGCCTGCCCCCTCCGCGTCTCGGTTCTCCAATCGCAAATTGGCAATCGGAAATTGGCAATCGGCAATCCCCTTCGTGCCTACGTGGGTTCGTGCCTTCCGAGCAGTGCCACCATCTGACACTACGCGAAAAAAGCGTACTCGCAGAACGAACCCATTTGAAGTTGTTGCTTTACAGACTCAAGTCCTACCGCTGGAGATCAACCGCTACGGCACGAAGCGGTAGCCGATGCTGTGGACGGTGACGATGTGGCGGGGGTGTTTGGGGTCGGGCTCGATCTTGCGGCGCAGGCTGACGATGTGGTTGTCCACGGTGCGGGTGACGGGAAAGCCCTCCAGGCCCCAGATCACGTCGAGGAGCTTGTTGCGTTCCACGGGGTGCTCGGCGTTCTCGACGAGCATCTTGAGGATTTCCAACTCGAAGTGGCCGAGGTGGAAGGTCTGGCCGGGGCGATCGACGTGGCCCTTGACGAGATCGACCGTAGCGTCGCCGATGCGCATGATGCGAGAGAGGTTCTTCCCGGCGCCGGTACGGCGGAGGGCGGCCTTGATGCGGGCCAGCAGCTCGCGGATGCTGAACGGCTTGGTGACGTAATCGTCGGCGCCCATTTCGAGCCCGCGAACGATGTCGATCTCCTGACTCTTGGCCGTCAGCATGAGGATGGGGATGGTGAACCCGGCCTGGCGAATGCGCTTGCAGACTTCTAGGCCGTCGAGCTTGGGCATCATGATGTCGAGGAGGACGAGGTCGGGACTCTGTTCCAGGGCGGCCCTTAGGGCGGCCTCACCGTCGGCGGCGACAAAAACCTCGTAGCCCTCGAACTGCAGGTTGTCCCGCAAGCCCATGGCCATATCCGTTTCATCTTCCGCGATCAGGATTCGTGGCATGAGTGAACTCCCTTGTCATTCTGAGCGAAGTATTTGTCATTCTGAGCGAAGCATTTGTCATTCTGAGCGAAGCGAAGAATCCAGCCTGCCCACAGACCCTTCGCTGCGCTCAGGGTGACAGTTTGCGCTCAGGGTGACAGCTTTGGCTCCGGTTTCGGCAACGCAGGCTCCGCCGACGCCGGTAAGAATACCCGAAAGGTACTACCTTTGACCAGCCGGGTTTCTATATCGAGCGAGCCGTGGTGGGCGTCCACGATGTTCTTGACCAGGGCCAGACCGAGGCCTGTGCCGCCTTGTTCCCGGACCCTCGGGTCTCCAGCCCGAAAGAAGCCCTCGGTCAAGTGGCCGCGATCCTCCGGGCGGATGCCGATACCGCGGTCGTGGACGGAGAGGAGCACGCCCCGTCGGCCCCGACGGGTGTCGGCTGAGACCTCAATCGCCAGGTAACGATTTTCCCGTGAATACTTGATCGCATTGTTTATCAGGTTCACAAGGACCTGGGAGATGGCGTCGCCATCGGCGTCGACGGGGGGTAGAGGATCGGCGA
>CAYQZH010000245.1:0-6866 GCA_964421865.1 uncultured Phycisphaera sp. | reverse complement strand
GAAGTACTATGCCATCCGGGCAAGTCTACACCCCCCGATGAGATGTGTAGATACCGATGCCCTTGGAGGGAGGGGGGGTCTATGGGATAGGGTTCAAGGCCGGCTCTCCGTGCAGGATCGGGAGTAGGTGCCTGCGGAGGAAGGAGACCCTCGCCCAGCCGGTGTGGCCGCCGTGGTGGCCGTCTCTTTCGAGCAACGGCGTCCAATGAATCTCCCGAAGGCGGTCGTAGGCCGAACGGTCTTCGCTCGATAGCGCCGTCGGCGGTCGAAATCCGACACGTCCGGCCGCGGAGCAGAATCGACGGTCCATCGTGCCGAAGATCCGCGTTCCCACGCCGAGCATCCAGCGGTCGCGGCGGCTCACCATCGCGTAGCATCGTTGCACGGAGCGCAGGGCGCGACGCAGATCGTAGGTGGGCGACAGGGCCGGGCCCAGCAGTACGAGCGTCGTCACCCCGCCGCGTCCACGAAGAAACTCGCAGGCCCATACCGCGATCGCCGCTCCGCCGCTATGTCCAAGAATGTGAATGACCGCGCGAGGATGATCGCGACGAAAGGCCAGAATCCTTCGGGCAAGTCGGGCGGCCATGACCCGGTTGCGTCGATAGCACATCAGGTCGGTGCAGAGTTCGCCCGGTAGACCGAACTGCCACCGGTGGGCGATGGCGCCGACGGCGACGCCGTTTTCGCGTAGGGCGCGCCGCACCATGAGCGGAACGAATTGAAACCCGCCCACGCCGTCAAGGATGAACACGACCTCGTGCTCAACCGGCCCGACGCTGACAGGAATCCCGTGCCGCACGAGTTCGGCGACATAGGTCGCGATGACGGCGATTCGGTCAAGAAGGAATCCCATGCCAGTGAGAAAGTCAGCCGCTGCTCACACGGGACGAGCGGGGGAAGTCGGCGCTTTCCCGGACTGTTCCGTGAGCCGCTGAAACACCTCCGATCGCTTCAGGGAGTCGAGGAATCGCACATCGCAAGACCCCATCTCGAAACGGCAGACACTCGCCATAGGGCACCACGAGCACGGGGAATACGTGCCGAGCCGATAGGGCCGTACGGCCACGTTCCCGTCGAGGATTCCATCGGCCAGTTCGCCGAGTTTCGCACGTGTGTGCTCCAGCGTTTTATGAAACTGGGCGCTGTCGGCGGCGTCGCTCGAATCCGGGTAGCCGATCTCCCCGTTTTCCTTCCGAAAAAAGTGATATTCCGCGGACCTCCCTTTCTCCAACGTACCATCCAACGCCTGGAACGTCTCGGCGAGCAGGAGTCCCCGCGGGCGATAACCCCCTTCGCGCGATTCACCTGGTGATTCGTCCTGGTGACCGGGATGACCGACCAAGTCATACTTCGACGCCAGACTGACGAACAAAGCCCCGATCGGGCGGATGGGTCGCCCGACGAGCGTCTCGCCCCGGTCGGCGAGGACCAACAAGTAGGCGAGAAGTTGCAGTGACAAACCGTGATAGACGCGGGCGATCTCCAGCCGCTTGTCGCGAGTCCGCTTGTAGTCGATCACCACCCCCAGCAGCTCGTCGCTTAACTCCGCCAAGTCGACCCGATCAATGTACCCACGCACAAAGACTCGACGACCCGCGGGAGTCGAAAGCTCCAGGGCGGGCAGTCCGCCGCGACCCTCGAACCCGAAGGGCAGTTCGGTCGCGCGAGGTCGCATGGCGCCCGCAGCGGCCGCCCTCCGCTGGGCCTGGATCACCCGCGCCAAATGCGCGGCCGAGCGCCGGAGGAGATACGCATTGCGGGCGTTGGACAGAATGCCCCCCAGGGGAAGCCGCGTCGCCACGCGCTCACAGCTTTCGCGTAATCCGCCCAGAAGCTCGCCGTCACTGAGTTGATTCAAGCCCGCGCCGCGCGAGGACAGGACACCCACGAAGTCGTCGAGAATCGAATGGTGCACTTGCCCGACGTCCACCGGCTTCACCGTCGCTTCCGCCCGCTCCTGGAGCTTCAGGAAATACTTGGCAAAGTACTGAAACGGACACGCGGCGTAGGTCTCCAGTTGCGAGACGCTGGTGCGCAACGGGCCGGCGAACCACCGCTCGATCGTCGCCGCGGAAATCCTCGCCTCCGCGCGCTCGCCCAGCGAAGCCATCGCTCGGCGCGAAACGTCGTCCTCCGAGAGACCCCCACGAACCGCGTCGTACAACTCGTTCCACCGTCCGCGAAGGTCCGGCCGGTCCTTGGCCGCCGGCGGGCGCGACCGGAACTCCATCGTCAGCCGCCGCCGCAGGTCGGCCGCGGATAGGACGCCCCACAGAGAGCGGCTTCTCGCGGCATCGCCCACCACGGTCGGCGCCAAGCCGGGACAGGCGGCGCGCAGGGCGTCGACGAACGGCGAGGCCCGTAGCGTCTTGCCGTCGTCATCCGCCGTCGCGTACGTCACCACCAACGACTCACTCGCCCGAGTGAGCGCGATATAGACGAGCAGGGACTCGTCCAGGACCCGTTCGCGGCAAGGAGGTGCAACCCGAACACCGGCGTCCAGCAGCGCGGCCCGGTCGTCATCGTTCAGAATGGAATCCTCCGCCGGCCGTTTGGGGAAGACTCCGTCGTTGAATCCGAGGATCACGGCGGCCCGGATGTCGGGGTGGCGGCTTCGTTCGATCGAGCCCACGAGCACTTGGTCCACGGTCGGAGGAACGAGCCCCAGCGAAAACTCCGACAATCCCGCCTCCAGAACGTCGGTGAATTCGAGGACGGTGAGCTCTTCACCGGGAAAGGCGAAGGCCAGGTCGTCGAGGAAGGACATCGTTTCGCGCCAGACTTGGCGGTGCTCCTCGGCCTCATCCAGCCGTCCGTCCTGCTCCGCGTCGTCGGCCCAGCGCGACACCGTACCGCCCACCTCCAACCGCGCGAACCAATCGCAAACCCCGGCCGACCAGTCCGCGCCCGTGTGGCCGCTTGGCGTGCGGGCGAATTCCAACCACGGATCCAGAGACGAGAGGACGACCCGGCGCGTCGCATTGACCCGCGCCAACTCGTCGGCCTCGGCGATGGGCGGCTCCTCGTCCTTTTCCATCAGGGAACCTCCCCGATCAAACGACCAGCCCGCGCCGTGCCATGTGGCCAAGCCGGCCAATCCGTGGGCGAGAAGATAATTTTCGAGTTCGTCCGCCGCCTCGACGGGGATGCGCAGCAGCCCGGTTTTCAGAACCAGACGAACCGACCCCAGCGACATGGCCTCCGCCGCAACAGCCGCGCCGCCCCGAAGAAGCTCCACCAGCGGGTGTTGGGTCATCGGACGACGGCGATCTATGAAGCATGGAATGCCCCGAGAGTGCAGGGCCTCGGCCAGCAAATCGTGATAGGGTTCCAGATCACGCACGATGATGGCCACGTCGCGATAGCGGTACGGGGCGTTGGACCGCTGCACCCACTCACACACGCGCGACACGGCATAATCGACCTCGATCCGCCGCGAGGGAAGCTCCATGAGTTCGATCCCGTCGATGATCCCCTCGGCGGGCGACTGCGAAACGGGTCTGAACAACGACTGCTCCAAAGAGGCGAGCGACGCACAGTGGCGAAACCGCGGAGGGGCGCCGGCGTCCAGGAGGAGCGGGTCTTCGATCTCCAACCCGGCATCCGCCAGATATCCGTGCAAATCCCGGTAGGTCTTCAACGTCTTGGTGAACAGAGGGGCCGCCGTCCGCTGACCGACTGGAAAGTCGGTCCCACAATGAGCGGGTCCGACACACAGCCGGGGATCGACCAGCACGGTGATGTCGGTGTGGGAGGCCAGTCGCGCGAGGGCCAGCAGGGTGCGGATTTCTTCGCCGCTCAACGACGCAAAACCGTCCACCCACACTTCCGCGCCGCACAGCCATTCACAATCTGCGAAACGCTCCCGAGCGACGCTAAGGTGCTGGTGCGGGTCGAGCCGACCCCGACTCAGATAATCGAGATAGGCGGAGTGGATGGCCTGGATGTCACGAAGTTTGGCCTCGCGAGCCGGATCGTCGAGCCGCGTCGAGCCGACGGCGGTTAATTCCTCCGGGGCCACACCTTCTTGGATCAGCTCGGTGATGGTGGCGCCGAGCCGCGAGACGAAGCCGCCGAGTCGGTCAAGCCGGCGGTAATATCGCAGAGTGCCCGATAGGTTGGCGGTCAGATGCCGCAGGACCATCCTCTGCGCCGCTTCGGTCAAGGCTTGTCGCAGCGGTCCGCCCACCGATTCCAGCACCCGGTACGCCAGTCGTTGAAAGGAGAACACTTCCGCACGGTGCGCGGCCGTGACTTCGGCGGGCGGCTCAAAGACCGCCCGCTCGATTTGCTGACTCGCCTGCTCCGGCACGAGCAGGATCAGACGCGGACCGTCGATGGGATCTTGAGCCAGTCGCCGTCGAACAGCGTCCAGGCAATGGTAGGTCTTACCGCTACCCGCCCGGCCAAGGATGAAGCGGACGCCCATGGTCCATCGTTCGTATCCGAGCGTGGTCGGCGGGTCAATCTCCGTTGTCCGTACCCGGCGGGGGTTTCAGCCGTGGCCCCTGTCGGACAGCTCATCCTGTCACATAGGCTGGCCGACACCGTCGAACCTTGACGCAAACGGCGGCGAAACGTAGAGTCGGCGCGTGGTCGTCGGCGGGACCCATCGTGTCTTCAGAGGGAGATTGCTGCACGCGGCGGTCTGCTGCGCAGCGGCGTGCGGCTGCCGGTCGTGGTCCGTTTGGCCCTTCCGCTCGGGGCTATCACCCAATGCCCATGAGACCGCCGCTCCCACGGCGTCCGACGTGTTTCCCGCGCCAAGCCCCGGCGCGCGAACGTCCGCCGGCGACACGGTTCACGTCGTGAACCTCGCCTTCGACGTGCTGCGCGTAGAGATGCCCATCGACGGCGTGCGGAACTCGCCGAAGGTTTGGAACCACGTGGACGAGCTGCGCCTCGACCCCGACCTCGTCGCCCGGCTGGCGCGAAACGGATTGCGCGTCGGCGTCGCGTCGTCCGGTTCCTGGTCGGCGATTCGGACGATCCTGGAGGCCGGCAGCGCCCGCACGCAAAAGGACCAGATGCTTCCCCAGCCCGGAACGCCGTTGGTCATTGAACTCGCCGCGATCCAGGAGAGTGAATCCATCTTCAGCTATGGCCGCGACAACCGCTTGGTCGGCAAGACCTTCCCCGCCGGGCAGAAGACCCTCCAGCTCGACTACGCGTTTCATCCTCATCTCGGCGGGTGCACGGACCTCGAAGTCGGCTTCGAAGTGCGGAAGGACCGCGGCGAAATGACCTGGGAACGCCGCGACGGGGAGATTCGACAAGTTCCCGCGTGCGACCGCCACGTGTTCGAGGACTTGCACGCCGCGTTGACGCTGAAGCCCGGTGAGTTCCTTGTCGTCGGCCCCGGCGACCAGGCGGACAACGAGTACTTGATCGGTAGTCGCTTCCTGATGCACACCGCGTCGGGGGAGCGATCGGAGACCTTACTGTTCATCACCCCGCAACCGTTTCAGAGCCCAAGCGCACATCGCCGACCCTGATCCGGGCCGGTGGGGACCGACGAGCATCATGCAAAGCGACGGCGGCGAGGCGTACTTTCGAGAGCTGTGCGAGCAGATCGGCGTCGCCCTGATCGCCACCGACGTTGAACTGAATATTCGAACGTGGAACGGAGCGGCCGCAAGGATGTTCGGCGCCGCCGCCGAACGGATGCTCGGCACTCCCGTCGTCTCCGTCATTCCTCTGGACCGTCGAATCCCCGCTGAGCGGATGTTCCACCGGGCCGTCGAGGCGGGTGAGACTGGTGAACTGGAGTTCCAGCACCGCGATTCCCAAGGTGAGGCACGGGAATTGTCGGGCACCATTGCACCGGTGGTGTCGGAGTCGGGGGTGCACATCGGCGCTTCGATCTGCATTCGTGACGTCACCCGCCGCATTCATTTGCAGGCCGAGGTGCACGAGAGTCGCAAAATGGCCGCATTGGGCGCCATGGCCGGCGCCATCGCCCATCATTTCAACAATGTCCTCGGCAGCGTGGTCACCAGCATCGACTACGCGAGTGCCTGCTCCGACGCGGCACTCACCAAACGCGTCTTAGGGCAAACGAGTCGTGCCTTGATGCGGGCGTCGGCGCTGGTCAATGGACTGCTCGCCTTCGCCGAGGGTGCGCCCCGCGCCGACGACCTGAGCGACCTCACGGAACTAATGAACGACGTGGCTGATGAACTCGAACACACGATCGAAGGACGCAATATCGAGTTCATTCTCAACCTTCCCACGCTGCCCGTCGTTCCCGTGCCGCGTACACAACTGTTGACCATTCTGCGCAACATTTCCCAGAACGCCATTGAGGCCATGCCCAATGGCGGATCCCTGCGGATTGACGTTTCACTGAGTGAGAGCGCCGCCGTCATCGTGATTTCCGACACCGGCTGCGGCCTGGACAAGGATACGCAGTCGCGCATCTTCGAACCGTTCTGGTCCACGAAGAGCGATCGCTTGGCCGGTTCGACCGGCGCGGCGGGACTGGGACTCGCCATCGCCCACGGCCTCGCCCAAGTCATCGGCGCGACCATCACCGTCGCCTCCGAACCCAACAAGGGATCGCGTTTCACTGTAACCGTCCCTCGCCCGTCGGACGGCGTAACGCCGCGGTCGTAGTCCGTTTTTTTTTCTTGCACTTTTGGGCGCACCTTGTTACGATTCGACGTTATCGGAGGTCAGGCGGAGGAGCGGAACGAGCCGGGGGCGGTTTAGGCACCGTTTTCCATGCGGTTTCCTTGCTTCACGAACCCGCATGGAGTACAATACTCGCACGCGGTTTTCCGGCGAACTGCTGTTTTCCAACTCACCGAGGGACGACCATGTGCCGCGCGCGACATTGGCCACAAGGCATAGCAGATGCCGTG
>CAYQZH010000244.1:0-6893 GCA_964421865.1 uncultured Phycisphaera sp. | reverse complement strand
GGCTGGTTTACCGGACATCGGCGACCTCTTTCCCGATACCGACCCGGCGTACAAGAACGCCGACAGCCGAACGCTACTCGTCGGGGCGATGGAAAGGGTGAAGTCGCGAGGATTCACGGTAGGAAATTTGGACATCATCGTTCATGCGGAAGCGCCGAAGCTGTCGCCCTATAAGCTGCGGATGGCGGCGTCGATTGCGGCGCTGACCGACGTGACGCCCGATCGGGTGAGCATCAAGGCCAAAACGAACGAAGGGCTGGGTCCCTTGGGCTCTGCCGACGCGATCGCGTGTACGGCCGTCGCGTTGCTCGTGTACCATGAGAGCTGACGCCCGTCGTCCGGGAAGCAGCGCAACGGTTGCTCTGCGACATGGCCTCCGCGGGACGGATCGTTGAGGTTGACGCAGGATGGGTTTGGTCGTCTACAACACGCTGACCCGTAGGAAGGAACCGTTTGAGCCGGTGACGCCCGGTACGGTGGGAATCTACCTGTGCGGTCCGACGGTCTACAAGCCCAGCCACATCGGCCACGCCGTCGGTCCGATCATCTTCGACGCCATCAAGCGCTATCTCGTCCACTGTGGGTACCAAGTGACGTGGGTGGTGAACATCACTGACGTGGACGACAAGCTCATCGTCGAAGCGGCCAAGCAGAATACTACGACGATGCGCTTGGCGGAGAAGGTCACGCGCGACTACCTGGCCGCGATGGCGACGCTGCACGTGGACGGCATCGACCTCATGCCCAAGGCCTCCGAGCACATCGCCGACATCATCGCCATCATTCAGCGGCTCGTCGCCCGAGGCGCCGCCTACCCCTCCAACGGAGACGTCTACTTCGACGTCGCCAAGGATTCAGATTACGGCAAGTTGTCCAATCGTCGCACTGACGAGCAGGAAGGACAGCGAGAATTGCAGAGCGGCGAAAAGCACAATCCCGGCGACTTCGCTCTGTGGAAGGCGGCCAAAGCGGAGGAGCCGGACGAGGTGAAGTTCGACTCGCCCTGGGGCAAGGGCCGGCCGGGGTGGCATATCGAGTGCTCCGCTATGGCCATGCGATATCTCGGCGAGACTTTTGACATTCACGGCGGCGGGCTGGACCTCGTTTTTCCTCACCACGAAAACGAAGTCGCCCAGTCCGAGTCCGCAACCGGAAAGCCGTTCGCGAAGTACTGGATGCACAACGGTCTGACGCGTTTCAACACCAAGAAGGTAGCGAAGTCCGACGCCGATCCGGAGATGCAGGCCGCGTTGGTGAAGATGACCTTGCACAACCTGCTGGCGGCCTACCCCGGCGAGTTGATCCGCTTCTTCGTCCTGAGCACGCATTATCGCCGACCGATCGAGTACTCGGAGGCCGAGATCGAGAGTAAACGAAAGGGACGCGACACGTTCTACCGCCTCTTCGAACGGGTCGAACGCCTTTGCAGTCAGTCTCCTTATACGGTCGTGCCTGAGCCGCCGCCTTCAGGCGGCGGGGGCATCCGATCGCGGACACTTACCTCCGCGGGCGAGCAGTACGCCGCCGCCTTCACGCAGTCGATGGACGACGACTTCAACACCGCCGGCGCGATCGCGGCCTTGTTTGAGTTCGCCGGGGCGATCAACCGTTTCATGGAAGAAGAAAAACTCGAGACCGCCCCCGGTGACGCCCCCCAGCAAGATGCGCTCTCCGCCGCCGCCCACCTCATCGCCCTGGGTCGCCTCATCGGACTGTTCCTCGAACCGCCGCCCAAGCGGAGCGCGGCCGACGACGGCGTCGCGGACAAGGCCATGAAAGTGCTCCTCCACGTCCGCCAGCATCTGCGGAAAAAGAAAGACTTCGAGTCCGCCGACCTGATCCGCAATCTCCTGGCCGAGCAAAAAATCACCCTCGAAGACCGCCCCGACGCCACCGTCTGGCGAGCGGATTAGGGGGGCGGCAGCGTTCATCGACTCCATCAAGTCCGTTCGTCGGTGATCTCGATGACCTTGTAGCCCTCGCTCGCGTGCAGATCGAAAACCTCGAACGTGTGCGTGTCGCCGCCGTGGCGGCCAACATGCGATTGCGCCGCCCGGTGCAACCCCGCCGTCACGAAACGGTATCACCGATCAAGGCCGATGTCGGTGTCGGTCGAGACCGCGTCGGACGATCGGTCGTTCCAACCACGAGAAGTCAAAGAACCAGGAGAGTTCGCCATGCGTCGGAGGAGTATGTTGGTGGTGTTGGCGGCGTCCGTGATGTCGGTGGCCGCCTACGCTCAGTTGCGTGATAAGACGCCGCCCGCGGGCGGGGGGTTCTATCGGGTCACTCATTGGCCGGACCACACGGGACCGGACGAAAGCTACGCGAAGGAGGTCGAAGAGCATCTGAACAAGATGGCGGCGGACGGATGGCGCTTCCACTCCGACTTCGTCGGCCAGAATGTCAAGATGATGCTCTTCGAGCGAGCGACGGGCCGTTAACCCGGTTGATTCAACGTACCCGGTTTTTTCAGATGCTTCTCGAAGAACTTAGCCAACTCTTTGTAGTACAACAGCCGGTTCTCTTCCTTGGCGAAACCGTGGCCCTCGTCGGGGAAGTAGAGTTCGGCCACGTCCATGCCGCGTTTCTTGAGGGCGACGGCGATCTGCATGGCCTCGCCGACCGGGACGCGGGGGTCGTTCAATCCGTGGGCGATCATGAGCGGCATGTCGATTTTGTCTACCTTGTAAATCGGCGAAATGGATTTCAGAAACTCCGGATCGGAAAGCGGTCCATACTCGGCCTCGCGCAGCTTGCGGCGATAGTCCTTGGTCTTTTCGAGGAACGTCTGGAGGTTGACGATGCCCACCACGTCGCAGGCCGCGCCGAACAGCTCCGGCGATTCGGTGATCGCGCCCATGGTCATAAATCCGCCGTAGCGGCCGCCCCACGCGGCCACCATCTTCTTATCCGTGTAACCCTGGTCGATGACGTACTTCGCCGCCCAGACCCCGTCCTTGACGCTCTTCATCCGGTCCTTGTAGTTGTCGGCCTCGATGAAGGCCTGGCCATATCCGCTTGATCCGCGAACGTTCGGCGCGATCACGCCGTAGCCCTGGGAGGTGAAATACTGGAAGGCGCGCTTTGCCGCTCAGCCGCCGCACGTCGAGGCGCGTCCCGTGGCGGTCGTCGGGGCGACCGTGACGACGCATTCCGATGACGACGCGGGGGACGAACTGGAGCAAGCCATCCACCAGACCGGACGGACTCAGGCGAGTGTTCCCGATGATGACGAGGAGGAACACCCTGCACACACTTTTCTCGCCTTTTGGCCGACGGCATTCGCCTTGTTCGGCGCCGTTCTCTTGGCCTATGGAAGATTGCCCGGCCAACGCATTCCCCACGAAGCGATCATCGGCGTGGTCTATGTCGTCGCCGCGGCCGCAACCGTGTTGCTCCTGAGCAAATCGCCGCACGGCCACGAGCAGATGGAGGAGATGCTTACCGGAAAATTGCTTTTCGTGGATCGTGACGAGGTACTGCACACCGCCGCGTTGTATGCGGTGTTGGGGCTTCTGCACGTGTTTTTCTTCCGCCCATTCCTGGCCATTTCGACTTCCGCAGAGGACACTGAGGCTGGCGGCATGCGCGTTCGACTGTGGGATTGTTTGTTCTATGCCATGTTCGCCCTGATGGTCACACGATCCGTGGCCATCGGCGGCGTGCTGGTCGTGTTCAGTTTGCTCATCATTCCCGCCGCCTGTGCGGCGGCCTTCGTGGAGGGCTTCAAATCCCAGATGCTCCTTGCCTGGTTGATTTCGACCGTGGTCATTGTGATCGGTCTGGCCATTTCCGCCCTCGCGGACCTGCCCAGCGGTTCGACGCTGGTGGCCACCTTCGGCGCTGCGCTGGTTGTGTGCCTTTCGCTCGGCGGCATTGCCCGCCGGACTCTCACGCGCGGCCGCGTCCCGCCATCACTCCTAGCGGGCAAACCGTAGGTGATGCCGCGCCGAAGCGGCGTACGTGCATTTTTGGTCCAACCTGCTACGATAGTCGCCGATAGACCGTGCGCGGCGCGCACAGGAATGAACCGGCCATGCCGATTGCCAAAGAAGGGTTACGCGAGATCGCCTTAGCGACGATCGTCCTCGGCCTACTGGCGGCGGGCGCGGGATGGCTCTACTGGCCTCTGGCGATTCCGTTCGCGCTGGCGTGGGCTTGGGTGCTTTCGTTTTTCCGCGACCCGCGGCGTCGCGGGACGTTCGCGGGCGGCGAAGTGTGCTCGGCCGCAGATGGGACGGTCACGGAGATCACGCAACTTGACCACTATGAACCCCTCGATGTGCCTGCGGTGCGGATCGGCGTCTTCTTGAGCCTGCTCAATGTGCACATCAACCGCGCGCCGTGTAAAGGGACCGTTCGATCACTGTCGTATCGCGCCGGCGAGTATCTGGACGCCCGACACCCCGAGTCCGGCCGCCGCAACGAGTCGAATACGCTGCTCATCGACCCGGACGGTCCGATGCCCGGACCGATCGAGGTCCGCCAGGTGGCCGGGTTCGTCGCGCGACGGATCATCTGTCACGCCTCAGCCCATCAGCACCTGGACATCGGATCGCGGTTCGGCCTGATCAAATTCGGCTCGCGCACCGAGCTGGTCATCCCGCAGCACGAAGGCACCGAGATCATGGTGAAGCTGGGTGACAAGGTGAGGGCGGGGCTGACGGTGATGGTGCGGCAGCCGGTGACCGCCGCGCAACCACCAAGACCGACTGGAAAGTCGGTTCCACAACAACCGCTCCCCAAACAACCCGTTCGCTCGCTTCCATAGGATACTGCTATGACGATCCTCGCCAAGCTCCCCTCAGATTCCGACCATCCGCGGCCCCATCGGCGCCGTTTGCGTTCACTGGCGTTTGTGCCGACGCTGATTACGTTGGGGAACCTGTTGTGCGGCTTCGCGGCCATCCATTTCGGGTTGCGGGCGATGTACGACCTCGGCGCGGGCGTCACCCCGGAGCAGATGGTCACCCTACACCGGCCGGCATTGGAGCGCATATTGCCGTCGTTCCTGTCCGTCGGGGCGAGTCTCGTCATCCTCGGCATGATCCTAGATTGTTTCGACGGCTTGATTGCCCGCGTCACGCGAGTCACCACCAACTTCGGCGGCCAGCTTGATTCCCTCGCCGACGTGGTCACGTTCGGCGTCGCTCCGGCGACGCTGATGGTCGCGTTTATGACCAAGGAGCTCGCCGGCGACTCGATCGTCCCCTCGCCCATCAGCGAGCACGCCCTGGGGCGATTGACCTGGGTCGCGGCGGCGTTGTATGTGGCCATGACCGCCGTACGATTGGCTCGTTTCAACGTGGAACACGCCAAGGCCGACTTTGATCATCGCGTATTCCGAGGGCTTCCTAGTCCCGGGGCGGCGGCCATTCTCGTGGGCCTTGTCCTTTTCCAGGACCACTACCCAGCGGTAGCCGTTCACAGCTTCCTCAAATACGCCACGCCGGTCACGGCCATCGCCATCGCCTTCCTGATGGTCAGTCGCATCCCCTATCGCCGTTTCGGGCGCGCTTATCTGCTGGGCCGTCAACCTTTCGGGCAGTTCTTGGTGGTGATGCTCGTCGTGGCCATCTTCCTCGCGTTCAAGGCCGAAACCTTCCTCGTCATCGCCGCCTGGTACGGGTTGAGCGGATTCCTGTTCCACGTAGCCCGGCTGATCCGCGAGCGCGCCCGGCCCGGTTTCGCCGCGGCCGCACGTGCGGCGGGCGACGACGAAAAGCGCAGGTCGGCGTGACATCGGCGGCATCCGAGACAGTCCGCGCGCGGTTCGCGCCGTCCCCGACGGGCTACCTCCACATCGGCAGCGCGCGGACGGTGTTGTTCAATTGGCTGCTCGCCCGCAAGCACGGCGGAACGTTCATCCTGCGCATCGAGGACACCGACCAAACGCGGCACGTTGAGGATTCGGTGCAAAAGATCCTCGACGATCTTCGCTGGTTGGGCCTGACCTGGGACGAGGGACCGGAGATCGGCGGCGACTACGGACCCTATTTCCAGAGCCATCGCCTGGAAATCTACAACCGTTATCTACGACAGCTCCTCGAATCCGGCGACGCGTATTATTCCCTGGAGACGCCGGAGCAACTCACCGCCCTGCGCGAGGCCGCCAAGGTGAAGAAGCAATCGTTCAAGTATCTCCGCCCCGATCCGACTCCGACCGTCGCGGAGGGCGAAGCCGCACGAGCGGCGGGACGACCCGTCGTCGTCCGCTTCAAGATGCCGCCCGCCGACGTCACCGTGGTCGACGACATCCTCGGCCCCGTCACCCTGCCCGCCGATCACGCGGAGGATTTCGTCATTCAGAAAGGCGACGGGTCTCCGACCTACCACTTCGCCTGCGTGGTGGACGACGAGTTGATGAAGATCACCCATGTTCTCCGCGGCCAGGAGCACCTCATCAACACCGCCAAGCACGTCGCCCTGCAACGGGCCTTGGGATTCGCCACGCCGCGATACGCCCACCTCTCCGTCATCTTCAACATGGACGGCTCGAAGATGAGCAAGCGAGACAAGGAAAAGGCGATCGCGGAAGGGCGGCGACCACCGGAGATTGAGGTCCACGACTTTCGCGTCGCGGGCTACCTGCCGGAGGCCATAACCAACTTCATCGCCCTTTTGGGCTGGTCGCCGGGCCAGGATCGCGAGTACTTCGACCGCGATGAAATGACCGCTTGGTTCAGCATCGAGCGGATCGGCAAGACCAACGCCCGGTTCGATCGTGAGAAGCTGATTGCCTTCAATACGACGTGGGCGACGCGGCTCACCCCGGAACGGCTATTGGAGACGTTCAAGGATTACATCCGGGTCAGTGACTCTCCGATGCGGACCGCGGATGATGACTTGCTCCGGACGGTTCTGCACGTCTGCGCGGGATTCCGAACTTT
>CAYQZH010000243.1:0-6895 GCA_964421865.1 uncultured Phycisphaera sp. | reverse complement strand
TGACTGAACACCGTGCTGCCCGTCGCGCGAAGCCAGAGCATCCGGTGCCCCGTCCTACGTTTGACGGCGTGAAAGATCACCACGTCGAGGAATTGGGCGATCAGAAACGCCGTCAACGACCCCACGATGATCCACATCGACTGCCCGAAGACGCGGGAGAACATGTCGTGCGGCACGGGGGAACTGTCCCAGGCGGGAACTTGGATTTCAAAAAAAAGAACGAGGAAGGCGTAGCTGACCATGGTGACGGCCAGGAACGTCAGCCTCCGCACGCCCGCCGTTCCGAAGTATTCGTTGATGAGGTCGGTGGTGATGAAGACGACCGGCCAGGGAATCACGCCGATCGAGAGCACGACCTCCTTTAAGCCCAGCCAGCCCAATCCGAGCGCGGGCATGGAGAAGAGCTTGCCGCCGGTCAACTCACCCAGAATCGCGTTGGTGAGGAAAAACCCGCCGAGGATGAAGTAGACGAGGTCGCGTCGTGAGGTCGACAAGGGGTTGATCCGTATTGAGCTATCCTCGCGACCGTCAGCAGCCGTCCAGCACGGGCAAGAGCCACGGCCAATACGTTGGACCGTGTCACCCGGCCACAGTCTCTCGGACGGACGCCCGGCTCGCAAGCTACGGGTTGGGTGGGGCAAGTCGCCCACTTCGCCAATGGTCGAGGAGCGGGCGAAGGGATCGGACCGCTTCTTCTTCGGACGGCTGCACGAAACGCAGGATCACACGGTTGAGCGGTTCGCGGACGTTGGGATGAAGCATCCGCGGCAGAAGCTTGGCCCGTTGCTCTTCCTCCGGCAAGAAGGCCTCGAAGCCGCCGCCCTCGTCGTCCTGCGACAACTCGAACGGGTAGCGGATGTCCATTCGCGATGCGTCGTAACTCCTCGTCCCGAACGGTCCGAGGCGGAGCGTCAAGGTGCGTTCATCGGCGAAGACCCCGACGGGCGCCGGCCAAACGGACAGCAGAAGCCAGCGTGCGCCCTTGAAGGCACTCCACAAGGCGGTCAAGGGAATGGGCAGGGAAATCAGGGCGACGCTGTAGTCGACCAGGCGGTTCGAGACGCCGGAGGGAACGAAGTGAAGCGACGTGTAGATCAGAAAGGACGTTACGCCCAAGAGACCCGCGGGGACGCTCCATACCAGAGCGCGACCGGCGGCCCTGGATCGGGCAATCGGTAGTACGATCACATCCATACGCAACCTTGGCTCGCGGCGACCTCTTGACACGCGCTGTCAAAGCGGCGCTGTGTTGCAAGGCTTCGCGCGGGCTAGAACCCTGAACCTTACCCACATCTCGCCGTCGGTTCGTCCCGTAGGGACGCATGGTAATAGCCCAGCGTTTCAACGCTGGGAACGCGTCCGCCGAACGTTCTTCAAGTCCCGTAGGGACGGCCGAACACCGCTCAGTCGTCCCTACGGGACTCTGTGCCTCGGGGGCGACTCGGGCCCCAGCGTTGAAACGCTGGGCTATTCTCGCTTGCCCCGACGGGGCAGTGGGAAAGCAAACACGCAACACCCTTCCATCACCGAGCCACTCTGTGCGTAAGGATGGCGGCTGAAGCCCGCGGCTCGGGGGCGTCGGTCTCAAACGAAGACGCGTTGATTGTAGATGATCCATTCGAGGATCAGCAATGCGAGAAGGACGAGGAGCACATAGGGCCAGGCGGGCTTGCTGACCTGGATGCCCGCGACTTGCGGCTTACTGCCGTCCGCGCCGATCGTGACCGTCGGGGCGGGGGCGACGTTGCTTTCAGTGGGGTTGAACAGGTTGACCGCAAAGACATTGTCGCCGGGTAGGCCCGGCTCGAGGCGGTAGGTTCCCACGGTCCGCGTGCGGGCGTAGTGGATCGTCTGGTACTTGCCGGTGGGGACGGAATCCTCGACGCCGTCAGGGCGGACGATCTTGACCGTCTCCACGCGCGGCGGGATGGGCAGCGTGACCGGCTCGCCGGGGGCGACGCTTCGCTTGCCCGTGGCGGCCACGTTGGAGGCGAGGAACTGGAGAGCGTTTTGCATGAACACCACGAAGTCCGCGCTGGCGAACCAGTCGGTGTTCACCAGGTCGTTGCCGTGCTCGTCGCGCACCAGGAGGCTGAAGGCGCTGATGAGGAACTGGCTGGCGTCGCGGGCAAGGTAGGCGAGGACGGGGGAGGTCTGGCCGTCGATGATCGAGACCGCCTCTTTCGGCAGGGTCAACTTCAGCCATTGGGCGACTTCGATCGTCTCCCCGGCGACGTGCCGCAGCACCGGGTGCGTCTCGTCCCAGTTGAAGATCACCTGGTCGGAAATGACCGGGCCGGCGGCCACGCCCTCGATCTTCGGCACCGCCCCCCAGAAGAAATAGTTGCCCTGGGGCAGGCGGGCGGTGGAATGCCGGTCGAGGATCACGACATCGAAAAGGCTGCGCTCCCCATCGCGGATTTCCGGGTCGGCGGCCCGCTCGTATTGCTCGCCGCTCATGGTCACGAGGTCCAGGGGGAGCGTCGGCAGCACGTCATCCAGGAACATGTTGCCGTCGGTGACGAGCAAGACCTTGGTGCGGCGGGGCGGATCGAGGATCGTCCAAGCCCGGTCGTCGGCGGGCAGAGCGTCGTCGAGTTTGAGCACGACTTCGACCACACCGCCGCCGCCGAACTCGATCTCGTCGAAGGCGGCGAGCTTGATGCTGCCGGGAGGCGGTTCGGCGGCGTCGGAGGCGGGGTCGAGGGGGAGGGATTGGACATCCACGTTGCGTCCGTCGACGTACAAGGCGGCATCCACGTTGACCGGGTTAGGACCGAAGTTCTGAACCGTGGCGGTCACCTGCAACATTTCGGGCCGTTCGTAGTCGCGTCGGGCGTCCATCGAGGTGATCCCCACGTTGTCCCCTCGCGTGCCAATGCGTGTCACCTGCATTTTGGCTACGTCGAGCTTCTGGGGGGCGACGCGGCGGGCGTCCTCGATCCGCCCGTCGGTGAAGAGGAAGACGGAGGCGTTGGGGGAGGCGGACTCGGGGGCGATGTCGGTGCCGGGCTTATCGCCGCCGATGATGAGGTTCTGGGCGTAGGCCTCGGCCAGTCCGACGGCTTCCCCCAGCAGCGTCGTACTCTGGGTTTGTTCGATGGAGTCGATCTTGCGGCGAAGGGCCTGCTTGTCGGAGTCGAAGGAGGAGACGACGGTCGCCCGGTCGCAAAAGGCGATGACCATGGCCCGCGAGTCGTCGCCCATGTTTTCGACGCAGCGTTTCACCTGTTCTTTGGCGAGGTCGAGCCGCGTTCGTCCGCCCTTCCTTCGAGCCCTTCGAGGCTCAGGGCAAGGCTCAGGACAAGCCTCGACGACGGCCATCGAGGCGGACTGATCGACCAGGAGGATGATCGTGCTCTCCGAGGTCTGGGCCGTTTCCCACATCGGCTTGCCCAGGGCGATCGCACCCAAAATCAAAATCAACAGTTGTAGGAGGAGCAACAGGCTCTTTCGCAGCCGCTGGAACGGGGCGTTGACGTGCAAGTCCTCGACGGCGCGCTTCCAGAGCAACGTAGAGGGCACGAGTCGCACGTCGCGGCGGAGTTTGAGGAAATAGAGGGCGATGAGCGGCGGGATGGTCAAGGCCGCGGCGACGGCGATAGCGGCGGGATTGAGGAAGTTCACGAGGCGTATTGTCGATTCCTTCGAAGCTCAGGACAAGCGTCGATTGCCGATTGTCGATGAGGCAGATCCGGATGCGCGATCCGGCCGCTACTTCGAGCGGTTGGGAATGTGCCGGCGACGGCGCTTCAACTCAAACTCGGCGTGTACCGTTTACGCGATCGTTTCTGGCCGACGCCAGCGCGTCAACGAGGGTTTGCGCGCCTTCCAACCAAGATAGCTTTTCCGCGAGAGGCAAGCGTGCGAGTCGCAGCATCTGGCGAACCTTATGCTCGCGCCAACCGCGATCCCACTGCTCGGTTTGTTCTTCATTCTCCCCGGTCATTTCTCTGTCTCCTCATGAATGAGCCGCAGTTGATCCAGGTCGAGCAGGTCTTGTGGGCGCCGAGCCTGTTGTTTCAACGCCACCAAGTCATCGTAGTTCACGAAAGTCGCGGGCACGTCCGGCGCTACGTCCACCCGGAGCGCGGAGGCGTAGGCGCGTTCGAAGTCCAGCGGACACTCCACGAAGAGATCAACCTCCGTGGCGGGGTGGGCGGGACTGTACAACGAAAAGGCAGTCAGCCCCTTTTTCTGATGCCAGTCGTTACGGGCGGCGGGATCGGCAAACTGTTCCATCGGCACCGGCGGTCGCGGTCGGTAGCCCAATCCGGTCAGCGCCGCCAGTGCCCGCCGCACATTTTTCTCCTCGAGATCCAGGATTAGATCCACGTCCGCCGTGAATCGAAGATAGCCGTGCGCCACCACGGCCAATTCGCCCGCGATCAAGTAACGGACGGCAGCGGCATTCAGGGTTCGGAGAATGGTTTGGACGCTTTCCTTCTGCACGGGGGCTCCCTGGACAATATCGCTTCTCGAAGATTCTAACATCCGGTCCGGGATTGGCGATAATCCACGGATCGAGGAAAGTCATCGCTAGGGTGCAGGAGTCACGGGCAACCCGACGCGGCGGAGGAGGTCGGCGAAACGGGGGTCGGTGCGCATGGGCGCCAGAAGCGGGTCGGTCAGTGTGGTCGGAAGCAATACATCGCGCTCCTGATAAGCTCTCTCCAACGATTCGAACATCCGGTCCCTCTCGTCAAGCCCTGCATGGACGAGAGCAAAATGAATCGGAGCGACGTACGCCTCCATCGACCGGGCGGCGAGTTCGTCGAGGATCCTCCGGGCCTCTTCGGGCTGACCGGCCTTGGCGCAGGCGTAACCGAGCGTGGCGATGTGCTTAGGGTCGTTGCTGGTGAGTCGGACCGCTTCCCGCGCTTCCGTGATCGCTTCCCCAAGCCTTCCTTGCAGAAACAAGGTTTTGGCCAAGAGCCTGTGGGCCTCGGCGAAATCGGGGCCGAATTCGAGCGTCTTGCGGAGCCGGGTCTCCGCCTGCTCCAAATCCCCCGCATAGCAATGCACCAAGCCGGCGGCAGCGCCGATGATGAGCGAAAGAGGGTCGAGCTCCTGTGCTTTGGTGATCTCCCGGATCGCTTCGTCGTGTCGACCGGTGAACAGAAGATGCATCGCGTACCAGAAATGCGTCGTCGCGTAATTAGGGCTTAACGCAATGGCACGTTTGTACTCCCGTTCGGCGGTGGCCCAATTCCAGTCGTAAATGGTCGAGATGTACCCCAGTGAGGCGTGGGCCTCGCCCAGAGACTCGTCCATTTCCAACGCTTTGGCGGCGGCCGCCTTTGCTTTCGGCATCGCTTCGCTGGGCCGCACGGGGGCGTACCACGGAATCAACAAGTAAGCATCCGCCAGTCCCGCGTACCCGAGCGGCCAGGCCGGGTCCAGCGCGACGGCCTGCTTGAAGTACTCAACCGCTTTCTGGAGATCGTCGGGCGTGCGTTTCTCCCAATAGAATCGGCCCTTCAGGTAGGCCTCGTGAGCCGCGGGGTTGATGGTGCGAACCGGGGCGGAAATCGAAACGGCCCCGGGCAGCAGTTCCACGGTCAGCGATCCGGCGACGCGTTCGGCGACGTCGATTTGCAATGCGAAAATGTCCTTGAGGTCACGCTCGTAGTTTTCCGCCCAAAGATGCGTTTGGTCGCTCACCGCAATGAGCTGGGCGGTGATCCGCACGCGATCGCCGGCCCGGCGGACGCTGCCCTCGACGATGTAGGCGACGCCCAACTCTCGACCGATCGCATCGATGGTCTTGGCGGTGTTCTTGTAGTGCATCGCGGACGTGCGCGCGATGACGCCCAACTTCTTGGGATTGAGCCGGCTCAGTTGGGCGATCATTTCCTCGGTCAACCCGTCGCTGAAGTAATCCTGCTCCGGGTCGCGGCTGAGGTTCTCGAACGGCAGGACGGCCAGCATGATCTTTCCCGCGGGTGGCTTGCTGGAAGAACCCTTGGACGGAGTCGGTGCCAACGGCGGCAGCCCGACGCGGCGGACGAGGTCGGCGAAACGTGGATCGGTGCGCATGTCCGCCAGAAGCGGGTCGGGCAGCATGAAGAGCAGATTTATGTCGCGCTCCTGGTAAGCTCTTTCCAACCATTCGAACATCCGGTCGCGCTCATCAAGTCCCGCATACACCAGAGCAAAATGAGTCGGAGCGACGTACGCTTCTTTCCACTGGGCGGCGAGTTCGTCGAGGATTTTCCGGGCCTCTTCGGGCTGACCGGCCTTGGCGCACACGTAGCCGAGAGTGGCGGCGGCCAAAAGGTCGTTGTTGGAGAGTCGGACCTCTTCCCTGGCTTCCGTGATCGCTTCCGCAAGCCTTCCTTGCAGAAACAAGGTTTCGGCCAAAACCTCGTGGGTACGGGCGAAATCGGGACCGAGTTCGAGGGTTTTGCGGAACCAGGTCTCGGCTTGCATGAAGTCCCCCGAACAGTAATGCACCCAGCCGACGTTGAGGCCGATGATGAGCGAAAGAGGGTCTAGCTCCTGAGCTTTGGTGATTTCCCGGATCGCTTCGTCGTAACGCCCCATGAGCGCAAGATGTCTCGCGTACCATTGATGCGCCGTCGCATAATTGGGGCTTAACGCGATGGCACGCTCGTACTCCCGTTCGGCGGTGGGCCAATCCCAGTCATAGTCGTCCGCGATAGACGCCATGGTGGCGTGTGCCTCGGCCAGAGACTCGTTCATTTCCAACGCCTTGGCGGCGGCCGCCCGAGCTTTGGGAATCGCTTCGCTGGGACGCATGACGTCGAACCACGGCATCAATACGTAAGCATCCGCCAGTCCCGCGTACCCGAGGGGCCAGGCCGGGTCCAGCGTTTTGGCCTGCTCGAAGTACTCGACCGCTTTCTTGAGACCGTCGGGCGTGCGCTTGTTC
>CAYQZH010000242.1:0-6953 GCA_964421865.1 uncultured Phycisphaera sp. | reverse complement strand
TGGCCACTTTGTCTTTGTACGAGGTCGCCCGTTCGAGGAGGCCCTTGCCGGTGACAGTGGAGAGAATCCACGCCAGTTCGGTGACCTCGGGCACGTCGCTCTGGCGGAAGAGCTTGACCTTGTTCGGGTCGAGGCCGAGGGCGAGATAGTCGAGGGCCACGTCGAGCGTGTATTGCCGTAGGAGCGGCGGGTCCTGCACCGTGGTCAGCGAGTGGTAGTTGGCGATGAAGAAGAAGCAGTCGTGCTCGTGTTGCAGTTCGATGTGCTGCTTCATGGCCCCCAGGTAGTTCCCCAGGTGCAGTTTGCCGCTGGATTGAATGCCGGAAAGAACACGCATACTCCACAGTCGCTCCCGGCGGGAAGGTCGCGGGGTGTTAGACAATTGTCAAGCGCCTAGGGAAGGCTCGGTCCACCCCCAATTGTTGCCGTACTTTGCCGATGGCGGATAGATGTCGCCTTACCCTTTTGTTACGTGTTATGCGTGACAAGTCAGACAATTCGGGCCGACGCGCAGGCTCCAGAAGCAAAGCGAATAACGCGTCGCCGTGTTTAAGCAAAGCGTCAAGATCATCGCACTCAAACACCTCGTTGAGAATGAGTCGGCAGCCAACAGCGCTGAGCGCATCCATTACTGTTGATTCCCACGACCGTTTGCGGGGCCAAGACTTCACAACGCGGGCAGTGGGGGCCGCAGTCCGATGTTGCGCGAGTCGCGTTGATACATCTTCGGCAAAGCCGAGTTTGAAGTGTTTAGAGTCTAGGTCAGGGACGAGTTGGATCACGTAGAAGACACCCACACCAGTTTCGACTGGTTTCGACGAACCGAGAAACCCTTCTTCACGCCGCCGTGCACGGACCATTTCAGCTTCGCCAGAGGTCAGCGCAAGCGTGAGTTGGCCACCCGAGCTTGCCGTGCGGCGCCTGTGCGGCGTCAGTCCGAGTTTGATTACATATCGCCGCGCATGGGAACGATCCATGCCGAACTCATCCGCCAAGTGCTTGAGTGGCACGAACTGGTCAGTCATAAAGTACATGCGCCTGGTGGCTGTCACTCAACTGCGGACGCCGTGAGTTGGGAGCGGCCAGCGACGCTCAATAACCCCGACAGGATCATACCTCCAGAGCTTATCCACCGCGACAGGTCGCGCGCCTGGCCCAACGTCAGCGATCAAACTCAGATGAGCAGTGGTTGGTTCTGTTCGTGCTCTCACCCGTTCTCTTTCAACCAATCGGCAACGCCTTGGTCGAGGGCCTCCAGGACGTCGTCGAGAGAGTGATACTTCCGCTTGCCTTCCCAGACTTGCCCACCCTCATCCAGCGCACGGGCCATCGATGCGCCGTAGTTATGCCCGATCTCGACCCACCCCCCGCCGAACACCCATGCGCTCAGATTCGGATAGCGGACGGCCAGATCGGAATGAGACTCCTTGCGCATCCGCGAAGTCTCCGACAGCTTCCGGTGGATTGCAAATCTCCTGTAGCCGCGAGCGCCCAGCGGCGTTCGACGACTCCGCGGGATCATACCTCAATGGTTCACCCATTGCGACAGGAATCACTTGCACGGCAACCGCCCCACCCAAGGTGTGAACCTCAGCATCGACGTACTGGATATCATCATGGTCGTCGACGCCTTCAAGGGGCGGGGCTACCCCTTCCCCGGCCCGTCCGCGCCAGGACCATGTCCGGGAGCCCCGTAGCCAAAAAAACGCCAAAACCTCGAAACGCCGGAACCTAAGGACAAGGGTGCCTTGGGTTACGTTCGACGATCGTCCTGGACCTCCTCGTGAGAGTCCCGCAGCGGTACGCGGGCGACACTTTGCGATGGCCCGCTAAAACGGAAGATCGCCACAACGGCCCGCCCGACAACCGTCGTCCACTTCAAGGGGGGAGTAGCGGCGGAAGGCTGCAGAATTCGTTTGATCCGCTGGGTTTCTTGAACCAAGTCTCGGCCTTGCAGAACCTCTCCTCCCGACCGCAGCCGTGGGCGCCGTTTCGCGGCCGCGGACCGCGGCATCAGCGCTCGGCGGAGCGGAGTCGCTCGTAGTCGTCCGGCGAGTCCACGTCTCGGGTGACGCCCTCATCCCCGGTCTCAACGAGGCGGACGCGATCGGCGTGGATCTGCGTCAACTCACGAAGGCCGTTGTGCAGCCCCATCACGTCCGCGCGCAGCGACCAGGGGACGATGATCGGGTGGCCCCGCTTGCCATCGTTGGCTGCGATCACGAGCGATTCCGGATCGAGGGCGAAAGCGGCGAGGCAGGCGCGATAGGTTTCGACGCGGATCGCCGGCATGTCGGCGGGGACGATGAGAACGCCGACGGCAACGGCCGCAGGAGATGGACTGTCGAATGTTCCGCCGACGGCGGATCGATTGTCGATTGCAGGACCGCCGACGGAGAATGGAGCAGGCAACCCGTGCGGTGATTCAAGTTCCGTGAGACGCGTAAGCCCTGCTCGTACCGAGTCGAGCATCTCGCTGTCTGCGTCGTCGTTGTACACGATAACGAGGCGTGGATCGCTGGGCAGGTCGAGCGAGGCCGCTAGCTCGGAACGCGTCACGACCACCACGCGGTCGAGGTTGATATTCAGCAAGGTTCGAGCCACGACGCCGACCATCGTGGAATCGCCGTAGGGCAGCGAGGGTTTCGGGCGGCCCATGCGGCGGCTGGATCCAGCGGCCGGAACGATCCCGAAGACCTGCACCCGTGCCGCTGGCTTGCTCATGGCGGAACATCAGGAACCGCGAAAGGCCCCTCGACGGCTTGGCGATGGTGGGCCCGCCGGACCGAGACTAGCTCGGCGGCGATACTCAAGGCGATTTCCTCGGTGGTGACGGCGCCGATGTCCAACCCGATGGGTGCGTGCACGCGGTTCAACTTTTCCGGCGCAGCGCCTTGGCGACGCAAGTCGTCGAAGATCACGTTGATCTTGCGACGGCTGCCGATCATGCCGAGGTAGCGTCCCGGCGAACCAAGCACAGCGGCCAACGCCGTCTCGTCATGCTTGTGACCGCGGGTGACGAGGACGACATAGGTATTGGCACCGATGGGCCAAGTCCGAAGCGCTCCCGCGATATCCGCGGCGATCGTCCGAATCGGCGGAGGGAAGCGTTCGGCGTTGGCGTATTCCGCTCGATCGTCGATGACACAGACCCGAAACCCCAGCCGCACCGCCAGCGACGCAAGAATCTTGCTGATATGCCCCGCGCCGGCGATCAGAAGCTCGGGCGCGGTCTCCAGATGAATGCGGTATTCAACCAACCCCGGGCCGCTGCGAACGCGAAGGGGCAAGGTGGCGCCTTGCCCGGTCCGCAGCCTGTCTCGTGCGGCGGCGAGCACGTCCGCAGGATCCGACGGTGAGATCACACTCACGGCCACATCCATCTGCCCGCCGCAGATCATGCCGTCGTCGTAGCCGAAGTCGTGGTCGAGATCGAAGGTGATCAGTTCACTTCGTCGGGCAGCGAGCATTTCGTGCGCCCGTCGCCGGACCTCGGCCTCCACGCAGCCCCCGCCCAGCGTTCCCGTGATTTGCGCGGCTTGATCGACGCAGAGCATCGTCCCGGCCGGTTGCGGCGTAGACCCCCGCGTGGCCACGATGGCGCATAGCGCCACCGCGCGACCGGCGTGGGTCTCCTCTAGGACTTTGTTGAGGATGTCCAACGCTCGCAGGTCACCCCTCCTGATGCCGCAGCATCCAGTAATCGCGGAAGGACCGTAACCGCGGGAGCGATTCGCGGTCTCTCTGACGGTTCGTGGCGGCCTTACTCGCAATGATGTCATCAATGTGGCACACGGGAAACCCTTCCACATCGACACGCCGCCGCCAGGCGTCCTCGAACCGCTCGATGCCGTCCGGGGCGAAGATGAGGTCGAGATCGAACGGACCGTTCTTGAGTTGCACGAAGTCCTTTCCCCGTAGGATGTCCGCGGCCTGTTCTTCGGTCAGCGCGAACCCCAATTCACCCAGTGCCGTGACGAGTGCACGACAATTGTCGGGTGAACGGTCGACGAAGAGGTCGGCGTCCTGCGTGGTGTCCGGAAACCCCAATAACACCGCCCCGGACTTGCCCATGAAAAGATAGCGGCAACCGTGCCGGTTGCAGGCATTGCGGATTTCCTGCGCCTGACGGTAATCAAACGCGCCCATAACCGAGCCAGTCCGGCAGGTTCGCCTCGCACCACCGCCGGTAGTCCTCCATGGTGTCGAACGCCCGAAAGGGGGCGTCGTCGAGTACAGGCTTGTAGGTGTGGATAAAGGCGTAACGTATCCGTGTTTCCAACGAGCGGCGCGCGGCGGCCTCGAACTCCTCCAGCCATTCGAGGGGGATTCCCGGGGTCAGGGGCGACGAAACCGGGGGTACAGTCATTGTCAACCATCCTTTCCTGAAGATCAAAGTTCGAAGTTCAAGAGGCCTTTTCGAACTTGGAGCTTCGAACTTTGACCTTCCCCCTAACCTCGTCCCTGCTCCGGCGAGGCCTGAATCTCCCGCAAGCGCGCCCGCAGGTCGTCGGGGAGGTTGGCCGCCAAGGTCTCGTCGGTCAACGCGACGGACATCAAATCGCGAATGTGGACGCGATCGATGTCGCGGAATGCCTCCAACTTCATGCCCAGCAAGGCCGGAAGGTCGACGACCATGAATCCCGCGGTGGAGCGTACCGCGGACGTCACGTCGGGGGCGGGATGCGCGCTGTGCGCCAGGATTCGCTCACCGGCGAAAATGACGTGGGCGCCTGTTTTGGGATTGGGTCGCCGGCGATCGAGGAACATCGTTACCCCGAGTACTTCGTGCTGGACCAAGCCGGCCCGTTGAAGCGCGGCCGCCGCCGTGGGAAGGTCCGCGCGGCGAAGCAGAATATCCACATCCTTGGTCGCGCGGACCGCGCCTTCATCCACCGTCGTGACCCAGGCCGCCACCGCATTTCCCCCCGCCACGGCGTAGGGCACGCCGGCGGCATCCAGGGCGTCGGCGACCTTGCGGAGCAATCTCTCGACGCGGTTGACGGCCAATACCTGACCCCGAAAGTCGGGAACGCGCGCTACCGGCATAGGCTCATCCTACAGGAGAGGTTCGCCCACGACAAAACCATCTCTGGAAGATGAGCGCGCCCGGCCCCGATCCAAAGCACCCCGAGCGCGCGATTAGCGTTCGTCCGCCAATGCCGGGTCCGTGACACAATCGGCGGATCTTCTGGAGGCCCCAACGGGGCCGCGACCGCAAGCCCAGGGTTGCGCCGAAGGCGCTACCCTGGGTCGGCGGGTGCCAAATCCTCGCAACCCCAACGGGGTTGTGGTTCCCCTCTGGTTCATAGTCGTTCGAATGCGACGTGCGTCGGCGAGAAACGCCATAACCCCGTCGGGGTTGTTTCCGGGCCTGCGACCATGACCCCAGGGTAGCCGCGTTGCGGCAACCCTGGGCTGGGGGCCAAAACGCCTTCGGCGTGTGGAGATTCCCACCCAACGTTTTGGCCCAAACAAGACGTTAGGATCGGCCCGCCTAAACTGTCACGGACCCGCCAACGCCCTGCACCCGCTGAGTTCACCCGTCGCCGCCCGTTCACGGAGCGCATTCAGAATCTTCTCCGGCGTGATGGGAAGGTCCTTGATCCACACGCCGGTCGCGTTGGCGATGGCGTGGGCGACGGCCCCGAGAACAGGCAGCGTGCTGCCCTCGCCGATTTCCTTGGCCCCGAACGGTCCGCGGGGCTCATAGGAATCGACCAGCCCGCTGAAGATTTCCGGCGCGTCCTTGATGGTCATGGTGAGATACCCGTGCAGATTGGGGTTGAGGATGCGGCCCTTCTCGTCGAACTGCACGTCCTCGAGAATCGTTTCGCTCGCTCCCATGACCACGGCGCCCTCGACCTGCCCGTGAACCGTCTGCGGATTGATGGCCGTGCCGCAGTCGTGATAGTCCGTGAAGCGGTCGATCTTGACCTTGCCGGTTTCCAGATCGACGGAGACTTCGCAGACCGCACTGCCGAAGGAATAGGCCGGACTCGTGCCGACCGTCCCGCCCTTGTGGTCTCCGCCCAGTCCATCCGGCGGTTTATAGCAGCCCGTGCCGACCAGGGGCCCGTTGTCGTTGAAGTAGCGACGCGCGACTTCCTCCCACGACACTGACCGACTGGAAAGTCGGTCCCCCATGGCTTTGCAGTCCCCCACGGAATTCCGATCCCACATTTTCGCATCGCGGGCGACGACGTCCGATTCGGCGCATCCCAGCATGACCGCAGCATACGGTCGCATCTTGTCGACGACCGCCTGTCCCGCGCGGGCCACCGCGTGGCCGCCCATTAGCGTCACGCGAGAAGAATACGCACCCAAGTCGAGCGGCGAGATGTCGCTGTCTTCACTACGCATGCGAAGCCGCGAAGGTGGAATGCCCAGGGACTCCGCGCACATCTGCACGAGCACGGTGTCGCTCCCCTGTCCGATTTCGGCCGCGCCGATCATCAACACCGCGGCCATTCCGTCTTCGCTGATCTTCACCACCGCATTCGAGTGCGGGAAAATGGACTTCTTCTGGAACGGCTCCCTGCCTTTCTCGTGCGAAAGCTGCACCTGGCCGCGATAGAGGCAGTAGCCGGCGCCGGAGACAAACCCGCCGCAGCCGACCCCGATGCCTTTGCCCTTCGGAAGGCTGCCGTACTTTTCGTTCCAAGCCGATTTTTCGCACACCGCCTCGAGGGTGGCGAGGAACTCGCAACTGCCGATGTCCATGTCGTTGATCGTTCGCGTATTGGGCTGCATCGCATTGCGGCGGCGGATTTCGATCGGATCGATCCCCAGATCGTCGGCGATCATGTTGAGCAGGCATTCGAACGCGAAGCGCGGCTGGGGCACCCCGTGGCCGCGCATGGCTCCGCAGGCGGGCTTGTTGGTCATCACCCTGTAACCGTCGTATTTGTAGTTGGGGATTGTATAAAGCGTGGGAATGACGCTCCCCGCGT
>CAYQZH010000241.1:0-7000 GCA_964421865.1 uncultured Phycisphaera sp. | reverse complement strand
AGTTCCATGGGAAGGTCGGCAGGGGTTCCTTCGGGACTCAGGACAGGGATGTGGACCAAACGTTCGCGGCGGCCGGCGACGGCGGTCAAGAGAAGCTCCTCGGCATCCGGGTGAAGCTCCCCGACAACGACTTGGCTGTTCCTTCGGGACTCAGGACAAGTCTTGGCGGGATGGCGAGTGATGTTGAGTTTGGCCCGGGCGTAGTCAGCGAAGGAGGAATAGCGATCCAGATGGTGCGGCAGTAGATTCGTGATGACGGCAATGTCGGGAGCCCAGTCGATTCGTGGTAAATCCTCCAACTGCGCGTTGGACATCTCCAGAACCACCCAATCGCTCTCCCGGATGTTGGGCAGATCATTGAGGAGGGAGCGTCCGATGTTGCCGCCCAGATGCACGCCGGTGTAGGGCACGTCGCCGGCCCGCCGAGCGGCCTCCAACGCCTCCGCCAGCATCGCGCACGTGGTGCTCTTTCCGTAGGACCCGGTGACGCCGATCACCCTGGAAGGGCAACGCTCACAAAACAGGTTCATCTCCGTCGTCCACGGGATGCCGCGGCGGACGATGGTCTGAAAAAAGGCCGACGTGGCTTTGTGGACGGCGGGGTTGATGACGACCAGATCGGCCGTATCGAGATCGCGTTCGTCGTGGCCGCCGAGATGAAGCGTGACCGGCAGGTCCGCGATGGACGCCACGGACTCAGCCAGAGTGTCATGCGTCGCCTGATCCGTGACCGTGACGGCGGCGTGGTGCTCGGCCAGCCACCGGGTCACTCCCACGCCTCCGCCGAAGCGGCCCAGCCCGACGACCAACGCCCGTCGCCCGGCGAGGGATTCCGCTTCCCGCTTGACCACTCCTTCGGGACTCAGGACAAGGCCGCCGAGCTGGGGAATCGAAGGAGTCATCATCGACTCTGCAAAAAACACCGGATTCGTTAGGCCGCTGCCCATTCACCGTGCCTTGTCCTGAGCCTCGAAGGAAAGGGGCGTCGGGCAGTGTGGAAGCCCGCCCGCCCGGATTTCTCACCAAGGGGTAAGCGCTGCATCCTGCGGCATAGGAGGTTGGCCCACAACAGCTCGTGCTGAGCCGGGAGGCAGCCTTGATGGCCACCGAGTGTAGTCAATCCTCGTTCATTTTCCAGGCCCTTGGCCGTCGTGAGGTCATGGCGACAAGGTAACCCTATGTCGGGGAATCGTCTCAGCTCACGATCGGTTCAGCTCACGGTCCATCGCGGAGGCCCCGACGTCGGTTACGGGGGTGGGGGTGCTGAAAAAAGTCCGGGGAAGCATGGTTGACGGGCGGGTTGATTTCGTATACACTATAACTGTCGCCTCGCCTGGAAACGCCGTTGCGGAGGGCACGCCATGAACGCCCGTCGAATCGCATGGAGCATCGTGGGAGTGCTGTCGTTTTGCGCCGCCGCTGGGGGATTGAATCCGATCGCCGTCCTTACCCCAAGCGACGTGCCACCGGGATGGACTAACGGTTTCGGGTCATCCGTGGCCATCAGCGGCGACTACATCGTCGTCGGAGCCCCCCGGGACCCCTGGTACAATGGGGACGACCCGGGGGCCGCCTACGTGTTCCGCCGCCAGGGGCGGGCTTGGATCGAGCAAGCCAAGCTGATCGCTTCCGACGGAGCGATGTGGGATCAGCTTGGATGGTCCGTGGCCATCGATGGCGACGTCATCGTCGTCGGCGCACCCCACTATGTCGTTGACCGTCTCTCTCCTAGCGGACCGGGCGCGGTCTACGTCTTTCGACGGGATGACCACGGGACTCCCGACGACCCCGCCGACGACACCTGGCCTCAGGAAGCCAAGCTGACGGGCCCGGACCCCCAATTCGAGCAGTTGTTCGGATGGTCCGTCGCGGGCAGCGGTGACGTGATCGTCGTCGGAAAGCCGGCCTTCGGGCACAGCGCGGAGGTCTTTCGATACAACGGGACCGATTGGAGCCATGAGGTGTCGCTGATCGGCTCGCAGGCGGGAGTAAACGGCCTATTCGGGCAGTCCGTCGCTATCCATGGGAAGGGAATCGTAGTGGGCGACCCTAAGGAGGATGATCACAGGGGTGCGGCTTACGTATTCGTAAGACAGGCTACATCCTGGACCGAAGATGCCAGGCTTGTCGCCGGCGACCGGGCGCCACGTGACGACTTCGGGTACTCCGTTTCAATCAGCGGTCGTTACTTAGCCGTTGGCGCCCCTTACGACGATGACGCCGGGGCATCGTCCGGGTCAACCTACCTTTTCGTCCAGCAAAAAGGTGCCTGGATTCAACAAACCAAGCTGGCACCGTCAGGCTATGCCGAGGACAATGAGTTTGGACACGCGGTCGCATTGGATGAGAACTCGTTGCTGGTCGGTTTGCCGGGTACGGATAGCTACCATGGTGCCGTTTTCCTATTTGGGCGAGAGGGGTCGGCGTGGCAGAAAACCGCAAAGCTGACTGCGACGCAGTTGATGCCAAGCGACTTTCTCGGAGAAGCAGTGGCGCTTGATGGCGATTACGGCGTGGTTGGCCGAGAGCGCGCAGCGTCTGTGTATCGCGTCTGCCCCGGCTGCGGCACCTTGCGGGAATTCGCTGACTTCCAAAACTGTTTTCTCGACCGAGCAATCGCCAAGCGACACGAGTGCGCTCGGTTTGACGACGTGGGCGATGGCGTCGTGGGTTTGAGCGATTTCACAGAGTTCCTAGGGACATGGGTCGGGCCCTGAAGCTTAGTGTGGGTCCGCGAGTGGAGGATCAAACGTGTGGCGCAGAGGAATCGAGAGAGGCACTGTTCGCAGTGTCGTGCGTTCGTGTTTGTGGTTGCTTGGCCCCGGTCTGGTTGTGACCGTTCCGCCAGAATCCGCGCGGGGCGTTGACGGAAATGCCGAATTCTATCCTGGTCATGTCCTCGTCGCGTTCAAAGCCACGACGACGGCCGGCGCGCGACAGGACGCACACGCTGCGGCTGGCGCGCTTCAGGTGCTCAAGGACTACCAATGGCAGGGTCTGCAACTGGTGCAGGTGCCCGCGGGGCAGGAGCAAACGGCGGCCGCCTCCTACGGGAACGATCCAAACGTCGAGTATGCTCACCCCGACTACCGCGTACACTTCCTGAGGAACCCCAATGATCCGGACTTTGCCGCCAACAAGCTGTGGGGGCTTTACAACATCGCCCAGGACCTCACCTGGGAGATGGCCCCGGGCTGTTATTACTGCCCGGACTCGGGCTTGTTCGATGCTGACATTGATGCAACGCTCGCGTGGGATGTTTGGCAGGGGCGTGAGGATTTTCGTATCGCGATCATTGATACGGGCGTCAACTACAAGCACGCCGATCTCTATACCAACATTTGGATCAACCAGGAGGAGATCCCGCCCACGATCTACGCGCAACTCACTGATGTCGATTCCGACGGGTTCATCACGTTCTTGGACCTAAACCAGGCTATCAACCGGGGTCCGGGCAAGATCACCGACCTCAACAATAACGGCTACATCGACGGCGAAGACGTTCTGAAGCTCGTGGCGCAGGACGGATGGGCGGACGGCGTCGACAACGACGGGAACGGCGCGGTCGACGACATAGTTGGATATGACTTCGGCGCAGACGATCCCCGTCCCATGGACGAGTCCGGACACGGAACTCAAATGGCGGGCATCATCGCAGCGCGGGGCGATAACATGGGGCGCTGCAGTCTGACAACGTCGACGGTTTGCGCCGTGGACGCGGATTGTCCCGTCAAGCAGACGTGCGCGGGCACGGTTGGAGTGAACTGGCGGGCGAAGATCGTCCCGCTGAAGTTGAATTTCGGTCCTGACGACGACGCCTTCGTTTCCGCCGCGATTTCCGCCATCCGGTATTGCAGCGCCAACGGCATCAGGTTGTCCAACAACAGTTGGACGATACGCGGCTTCGAGAGCCAGGGCCTTTACAATGCGATTGCCGAGGCGCGGAACGCCGGACATGTTTTTGTCACTGGGGCGGGCAACGAAGGGCTCAACATTGATGGGCGCGCCTACTATCCGCAAACGTACGACCTGGACAACATCATCTGTGTCGCGGCAACGGACAATAACGACCAATGGGCGTCCAGCGTTCATCCGTTTCCCGAGCCCAGCTGGGCCTCGAACTTTGGAGCACAGAGTGTGGACTTGGGCGCCCCAGGGGTGAACATCTATACCACGTTCGCAAACGGTGGGTACGACTTCGTCAACGGCGGGACCTCTCTGGCCGCGGCGTACGTGACGGGGGTCGTGGGACTGGTGTGGAGTCGCTTCGACGACTGGACGATGACTCAGGTACGGGACCGGGTTTTGAACACGGTCCGGAAAGTCGATTCTTTGCGCACGACGGGCCCACATCCGACCGTGACGGGCGGGGTGGTGAACGCCCGCCTGGCCCTCTCCTACGACTGCAATGGCAACGGCATCGACGACGCGGATGATATTGCACAAGGGCGCAGCTCGGACTGTATGAGCAACGAGACGAACTGTTGCGTAGCGAGGCCCAGCGGCTGGTGCGACATCCAATCAATACAGGACTGCGTTTGCGATCCGAATAGTCCGAATTATATGCCCGAATGCTGCTTTCCCGCGAGTGATCCGCGCGGGACCGGCTGGACCTACGACTGTGTCGACGCGGCGTGGTATTGCGGATTGCGGTGCAATCTATACGCGGGGAACGGCATCCCGGACGAGTGTGATCCGTTTGGTGTGCAGCCGGCGGCGTCGGATTCCAGCGTCGTCCGGCTTACTCGCGCGCTGAGCTTAACTTTCCCAGCGCCGGTCGCGGGCGGGCAACCTTCGGGGCCCACGTCCATTCTGCTCACCATGGTCGACCTGCAGCACCCCGACCCCAGGAACGTGGTGGGGACGACGGCCCTGCCGACGCAGACCGTGCCGCAAAACTTCTCCACGTTCGACACCGACAGCAACGGCGTCTGTTCGGGCGCCACGGCAACTCCGAACTATAACGGACACCCCTGCAGGATCCAACCTCCGTTTGTCAACGACGGGTGCCCCGCGGTTGGTCCCGCGGAATCCGGGGCGCAGTGTTCAAATTTTACCGACGACGACGGCGATGGGAAGGTGAACGATGGCTGTCCGACCGTAGGGCTACCTGAATCGGGTACGCAATGCGCAAACAGCACGGACGATGACTCGGCAAACGACTGGTACGTGGATTGCGCGTGCAACACCCCGTCTTGCGCGTTCAACGACGCGGCGCACAATGGTACTTGTATTGGTAATCCCGCGCCACCCCTCGTGGAGTGCACGGCCGCGGGGGAAAGGAACAGTTGCGCCCGCTGGGTGGGCAAGCCGGCGACGTTCCTCGAAGCCCAGGAGCAACCGAGCTGGGGGAACTACCGTGCGGCGCGCTTGCAGTGCACCCCGTTCTACTACGACTGGGTGACGGAGACGGCGGGCAAGGTGTGCGCCGGACCGCTCGGACCCGCCAACAGCGGGCTGCCGTGCGTAGACAACTCGGGCTGCACGGCGCCGGCGACGTGCATCGACAAGAAGATTACCGTGGTGGGCGCGGAAATCCTGCCCAGTTCGACCTACGACTACCCGGCTTTTGCCACAGGCTGCTAGCCGTCGGTTACGGGGGTGGGGGTGCTGAAAAAAGTCCGGGGAAGCATCGTTGACGGACGTGTTGGTTTCGTATACACTATAACGGTCGCCTCGTCTACAAACGCCATTACGGAGGTCATGCCATGAAGCCCCGTCGAATCGCGTGGAGCATCGCGGGATTGTCGTCGCTTTCCGGCGCTCCCCGGGCCACGCCGTAAGGAGGTTCGCCGATGCCCGAACCATTGCGGCCATGCGTCAGGAGAGTCATCCGCTCGATTGTGCTGATGTGCCTCGGGGGACTGCTTCCCACGGCGGCCGTGGGGCAGACCATCGTGTGGACGGACTACAACGCGCGGCGGATTCAGCGGAAAGACGTGGACGGCGGCGAAATTGGGACCATCCTCCAATTCCCGTCACCTCAGCGGGCTCTCCAGATCCACTACGACCCGGTCACCGCCAAACTCTACTACCGTCTTTCTGGGGCACCGACTTCTTTGCAGCGGGCCAACCTGGACGGATCCGATCCTGAGAACATCCCCCCTCCAAACGGGGGTTACAACTTTACGCTTAACGTGGAGTTGCGAAAGTTGTACTCGATTTCCGGTTTGGGTCATAATGTTCTCTACCGCTCGGAATTGGACGGCTCAGGGGTTGAGTCGCATTCCTACGGCGGGGACCTTGAAACCCTCGAAGCCGTCGGAGACGACCTGTTTCTCGGCGCCGGCGGGGGGGGTATGCTCAAAGGGATATGGCGGGCCGACGCCGACGGTTCCAACGAGCAGTACCTTCAGCCTAGCCCGCAGCCGCTGGATATGGCGCACGATCCGGTGGAGAACAAGCTCTATTGGGCAGCCTACACTCAGGGGATAAATCGGATGAATACTGACGGGACCGGCTTTGAGCAGGTGGTTTCCGTTGCATCGCACGGTGTACAAGTCGTCGTCGACTCCCGGGCGCGAAAGGTGTACTGGGGCGATCGTAACGCCAAAGTCATCCGACGATCGAACCTCGACGGATCGAACGTGGAGGACTTCGTCACCGCCAGTGACGTGGGGAACCCCAATTTCGATATCGCCGGGCTGACCATCGTCAGCCCACCACGGATCCCCACGCTGTCCGGTTGGGGGCTTATGGCGATGGCCGTGCTCCTCGTGGGCGCGGGTCTGGTCCTACTGAGGAAGCAAATCAATCTAAGGGAGCGACAGATGTGCAATACCCAGGGCACGAGAAAAGTGTTTGGTCTTTTCCTTTCCGGCGTCACGGCGGTTCTCGGCAGCGGCGGGTTGTGGGCGTCTGAAGCGCTTGCGCAATGAAGGAAATCCGGGAAAGAAAATCCGAAATCCGAAATCCGGGGACACCATACGTATTCAACAATCCCAACAATCCGGGGACACCATACGAATGGCACTGCCGTGTGGCGATGGGCTTTTGTGGA
>CAYQZH010000240.1:0-7099 GCA_964421865.1 uncultured Phycisphaera sp. | reverse complement strand
CCAAACCGCGAGGTGCAAGATGACTCCTACAGGTTGGCTCTTCATGCTATGTTCGATCGGTTTTGTTGTTTGGCTGACGGGGTACTGCTTTTACCGCGTGTTGAAGAAGCCAGCCTCGACCGAACACATGCACGCCCCGCTGGACATCGACACGCACGACCTGGACACGTGAGGGAGTCGTGCGTCGTGTGTTGCGCGGACTCCCCCGGCGCGCCGGGCTACGCGTTACGCCCACGGACGGACGCGAGCCCAGGGGCGGGCTTTGCTCCTCCCCGGATCCGCCGATCGGCCTTTAGGAACGCTCTCCGCAATCGGCTTGCCAACGCCCGCGGGGTCGTGCTAGTCTACGGTCCTTGGCGCGGGTCGGGACGGTGTGACGTCCCACGAGTCTGAAACACTCCGCGAAGGTCAGGGATGGGTTGAAGCGATGGTCGGCTTGCCGCCCATGCGTCGATCCCGGCGCACCGGGACTCGTAGCCCGTGTAGACTATGCGTCGAAACGATCTGGATAAGGGTTCTTTTTACAGAGGTGATTCAAGCGTGAAGCGACTTCCACTTCCGGTATTGGTGTTACTGACGTTCGGTTTCCTGGGCGGAGCGGCCTGGCTCTATGCGAGTCCCGGAGCGCCGGGACAGACGGGAACGGTCCTCGCCGCCTCGACCGGTCCCGCCGCGGGACACGGTGCCTCGGGCGTGACCCTTTGGGAACCGCTGGTCAGCGACAAGTTCGAGACGTACGAGAAGGTCGCGTTGATCGCGAATGTCTTCGTGGCCATCGCCGGGCTTGTGTACGCGCTGATGCTCGTCGGGCAGGTGCGAAACGCCCCCCAGGGCACGCCGCGGATGCAGGAGATCGCACGGGCCGTCCGCGAGGGCGCCAACGCCTACCTGGGCCGGCAGTTCCGCGTCGTGGCGATTTTGATCGCGGTGATCACGGTCGTCCTCTTCTTCACGGCCAAGGCATCGGGAGCCGTGCCGGAAATCGCGTGGGGGCGGGCGATCGCGTTCCTCGTCGGCTCGACCTTCTCCGCGACGGTCGGGTTCGTCGGGATGAGACTGGCGACCATCGGGAACCTGCGGGTCGCGACCGCCGCCAAGGATAGCTTCGGCCGCGCTCTCCAGTTGGGCTACCGCACCGGCACGATCACCGGCATGTTGACCGACGGTTTGGGCCTGCTCGGAGGATCGATCATCTTCCTCGTCTACGGTGAGCGCGCCTACGAGGCCCTGCTGGGTTTCGGGTTCGGCGGGACTCTGCTGGCGTTGTTCATGCGCGTGGGCGGGGGAATCTACACCAAGGCCGCGGACGTCGGGGCCGACCTCGTGGGCAAGCTCGAAGCGGGCATTCCCGAGGACGATCCGCGTAATGCCGCGACCATCGCCGACAACGTGGGCGACAACGTCGGCGACTGCGCCGGTATGGCCGCCGACATCTTCGAGAGCTACGAGGTCACCATCGTCGCGGCGATGATCCTGGGCATCGCCAGCTTTGGGCATAAGGGCGTCATCTTCCCGCTGCTCGTCCGTGCCATCGGCGTCATCGCCAGCATCATCAGCACCTACAGCGTCCGGGCGGGCGACAAGGGTACCGCCGCTCAGGCCATGAAGAGCGTCAACAAGGGCTTCGTGATCGGCTCCATGATCAGCGTCGTCGGCTTCATCATCCTCGGCGTCCTGTATTTGCACTTCGATCCGGGCTACCTCGAGCGGTATCCGCAGGCCGCCGCCGGGTTCCCCGGCGGAGTAGTCGCCGCCCTTCCCGGCTGGGCCAACTTCGGCGTCGCCGGACTGGATATGCGACCGGCGTGGACCTGCTTGGTGGGCATCATCCTCGCCGTCGCCTTGAACAGGTGCACCGAATACTTCACCGGGACGGAATACGCCCCGGTCAAGAGCTTGGCCAAGAACTGCCAGACCGGTCACGCCACCAACATCATCCAGGGCTTCGCCGTGGGATATGAAAGCACCGTGTGGGCGGTTCTCATCATCGCCGCGGCGATTTTCTCCAGCGTGTTGATCTACAGCGGAACGAATGCGACGTTTGTGGCCTTCGGGGTGGCCATGTGCGGCATCGGCATGTTGACCCTCACGGGCAACACGATTTCCATGGACGTGTTCGGACCGGTCGCAGACAACGCCAACGGCATCGGCGAAATGGGCTACGACAGAAAGGAGATGGGCGAGGCCAAGTACAAGGAAGCTCGCCAGACTCTGGCCGACCTCGACGCCGTGGGGAACACCACCAAGGCCATCACCAAGGGGATCGCCATCGGGTCGGCGGTCATTGCCGCGGTCTCCCTTTTCAACAGCTTCATCGTGTCGGTGGGGTCGGGCGGTCAGGGCGAACAGGCGAGCATCACGGCCGACGTGTACAACACCGTCGCGTCCATGTTGACGATCTCCGATCCGACGCTGTTCATCGGCATGTTGCTCGGCGGGGCCGTGCCCTTCCTTTTTAGCTCCATGACCATCCGCGCCGTCGGACGGGCGGCGTTCCTGATCGTGAAGGAGTGCCGTATCCAATTCCGCGACAAGGCCATCTGGGAGGGCACGAAGAAGCCCGACTATGGTCGCGTGGTCGACATCTGCACCTCCGCCGCGCAGCACGAACTGATCGGTCCGGCGTTGCTGGCGATCCTCGTACCCGTGCTCGTCGGTTTCGGATTGGGGGTGATCGCGCTGGCGGGGTTCCTGGGCGGCATGATTGTGTCCGGCCAATTGCTTGCCGTCTTCATGGCCAACGCGGGCGGGGCCTGGGACAACGCCAAGAAAACCATTGAGGACGAGCCCGTCGATCTTAAGAACAATACCGGCAAAGGCAGCGAGAAACACAAGGCCAGCATCACCGGCGACACCGTCGGCGACCCCTTGAAAGACACCGCCGGCCCGGCCATCAACCCGCTCATCAAGGTGATGAACATGGTGAGCCTGCTCATCATCGGGCTGATCCTGCCGTACGACAAAGGGGTGGTCGACAAGCTGAGGGCGCTGAACGTCCACGTGACCTCCAAGCCGTACGACGGTTTGTTCTGGGGCGCGATCGTGATCGGCATCCTCGGCCTGACCTGGGCCGTCTGGCAGTCGAAGCGCGAAACACACGAATTGAGGCACATGGACGCGTAGCTCGCGTAAGAGCTGCCTTCGGCGCGGCCGCAACAGCGAATGACGTGGCGAAGTGCGGGAGGCGTCGTCTCCTCGCCGCGTCTTGGTTCGGAGGATGGGGCATGGTCTTCGAGCACCGCGCCCAGCCGCTCGTTCCACGGGCGAGGTTTATCCTCCGGCTGCTCCGCCGTGCGTCGATCGCCGGTGGCATCATCGGGGCCTCGCTGGGTCTCGGCGCCGTCGGCTATCACGTCACGGAAGGGTTCAACTGGATCGACTCGATCCTGAACGCGGCCATGATCCTGACCGGCATGGGGCCGGCCAGTCCGCTGCAGACCACGCCCGGTAAGCTATTCGCCACGTTCTACGCCCTTTTCTCCGGCATCGTCTTCCTCACCACCGCGGCCCTTGTACTCGGGCCGGTTTTCCATCGGTTGATCCATCGCTTTCATTTGGAGGGGGCGGAGGAGGATGAGCGCCATTAGCCGCACGAAGCCCCGACCGCCGCAGTGAGTTCATGGCCGCCGGTTGCAGCCGTCCGAGAATCGGGGGTTTCCGGCCTCTTCGTGCATGGTCAGGGCGACACAGCGACGTGTTGGCGAGCCAAGGCCCCACCGCATTCTGAACCCGTCTTGCCCATCCGTGGACACTGGAATTGGGCCCAAAACAGAACGACCGGGAAGCGTTGCCGCCCCCGGGGGGTTGAAGGCCGTCCCCGCCCCCCGCAGCCCCGCCGGGCCGGAAACGGTCCGATGCCCCGCTTGCGTGGCGGGGGAGTTTCGGCTATGATAATCCACTTGTTCGGACCGAAGGTTCGGGGTCCGCGAACAATGAGGAAGGGGACCGAACCCATCTCAATATAGCGCTCTTGGGGTCGTTGTGATCCTTTGCGCGGACGCGGAGTGCGCACTGGGTACAAGACGGAGGACGGGTGCCATGTCGTTAACCATGCGTGGGCGTAAGGCCCAACATCCTGCGGCGGGGGTCGGTTTCACTCAGGTCGAATTGCTCGTGGTGATCGGGATCATCGCCCTACTCGCGGCGATCCTGCTGCCCTCAGTGGAGAATGCGCGCCGCAGCGCCAAACCTGCGCGCGTCAGCCGGCAAGTGCAGAGTGTTGACAACGCGACGGCAGGGGCTGGGCCAACCTGTGGCAGCCCCAACGCGGGCGACTGCTTTCAACCGCACACGACGCCGTTCTGCAACGATGCCAATTGCTGCGGTCGGGTATGCGGGTCCCAGCCGGGCTGCTGCACGGATGCTTGGAAGGAGATATGCGTCACTACTGCCCAGCAAATCTGCGCACCGCCGACGGGCGCCTGCTGCGCCGACGGATGCTTGATTAGGGACCGAGCGGATTGCGAAGCGATTGGCGGTCCTTACCTGGGCGACGGTACGCGGTGCCTGGGCGACGGGGACGACAGCGGCATTGACGATGCGTGCGAACAGCAGGCCTGTTGTCTGCCCCGCGGGCAGTGCGGGGTGGTCACGCCGACGCGTTGCCGAAGTGCGAACGGCGTGCCGCACGGTCCGGACTCGCGCTGCGAAGGCGATGGCAATCACAACGACATCGACGATGCCTGCGAACCGGATCAGCCCTGCGCACATTGCGGACCGGGTCGGCACTGGATCGATCAATGTCCGGGCGGCGTGGATATCATGCCCACCGGGGCTTTGGTGGGCATCGCCTTCCAGGACGACTGCGTGGCGGACGTGAGCGCGGTGCTGGCCGGGCCGGTCACGATCCGGCGCAGCGCGGGCATGGAAGACTCGATCAACTTCTCCGGCATTAGCCAATCTGCGAACCACCTGGATGTGATCGACACGGAAATCCTGTCGTTGGAGCTGTCGGGCGGCGGGTTGACCCTCCGCGCGGGCGAAGGATATGGGCAGGGCGGCATCCTGCGACGCTCGCTGGGGGCGATTCTCGAAGACCCGAATAACTCCTTCGTGGGTCACAGCTTCTTCAACGTCTTTTTCGAGGTCGAGCTGGGCGCCGGGCAGTTCCTGTACAGCCAGTCGGCGCTGACGGTCGAGGCGGACGTGACCTGCCTGCCGCCCGTCACGACCTACATCCACGTCAACACGTGCACCCCGCTGTACGACTCGCCGTTCGGCGACAATATCCGCGCCTATCTCACGGAGGCTCGGCACGGAACGAATCCGACGTGCGGGAGCGACACGACGGGTGATTGCTTCACCGCCCACGACACGCCGTTCTGCAACAAGGAAGCGTGCTGCACACGGGTGTGCGAGCTTCGTCCGCACTGCTGCACGGATGCGTGGGATGAGGTCTGCGTCAACGCGGCGGAAGTCGTGTGTAACCCCGGCGCGTGCTGTGTGCCGACGCCCCCCGACGGAGGGCAAGGGGTTGTCAGCGGGGAGATCATCATTCCGACGCCCGGCTGCATCGTGACCGATCCAATTCGATGTGCGCAGTTTGGCGGCACCTATGAGGGCAACGGGACTTTCTGCACGCCCGCGACGTGCGCGCCGCCGACCGAGGCGTGCTGTCTTCCCGGCGGAGGATGCGAACCGACGACGCCGGATATTTGTCAGAAAATCGGCGGCGTCCCAAGGGGACCGGGATCGCAATGTCAGGGCGACCGGAATGGCGACGGCATCGACGACGCCTGCGCGGTCCCGCCCTGCGGGGAGTGCGGACCGGGTCTGCACTGGATCGATGAGACGCCGTGTCCGCCGGGAGATCCATCGCAACCCGGGGTGTGCAAGTCCAACGGGGCGACATGCTTGTCGAATAGCAACTGCGCCGGCACGTGCGAGTTCTGCGACAGAGTTTGTACGAGCGACGCCACCTGCGGCGCTGCCTGCGGACGCTGTCTGGGTAACGAGTGCAATAAGCCCGGCGGGGGTCAGGACACCGTGCCCTCCGGCGCGGTGCTGGGCATCGACCTCGACCTCGACTGCGTGGCGGACGTCAATGTCATCGTGTTCGGCGTGGCGACGATGGGAAAGAAGGGGCCGGTGGATGATGCGACGAACTTCCCCGGAACGCGCCCGCTCGACCAACATAAGGATGTGATCGATACCGAGATCCTGGCGATGTCGCTGACCGGCGGGGGGATCACGCTGACCGCCGGCGGGGGATTGGGGAATCAACCGCTGCCGCCGAGCAACGGCGCAGTGGCGGAGCAACCCGGCGACCCGGCGCTGGCCGACAGCTTCTTCGACGTGTTCGTTGAGATCGACCGGGGCACGGGAGCGAATCGGTTCCTCTACAACCAGACGCCCGTCCGCGTGCAGGACGTGATCAGTTGCCTGCCGCCGAACGGCAACTACATCCACATCACCGGCTGCAAGCCGTTGTTCGCCTCACCGACCGGGGGCACCCATGTGGCCAACCTGGTCGCGGCCAACCACTTTACGTACCCCGGATGCTGCGGCCCGAGCTTGAACCCCTTCGAATGCGCCGAGATTCCGGCGGCTCTGTGTCAAGAGCTTGGCGGGGCGATCGTTCCGGACTGCCTCGGCGATGGCAACGGCAACGGCAGAGATGATGCCTGTGAACGCAAGTGCGAACCGGATGCGACGAGCGCGACCCGGTGCACGGAGGTCTGCCCCATCGACCAGATCGGCGAAAAGTGCCTGCCGAGCAAGAGCGGTTGCGATCCCCACAACCCGGGTAGTTGCGGCGTGCTGGCCTGCGATTGCATGGATCCCAACGCCTGCCGTCTGCAGTTCAACGCGGACGGTCCCTCCTGCGAAGGCGCCTGCCCGGTTCCGCCGGGCGGCGATTGCGTTCTGGTCGGTAACGGCGGCTTCAACGATCCATATCGGTGCGACTGCGCGCCCACGGAGGCCTGCTGCCTGCCCAATGGACAGTGTCGTGACGCGCTGCCCGACGATTGCCGCCAGGCCGGCGGTCGCCCGCAGGGTCCGGGCACGACTTGCGACGGCGGACGCTGCGGAGTTGTGGAAATCGACTATTTCCCGAACACCACGGCGTTGATGGAGTTGCAGATTCCCGAGGTGGGCA
>CAYQZH010000239.1:0-7100 GCA_964421865.1 uncultured Phycisphaera sp. | reverse complement strand
GGTAACAGCAAGCCTTTAGGGCTGGTCGAGCACGGCGAACCGGTTTACCGAAGCCCGTTTCAACGGGCTTGCCTCGATTCCGTCGGACGTTCGCCGTACACGCCGCAGAAGCAAGCCCGTTGAAACGGGCTGAAAAAAAAGATGGGCGGCGCTGGACCAGCCGTAAAACGGCTGGCCTAGAGCCCTTCGGGGCAAGGCCGCTGAAGCGGCCTCACCCGTCGCCAGTCCACGAGTTAGCGTTGTAGGGTCAGGTGAGGAGTGATGGGGAGGGGGAATCGAACCCGGTCCCGGTGCTGTTTGGGTCTTGTGACCATGCGACGAAAACGACGAGCGACAAGAAGCGAACGGAAGCCGCCTCTGCGACGAACGTGGTTCTCAGCGGCCCGCTCGCGTGTACGCCGGACCGCCGTCGTCGTTGGAGTCCTTGCGTCCGCCGTGAGCTTGCTCGCCGGGGGTTTGATGGCGTTCGGATGGCTTGACGCTCACGTCGATCGTCTGCTACTGCGCGACCGGCCTGATCCGGTCGTCGAGTTCGTCGATCTGCCCAAAGAACTCGTCACCCTTGCGAACTATGATTTGCACAGCAGCCTGTTCGACTTACTCGGGCGGGAATGGACGGACAATCGGCTCTGCGGCGAAATGGCCACGCGAATCGCCCGCGTCGGATGGGTTTCGCGGGTGAACTTCGTCCGCCGGACCGGCGGCGGGCGGTTCGAGATTAGCTGTCGTTACCGCCTTCCCGCGGCTCTGGTTGAGCAGGGCGACAGGTTCTTCCTCGCGGACGCGGAGGGCGTTCGCTTGCCCGGCGTCTACGTACACAACCCGGCTTGGCGTCTTATCGAAGGTGTGAGTAAGCCCGCGCCTCCGCCCGGGGTCCGGTGGGACGGCGACGACCTTCGCGCCGGTCTGGCGGTGTTAGCGGCCGTCCAGCGGGAGCCGTTTGGACGCCAGATCGTCGGCGTGGTGGTGGACAACTTCGGCGGCCGTCGCGACCCCCGGACCTGCCAAATCGAACTGATGACCGATCGGGCCGGCGGTCGGATTCGGTGGGGGTCGGCCCCGGGATCGGAACTAGAGGAAAACGGAGTTCAGCAAAAGTTGGTTTTGCTGCGTGAGAACTTCAAAAAGACGGGCCGGGTCGACGCCCAGCACGCGGTGATTGACGTTTCCACGTTCCCCGACCGCTACACGATTCCCGGTTGACGAGTCGTCGTCCATGCGACGTCCCAGCACTGCTACTTGCGTCCGTTCAGGATTGCCGCAACGGCGATACGGAATAATACGTCACCTTGGCCGAATAGGGAGGTAGAATAATGGCAACGGCTAGGGAGGTGTCGCCATGAACGAGATCGAAACCATCCTCGAACAAGTCCGTCTCTTTGTTGTGCAGCACGCGCCGACCGACGCGATGCGCGGGGCCGTACCGGCCGCCCTCATCTTCCTCGTGGCCGGCGTCGGCCTCAGTGTCCTCGGGGCCAAGCTCGCCCGATTCGGAGTCACGACGGCATTTGTCGCCCTGGGCGGGGTGGCCGGCGCGGGGTTCGCCCGTGAGCTGGATTTCCATCCGTTGATCGGCGTCCTCGTGGGCGGGTTACTGATCGGCATCATCGCCTACCAGACCTTCCGCCTCTGGGTTGGCCTGGGCGCGGCGCTGGTGTTCTCGTCGGTGGTCCTAGGTACCTTTGGCTATCAGCGTGTCGTGCCTTACGTTGCCGAGTTTGAGCCGGGCGTTCAACACCCCGCCGTTGTAGGTCCGATCACCTTCGCCGTTCCCACGACCGTCGAGCAGCAGGCCTATCGCGGTCGCACACCGCGGCAGTGGGCCGAGGAGTGTTGGGCGTTCGTCACGCAAAGGGACGCCAACGTCGCCCGCCACACCAAAGGGCTTGCGACTGTGGCGCTGCTTACCGGTCTTTGCTTGGGAATCCTGGCGGTGCGCTGGGCGCTGATCCTCTCGACCTCGCTGGTCGGGACGGTCTTGGTGACGACGGCCGTGGCGACCTTGCTGACGCACTCCGTGCGGGAATCTTATGAGGCTTTCCAGAACAATCCGGGCTTGGTCGGGGTCGGCGTGGGTGGGTTCCTGGTCACCTCGTTGATCCTCCAAACCATGCTCTCGCGGAAATCGCCCGCCGCGAAAGGCGAGTCCGCCGCCAAAGCCTGACGGATATCGTACCTTGGTTACGAAGTCGGCTCACGAAGTGCGCGCCTGCGGCGTCGCATGGACCGTTGTTGACGTTGTGTGTTGGGGGACTCGGCATGATCAACTCCGTACAGGATTGGATTTCGATCTTGGGGGATGCGCACAGCGCCGCCGGCGTCCCGTTGATCGTCGGCGGGTTGGGGCTGATGCTCTTCGGTTGGCGCTTGTGGAAGGTCTGCGTCGTTCTCGCGTTCGGCCTGCTCGGGACCCTGATCGCCGCTCGGCTCATGGGACCGAGAGATGACCAAATGATCTACGCCCTCGCCTGCGGGACGGTCGTGGGATTATTGAGCTACTGGCCGGTCAACTACTCCGTATCCGTCCTCGGCGGCGTCCTCGGCGCGGGGGTTGCGCATGGCTACCTCGAGAACATGCGTCTGGCCGACGGGACGCTGTGGGGCGGGGTCGCGGCGGCTTTCGTTCTCTGCACCGCCTTCTCCGTGCTCAACCGCCGCCATGTGGTGATCCTGGTGACCGCTTTTTTGGGGGCGTTGCTGCTCCTTTCCGGGCTCACGTCGTGGGTGATGAACCTCCCGGTTCTATTCGGCACGTTCCGCTCGATGGCCGCCGGGAGCGCGATCGTCGTCCCGTTCCTCGTTCTCGTGCCCACGGTGATGAGCTGTTTCTATCAGATCGCCGAAGTACGGCGGCTGCAAATCGACCTGTAGGCCGCCAAGCGACGTTCCTCTCCATCCCCGGACGCCCCCTCGCGGAACGTCCACGCCCGTATAGCGAGGGTCGGGTACGCGGTAACATCCTGGGACGATGACTCCCCGGTGTTTTCATTATTGAACGGCGGCCATGCGAGCGCATTTAATCGGCGTCGATCTCGATGACTTGCGCCTGCCGGTCAAGGACGCCCTTCACAAGGCCGCGGAACTTAAGTTTCACGCCGTCGAACTCCCTACGGTAACCGGTGACGTGACGCCGCGGAGTCTTTCGGCGAGTGGTCGAAGGCATTTGGCCCGGTACGTCGAGAACCTGGGGTTGGATCTGCCGGCCTTGGCGGCGGACATTCCCGCTCTGCGCCTCACCGACCCGCGCACCGTAGACGAGCGGGTCGCGCGGACCTGCGAGATCATCGACCTGGCCAAAGACCTGGGGGCCTCGATCGTAACCGCCTCCGTCGGCGCGCTCACTCATCCCGAAACGGGCCGGGGCTCGCCTCTTGCGGTTGAGGCGTTGCATCGAATCGGCGAATACGCCGACGCTCGCGGCGTCGTTTATGCGATCCGCCCCTCATGCGACGCCGGGGATCGCCTCGCCCGTGTGCTGGACGAACTGCGCTGTCCGTCGATCCGGATCGGGCTGGATCCCGCGGCGATGGTGATGAGCGGCGTCAATCCGCTCAGCGCTGTGGAGCGGCTTCCCGACCGGATCGCGCTTCTGCACGCCCGTGACGCGACGGCGGGCTTGTCGGATCGGCCCGGGCGCGAGACGCAACTCGGCGAAGGCGACGTCGATTTCGTCGGGCTTCTTTCGCTTCTGGAGGCCGCTCAATATCGCGGCGCCTACATCGTGCGTCGTTGCGACTCGTCTCGCCCTCTACCCGACCTCCAGGCGGCGCGAGACACACTCGCCCGCGCCCTCCACACGTCGTAGGCGCCAGATTCCCGCGCCAAAACGCCTTGTAAAAACCTGTATGCGTACATAACTATCTGTTATTTATAACATTATGACGCTTGACGGTCTGCTATCATTATGATATTATATATATATCTAACGATGAAAGGAGACGAGAAACATGCAAACGCGTGAAATCGAGACCCGGGCTTGGAACGGGTGGATTGTGTTGCCGGTGCTGATGGCCGGGGGGATCGCACAGGCCACGCTTTGGGTCAACCTGCGCTGGGATCATCTGGACGCGTGGCGAATCGGCTTTGCTTCGCTGGTCGCGGCGGTTTGGGTGTTCCTGTGTTTCGGGTTCTTCACGTTGCAGCCGAACGTGGCCGCCGTGTTGATCCTGTTCGGCAAGTACACGGGGACGGCGAAGATGAGCGGGTGGTGTTGGGCGAACCCCGTGCTTATCAAGAAGAAGATTTCCTTGCGGGCCCACAACCTCAACGGTCAGACCATCAAGGTGAACGATCACCGGGGCAACCCGATCGAAATCGCGGCCGTGGTGGTGTGGCGAGTCTCCAATACGGCACAAGCCGTGTTCGACGTTGAGGACTTCGCCAGCTACGTCGCCATTCAGAGCGAGTCCGCCCTCCGTCACATGGCCAGCGCCTACCCCTACGACACGACGCAGGACGGCGAGCTGTCGCTGCGCGGCAGTATGGACGAGGTCTCACTGGCTTTGCAACGCGAGCTGCAAGACCGCTTCGCCAAGGCCGGCGTCGTCATTGACGAGGCCCGACTCAGTCATCTCGCCTACGCACCGGAGATCGCCGGGGCGATGTTGCAGCGGCAGCAGGCGGAGGCGGTCATCGCGGCCCGGAGTCGCATCGTGGACGGCGCCGTCGGCATGGTGGAGATGGCCTTGGAGAAACTGGAAAGCCATCAAACCGTCCACCTCGACGAAGAGCGGAAGGCCGCGATGGTCAGTAACCTCCTCGTGGTGCTTTGCAGCGATAGGGCCGTCCATCCCGTCGTCAATACGGGCACGCTCTACACCTAATCGCGAGCGGTGCGATGCCCGAGCGGAAGCCATATTTGCTGCGGATCCCTTCGGATCTGCTGGACGAACTCGCCCGCTGGGCCAAGGACGATCTACGCAGCCTCAACGCCCAGATCGAGTACGTCCTCCGTGAGGCCGTGCGAAGACGACGTGGACGGGACGATCAGACGGGCAGGGGAACTGGTGACGCGGCTTCATCGTAACGCGTTTGCCGCCGCGGGAGTTCTTGGTGTGTCGGTGAGTTGCCAATGAGGGCGTTACGAAGGCAGCGCTGGACGCCGTGGGGCTGGGACGGTACCTTGTGCGGCACTTATGCCGTTTACGGGAATCAGACTGAGGAACTTCAAGTGTTTCGCGGACAGCGGCGATGTGCCACTTGCGCCGCTGACCGTAATCTTTGGGCGGAACAACACGGGCAAGTCGTCGATCCTACAGAGTCTCCTTCTCTTACGACAGACGTTGGATTCCTCTGTAGAAGATGTTCCTCGGCTTAACCTCCGCGGTCCGCTCTACCCCGCAGGTGCTTACGCCGATGTCGTTCATCAGCATCGATCCAAGCAGCATGTCGTCATGGAATGCTCTCTGCTCGGGAGAGGGTCCGGGACCGTGGAACTGGAGTTCAGTTCGGATGAACCTCACGCTCCGAGACTAACTCGTTTGCGGGTGACCTCCCCTGACACCGAGCCGGTCGAGATTCGACGTGGTCGCGGAGCCGGTGGACCCTACGAGCTTGCGGTGGGAGGGAAGGTGCAGGGCGGAGCACGCGGCGCGAATTTCGGCTTTGCGCGTAACCGCTTTCTGCCTTTCATCGGATCGGAGCCAGCGCATCGCGGCCGCCCGAATCTGAGACATAGAAGGAGCCGGTTGTTGGCGGACCAGTCGATGGATGACTTGGCGGACACGCTGCGGGGACTTCGAAGTGTGGGTGCGTTCCGTGCGCAACCAGCACGGAGGTATGAGTTTCACGGACGTGTTGCGGATGTCGCGGATACCGTCGGCGAAAGCGTCGTCGCCGCTCTGATCGAAGACGGCATTCGTCGCGGGCGTAGACGCGGCGAACTCTTGCGGGGCGTCAATCGCTGGCTTAAGCAGGTTGGGCGCATTCGACTCTTGCCTTTGCGGAGAATATCCAAGTCGGCGCGGATTTTCGAGCTTCGGCTCAAGGATACCGATTCGGGTCGCTGGGCGAATTTCGCTGACGTAGGTTTCGGGATTGGGCAAGCGTTCCCAGTCCTTGTCGAGGGACTTCGCACTCCGACTGGCGGTACCTTCCTCGTCCAGGAACCGGAGATTCATCTGCATCCGGATGCCCAGCTTGCGATGACAGACTTTTTGGTAGCTCTTGTGCGCAGCGAACGCCGCGTGATCGTTGAGTCCCACAGCGAGAACCTTCTTCTCCGCATCCGGCACTGGATTACAGGAATGGGCCAGGGGAGGCGACCTCTCTCACGCGACGAATTGAGCATCATCTACGTTGACAAGGCTGCTGATGGCACGAGTCATACACGAGTATTACACGTCGACGAGTTGGGACAGATCGAAAACTGGCCAAAGGGGTTCATGGAGGACGCGACAAGCGAGCGGATGGCACTTCTGGAAACGCAGGCGAAGCGAGCCGAGTCGCACAGTTGACCATGCCCACCGCGTGCGTAATCGACACGGTGGTCCTGCGGAAAGCAAACGACCCGCTCGCCGGTCCGCCGCATGAATCAAGCCTTTTCATCCAGCGCCTCAAGTTGCTTGCCCGGATCGCCAAGGGGGAGCTGATTATCCTCGTCAGCGCTAAATTGCTGCAAGAATACCGAGAGCAGATTCGCGAACCGAGGAATGAGACGGTCAAAGCTTTCTTCGAATTGGTTGCCGCAGGTTCAGAACGCGTGGTCTTCAACTGGAAAAAGCAGTGGTCCGGCGCGGACCGCGCGAAGGCTCGTGGCTGTCGCTACCCCAAGGAAGACGACCATGTTTTGCGCACGGCAATTCGGCCGAACGGCACGACGATCCTCACCGAAGAGAAGCGCATGTTGGACGCAGACTCCTGCATCTACCGGGAGTTTCGCGTGCACATCATCGAGCCGTGGTGACGGGACCGGTCTTGCCGTTCGGTTTCCGGGCGGCGCTTCGATCGTCAGTTCGACCTTCGGGCGTAGTCGGGACCGGGAGGGCCCGCAGCGACGGCCTCCCGGCCGACGAAGTGCACCTTCGTGCCGACCCGGATCATCCGCGCTAGGCGGAGGGCGTCCCAGTTGCTCAGCCGAAAGCACCCGTGCGACCCGGTTT
>CAYQZH010000238.1:0-7156 GCA_964421865.1 uncultured Phycisphaera sp. | reverse complement strand
GACGCCCCCGGCGGTGGTGAAAGCTCCCCCCACGTACAGGCCGGCGTTGAAGACCCTCAGGGCATTGACCGTGCCGTCCATCCCGCTTGCCGGGAGAGCACCCATGCAAACTCCGCCCCCGCACACATCCCCGGACGTGCAAGCGTGCGCATCATCGCAAAGGTTGCTGTTGTTGGTGTGGACACACCCGCTGGTTGGGTTGCACGAGTCGTCGGTGCAGACATTTCCGTCGTTGCAGTTGGGCGCCGGACCGCTCACGCACAACCCGCCCGAACATGTGTCGTTCGTGGTGCAGGCGTTGCCGTCGCTGCACGTCACGGCGTTGTTGGTGTGGGTGCAGCCCGTAGGCGGATCGCAGGAGTCGGTCGTGCAGACAATCCCGTCGTCGCAGTTCGGCGGCGGGCCGCCCACGCACGACCCCGCGGTACAGGTATCACCGGTCGTGCACGCGTTGCCGTCATTGCACGGATCGGTGTTGTTCGTGAACACGCACGCGCCGCCGGAACAGGTATCCGTCGTGCACCCCTTCCCGTCGTTGCATTCAGTCGTCGTGCACTCGATGCAGCTCGGCGTGGGAGTGCCCGCGCAGATTCCGCCCCCACACACATCCCCCGACGTGCAAGCGTGCGCGTCATCGCACGACGAGGTGTTGTTCGCATGCACGCAGCCGGTGAGCGAAACGCACGAATCATCGGTGCACACGTTGCCGTCGTTGCAGTTTAGCGGTGGACCGCTGATGCACAGTCCACCCGCGCAGGCGTCGCCGGTCGTGCAGGCGTTGCCGTCATTGCACGGGGCCGTGTTGTTCACGTTCACGCACCCGCCGGCCGGATTGCACGAATCGTCGGTGCAGACGTTGCCGTCGTCGCAGTCGGCCGGCGCTCCGCCGACGCAAACCCCGCCCAAGCAGGTATCGTCGGTCGTGCACGCGCTGTCGTCATTGCACGGCACGCTGTTGTTCCTGAACACGCAACTGCCGTCCTGACAGGTATCCGTCGTGCACCCGTTCCCGTCGTCACACTCGGGGTTCGTCGTGCACTCGATGCACCGCGGAAGCGCGGACCAGGTCGTTCCGTCCCATTTGGCGACCCGGTTGACCGTTCCGCCCCCAGCGGCGATGAAGGATCCCCCGGCGTACAGATCAGGGTCGCTCCCGTCGTTGAAGACCGTCAGGGTATTGACCGTGACGGCGTTGCTCATCCCGTTCCCCGAGCCAGGGGATGACCAGATTGTCCCGTCCCACCGGGCGATCCGGTTGATCGTCACGTTCCCGGAGGCGGTGAAAGCTCCCCCAACGTGGAGGGCCGGGTCGGGCCCGTCGTTGAACACCGTCAGGGCGTTGACCGTGTTGTTCACCCCGCGTCCCAGGGCGGACCAAGTCGTTCCATTCCATTTGGCGATGCGACTGGCGGAAACGCCCCCGGCGGTGGTGAACAGTCCCCCCGCGTACAGGGCCGAGCCAGTGCCGTCGTTGGAGACCGTTAGGGTGTTGACCGTGCTGTCCACCCCGCTCCCCAGGGCGGACCAGGTCGTTCCATTCCATTTGGCAATACGGTTGGCGGGCACGCCGCCGGCGGTCGTGAAAGTGCCCCCCGCGTACAGGGCCGAGCCGGTCACCTCGTTGAAGACCGTCAGGCCGAACACCGTGCTGCCCATCCCGCTCCCGACCGCGGACCAGGTCGTACCGTTCCACTTGGCGATCCTGTTGAACGCCCCGCCCCCGGCAATGGAGAAGAATCCTCCCGCGTACAGGGCCGCGCCGGTCCCGTCATTGAAGACCGTCAAGGCCCGCACATCGTTTTGCAGGCTGCTCGTCAGCGCGGACCACGTCGAGCCGTTCCACTTAGCGACCCGGTCGACCGTCACGCCCCCGGCGGTGGTAAAGCTTCCCCCCGCGTACAACGCCGGCCCCGTCCCTGCGTCGAAGACCGCCAGCGCCGACACCGTACCGTTTGTCCCACTCCCCAGCGCCGACCAGGTCGTACCGTTCCATTTGGCGATGCGATTGACCGTCACGCCCCCGGCGGTGGTGAAGTCTCCCCCCGCATACAGGCCGTCGTTGAAGACCGTCAGGGCGTTGACCGTGCCGCTCATCCCGCTTCCCAAGACGGACCAGGTCGAGCCGTCCCATCGGGCGATGCGGTTGGCGGCCATGTCCCCGACCGTGGTGAAAGTGCCCCCCGCGTACAGGCCGTCGTTGAAAACCGTGAAGGCTAGGACCGAATTGTCAGCGCCCGGAGCGTGGAACCCCGCAGCCCACGCGCACGCCGCACTCGCGACCCCGCCGTTCGACAGGTCGCGGAAGCCGGGATTGAATCCCACCGCCCACGGCCGGCGCGCGGACGACTGGCCCATCGACGGCGAGGCCGTCCAGGCCAGCAGGAGCCCGCTCAACCAAATAGCGCGCACCGTCCACCGCTGGAAGCTGAAGAGCTGCATGGTCATGCCCCTCCCGTCAGCCGCCGTCCCCTTGAGGACGGAGGCGAGAGATTCCTCCTGCCGCGTCCCCAGTTTACCCGCTAGGCGGCCCGAGTGGAAGTAGAAACTCAAAAAACCTACAAAGATTCACGGTGAGCGGGCAGATGGTTATTCGATGCCGTCATCGCGCGCATGCGCCACTCGGCGCCGAACGCCGCGAACGTATGTGTTTTAGCGTCGCCCAGATATGAAGCCCTGAGAGGGCGGAACAGCCTTAGCCCACGGCGTAAGCCGTGGGTAAGGGGTCCATCAGACATCCAGCCCCGGACGGGGCGGCACATTCGTACGTCGGGGGTTGTGTCGCCCCTTGCGGGGCTTGTCCTTATCATCCTTCCGCGGACCCACGGCTCCCGCCGTGGGCTACTCATGTGTCGCCGCTGTCGCGGCTGATCGCTTTCCATTACCTACGCTAAACACGTATCCGCGAACACTACGGAGCGCAACGACCGCGACAAGACCCCTTCCCTCCCGCGAGAGGGCGCCGAAGGGGACAGTACAGAGGGTGGAACCTGCAAGCGCTGGTTCCACCCTCTGTACCTGGGAACGTTGGGTCGCTCTCCGGACTCCGAGAAAACACCATCCGGAATCCGAGGGAGCCAACTTTCTCGCCCGCCCCGAAACTCTGCAAAAGCAACCCGCCTAAACCGTCACGCGTCCTCCGCGAAGGTCGGGCGGGCGCTCCGTCCGTAAACCCGCCTCATCACTCATCACAATTATGGCAGGGTGACTGGGCGTTGAATTCGTCCAGTATGTCCGCCGTAGCAATCATGGCGGCCGAGGTACAGGCAGCTTTGTACGAACCGCTACCAACACTAATACCGCCGTAACAGGCAATTTGTGCGTGCCCGGTGGCCAGTGCAGCCGCAATGGCCGCGTTATAGCAGGTGCCGCCATTGCCACTGGCAATGTTGAGTTCCGCCGCGATGAGCTGGTGCGCCAGTATGAGGACCCCGTCGCCTCCGGCCGGAGTGCCGAGGTTACCCAGCAGGCCGGTTCCCGGTACCGGCGGTCCGCCGCCGGTCGTAGCCGCTGTGCCTTTGATGTAGCACGCGCTTCCGAAGCACATGTAGCCTGTTCCGCAATCGGTTGACGGACCGCTTGGCGTCCCTTGATCGCAAGACCATGTAGGCCACGCATTGGGGTGGTTCTTCCAGAATCCCTGCGAACAATTATTGCCCTCACCACCACAGGGCCCGGTAGAGCAACGCGGGCGAGGAGGTCCAGTGAAAGGACTCCGGTTAAAAGGGGGCCCGAGCTCGGGATGACCGCCAGGAACGGCGTGGGAGAACGCGCGGAAGATGTAGCACTCGCCGCAGTCAATTTCACAGCCGCTGCCGCTTATCGATACCCCGCACTCCTCGTCGTCGAGGTTGCCGATCGAGATGGTTTCGCAGTCCCCCTCGCCTAGTTTGTGCGAGCTGCACCCGGGCACGCCCGAAAGTGACGCCTTGCAGAAGGTGGTCTCGTCGGTCGGCCAGTCGTCCCCGCCGTTCGCGTTAAAGGCGTCATAAGCGTCGCAGGTCATCCACTGAACGGAATACCCGGCCATCGCTCCGTGTGTGCCGGCGCAGAACGTGACGTCGACCGAGGTCGCCGTTTGAACCCCGGCACAGACGATGCTCGGCACGCCCAGGGCCGTGGCCACCGTTCCGCTGCCTTCGATCACGGGCACGGGTCTGGCGCCCTCGCGCACCGGTGCGGGGGCCTTACCCGTCCGCACCGGGCGGTCGGCAAAAGTCGCCTGGGAAAGGGCAAAAACCATCCCCACGACCAAGACCAAGCCCGTACACAACCACACTAGTTTACTTTTACCCTTCATTTCGAAATCTCCTCATTTTCCACCGCCCGGCCGGCAGCACCGGCCAATACCTGAAACCTTCGTTTCGTACCGTACGTCCGGTACTGGTTGGATAGACTTGCGGATCGCATGTGCACACAACACGCTCCCGACCGCTCAAGAAAGCGCGTCGCGCCCCTATATTCCCCGTCCCGATCATGGCCATTTCATGCTCCAACACCTCTCCTCTCTTCGCAAGGGATGCCGCGCAGAGAGCTCGTTGCTCGCCCTCTGCCGTAAGAAAACTTATCCCGATTCGGTTAACGATTTGCCGTCGCGCCTGCCGGCAACGATGCACCAAGCCCCTACTTTGACGCGCAACCGGCGTACTTGGCGAAGTGTCATAATCCTGACACCAGCGCCGTTGTCTGTTTTGGATCCAATAAGGTCGGCGTGCGGTACACACACCCCTCCGCCGTCCGTACCGTAAGTGGGTAAGCAATGTCGAAAACAAGACCTTGGCCTCCCCTGGCACGACCTTAGGCTTACGCGAACGAGGCGTCATAATAACTGAATCCCGTCTTACTGTCAAGGGGAAACCAAAAAAAACCAACAATTCACGGCTAGACGTAAGTCTTGACCGCACAACACGCTATGTATTACATGCAGTAGTGCTTTACGGGGTTAGCGGCGATCAATAAATCGGCTGGCAACAGCCTCGAGCCTCGACGAGGAGGATGTCCCACTCACAGTTGAAGGTTGGCGGCGACTCGGGTTAGGTTAACCTACTTTCTTTCGACGGTCCATCGTTTCATCCGCTTGTGATTCGTTCAGGCAGGCCTTGAGCATCCAGAGCTGTTGGCATCCCATCAACCGGCGGGAGGAGGTTTCCGAGGCCGGGAACGCTGAGGCCCCCCAACGCAGGACCATCGCGCCGTTCCGCCAACGTCGCACGCGACCGATCTTCCGCCGAACCGTGCCGTTCGGAGACTCGATGACATTCGTGGTGCCGAGGCATCGCCGCAGCGACGCCGGCAGTCCCAGACGATTCACCGTGAACGTCTCGGCTAAGCCTCCCCGCAGACTCGCCGCCGCGGCGCTGCTCGCCGTGGCCCGGGTGTGGATCAAGCGGCTGAATATTCAGGGGGGCCGCACCGTTACCGCCCAGGCCGAGGATGCGAGGAGGATGTGCCGGATTCTCGGCGTCGACTTCATGGCCATTTTCGCCGAGGCAAGACGAGCGATCCCGCAACCGAAGAGTCGGCCCGCTTGTAGCGAGCCCGACCCACCCACGGTCTCGACGGATCCCATCGACAACGACTCGCAAGTCGACGAGGAGCCGAACGCGGCTGGGTATGACGAAGACGCGGTCGCGGCGAAGGTCGGCTGATCCAACGAGGTAAGGGCACTCCCGGCGCGATTTGTGCCCGGGAGTGCCCGCCTCTCCTCTTGAGGTATTTTGAACGGTTCACCGCGTGCGACAGGCGGCCACCTCTCCCCGCCCCCATAAGGATTCGTTGCCACGGGGCATGAGCACGCCCCCGCTCGAGCGCGAGCGCGTACCAGCCTGATCTGACCACTCAAAGGGGCTACATAAGAGGTACAGGGCAATCGCATCTAAATCGGTTTGTCGACGGGCTGGGGGGAGGCGTTGGGCTGGGAGGCGAGTTTTTGGAGGGCTGGAGTCCGGTGGGTGGTCGATAGTTTGAGCGCAGATGCTTCGGTGAGGCCTCGCGACCCAAGCGAACGATTGCTGAAAGGAGCGGCGACATGGACGTCGAAGCCCCCCGGGGCCTGCTGCGCCTCTTTGGAGAAGTGGAGGATCCCCGTGTGGAGCGAACGAAGCTCCACCGTCTCGTGGACATCCTGGTCATCGCCCTGTGCGCCGTGATCTGCGGCGCAGACACCTGGACGGAGATCGAACGGTTCGGCAGGGCGAAGTTCGATGGGCTGCGGACCTTCCTGGAACTGCCCCACGGCATTCCATCGCACGACACGTTTGGCCGGGTCTTCAGCCGACTGGATCCTGAACAACGGGAACGGTGCTTCCGGACTTGGATGCAGGCCTTGGCCCAAGTCCGCGGCCGGCGTTTGATCGCCCTCGATGGCAAGACGCTCCGCCGCAGTTTCGACAAGGCCCATGCCAAGACCGCCATTCACATGGTCAGCGCCTGGTGTGAGACCCATCACTTGGTCTTGGGGCAACTGGCCACCGACGCGAAAAGCAACGAAATCACGGCGATTCCTCGACTTCTGAAGATGTTGGACCTCAGCGACTCGGTGGTCACGATCGACGCCATGGGCTGTCAAAAAACCATCGCCCAACAGATTGTGGAGCAGCAGGGGCACTATGTCCTTCAGGTCAAGGGGAACCAGGAAACGCTTCACGATCTGGTCAAGGACACGTTGGACGAACTCACCGGGCGAGGGATCCCCGGCGTTCCCTATTCCTTCCACGAAGAGGTCGATGGCGGGCATGGCCGGGTCGAGACCCGCCGCATCTGGACCACCGAGTGGACCGATTGGTATCCGCAGCGCCGCGACTGGGCCGGGCTGCGAACCTTCGTGTGCGTGGAGAGCCAGCGAACGATCGACGGCCAAACCTCGACCGATCGCCGGTACTCCATCAGCGACCTGAGCGGCGTGGACGCCCGGACCATGCTGGAATACGTTCGCGGACACTGGGGCATCGAAAACCAACTCCACGGGTCGCTGGACGTGACCTTCCGGGAGGACACCCTCCGCAACCGCGTCGGACACTCCGCGGAAAACTTCTCGCGGATTCGCCGCCTGGCCCTGAATCTCCTGCGACGGGATCGGACCTGTAGGGCGGGCCTCCAGGGGAAACGCCTTCAGGCCTGCCTGAAGGAGGACTACTTACTCAGGATACTCGCCCAGGGG
>CAYQZH010000237.1:0-7159 GCA_964421865.1 uncultured Phycisphaera sp. | reverse complement strand
CCGCCTCCGCCACCGCATCCGGCAGAGGCCCGCTGTTGCCGATGCACGTCGTGCAGCCATATCCCACGGTGTGGAATCCCAGCCGTTCCAGATACGGCGTCAGCCCGGCGTCCTTCAGATACTCCGTCACCACCCGAGACCCCGGCGCTAGGCTGGTCTTGACGTAGGGCTTGGCCGTCAAGCCCTTCTCGCACGCCTTCTTCGCCAGCAGCCCGGCCGCAACCATTACGGCCGGGTTCGATGTATTCGTGCAGCTCGTGATCGCGGCGATGACCACCGCGCCGTGCGTGATGTCTTCCGAGTGTCCGTTCGTTTTCACCGCGCCGTGTCGACGGATGGCCGATTCATCCAGAGCAAATCCACGATCCTTCACCGGCGCCCGCAATGCCGCCGCAAACGCCGATTTTACCTTGCTGAGCAGCACGCGGTCTTGCGGACGCTTCGGACCCGCGAGACTCGGCTCCACCGTCGAAAGATCGAGCGCGATCGTGTCGCCGAACGCAGGCTCGGGAGAGCTATCCGTGCGGAACAAACCTTGCTCTTTCGTGTAGCGCTCGACGAGATCGACCACGTCCTCGGATCGCCCCGTGCGCCGCAGGTAGGCGAGCGTCTCACCGTCGACGGGGAAGAACCCCATTGTCGCTCCGTACTCCGGGGCCATGTTGGCAACCGTCGCCCGGTCCGCGAGGCTCATGCCGCTCAACCCGTCGCCAAAGAACTCGACGAACTTGTTGACCACGCCCTTCTTGCGGAGCATCTCCGTCACGGTGAGGACGAGGTCGGTGGCCGTCGATCCTTCGCGAAGTCGCCCCGTCAATCGGAAGCCGACCACTTCAGGCAGGAGCATGTAGATCGGTTGGCCTAGCATGACCGCCTCGGCCTCGATCCCGCCCACGCCCCATCCGACAACGCCCAATCCGTTAATCATCGTCGTGTGGCTGTCGGTCCCGACGAGGCTGTCCGGGAACGCGACGGTGACGCCGTTCACCACGCGCGTCGTCACCACCGATGCGAGGTACTCCAAGTTCACTTGGTGAACGATCCCCGTCGCCGGTGGCACAACGCGAAAACCGTTCACCGCGTTCTGCCCCCAACGCAGAAACTGATACCGCTCCAGGTTGCGGGCGAACTCCCGATCGGCGTTGATGCCCAGGGCATCCGGCGATCCGAAGGCGTCCACCTGCACCGAGTGGTCGATCACCAGGTCCACGGGGATCAGCGGGTTGATCCTTTTGGGATCGCCGCCGAGCTTCTTCATCGCATCGCGCATAGCGGCCAGGTCCACCAGGCAGGGTACCCCGGTGAAGTCCTGAAGCAGCACCCTCGCGGGGATGAACGGCACCTCGCGCTGCACGACGGTTTTCGGATCCCACGCCGCGATCGCCCGCACGTCGTCCTCGGTTACGGTGAACCCGTCCACGTTTCGTAGAGCGCTTTCCAGCAGCACCTTGATGCTGTACGGAAGCCGCTCGATTCGCCCCGCGCCGTTACTCGCAAGTGCTTGTAAATTATAGACTTGTAAGCGTCCTGCTTTCGTCGTCAGGGATGTTCGCATGGTCGCTGCGGGGTCCTTTCGCATGGTTGGCATGTGGTTCCCAATCCGTTTTGAGGCCGGTGGGTTTGGGGGGAGCCACCGGCCATTCACACTATATGGAGCGTCTACCGAACGGTCAAAACCGCCGGCCATCCGTTGTCCATCGGAACATGACCGTCCGCGTCTGAGCCCCCACCCTGCAAGCCGTGCCGTCGGGTTGCGTGGTGCGGGCTTTCCACTATCATTCCAGCCTCGTCCCGGCAGGGAGTTTCGACGTGCCGGGCGGCCAGGGTCGGCGCTGCGGTCACGATGACCAAAATCGACGCGGAACTTCTGCGGATCATGGTATGCCCCGTGGCCCACGCGCCGCTCGTGCAGGTGGGCGACTGGCTGTACTCGACCGACCCGGCCACTAGACGCAAGTACCCGATCCGGGACGGGATTCCGATCATGTTGATCGACGAATCCGAGGTGGCCGACCAGGCCGAGTTTGAACGGGTGATGGCGGAGGCTAAGCAACAACCTCCGAGCCGTGGGCTTTAGCCCTGAGCCTAATACACAAGTTGGCTAGGGACCAAGTGCGTCCCGGAGGGACGCCGTGAGAATAGCCCAGCGATTCATCGCTGGGTACGGGAGCAAGAAGAGACGCGAGTCCCGTAGGGACGACTGAAACATTCAGCCGTCCCTACGGGACTAGGTCAACGAAAACGAACCCTATTCCCAGCGTTGAAACGCTGGGCTATTTTCAAACGGCCCTACGGGCCGACGAAATCGGAGTTGAGTCTAAGGCTCAAGGCTTTAGCCCGCGCGGACTTTCGACGGCGGACCCGTTGGGGAACCCGAAGTCATTACAGCAAGAGAACAGGACTACCGATGGCAACTGAAGACAGCAAAACGTTTCACACCGAACGGCGTTTCCCCGATCGCGGCGGACCCAACTGGGTCGGACCGCTGGTCAGCTACCGGGAGATCGAGTTGCTGCGAAAGTTCCTCACCTCCAGCAGCAAGGTGATGTCCCGCAAGCGCGGCGGCACGGACACCCAAGAGCAGAAGGCCCTCAAGCTCGCCATCAAGCACGCCCGCTTTCTCTCTCTGATCCCCTACCGCGGGGGAATGTAGGAGCCGCGGGCCGGGGCGCACCGTCTCGCACGGCAGCAGGTCGGGTTCATGGGGATCAATGGCACGATGACCGAGGTCGAGGCCACCGCCGACGTTTTTCTCACGGCGCTCAAGGCGTTGCCCAGAAAAGAGCGCGACGCGGTGCTCGTCCGAATCGCGCACGACAAGTCACTCGCCCGCGACCTGTTGGACCTCGCCGTGATCGCCCAGCGGCGGCGTGAACCCTCGCGTCCCTTCGCTCAGTACCTGGCCGACCGAAAAAAACGCGCCAAACGCCGTTGAGACCTTCCTATACAGTTCTCGTCAAACCGTCCGCCGAAAAGGAAATGGACCGGCTGCCTTCCTCCGTCTTTGATCGAATCACCGCGGCGATTCTTAAACTCGCGTCCGAGCCTCGCCCGCGCGGCTACCGAAAACTCCGCGGGCGGGACGAATATCGTCTGCGCTGTGGGGACTATCGCATCCTTTATGCAGTGGATGACGACCACGGCGTCGTCGAGATCATGTCCGTCGGGCATTGCCGCGAGGTCTACCGGAACCTTTGAAGTTCACGATAGGCCGGTTCTTGTCGCCGAAGGGACGGGTCCAGTTCGCCCCGTTCCATCAGCGTGCTTAACCGCAACAGACGGCGGTACCGATCGGAGCGCCACTCACCCGCAGTTAGCCCCGCGCCGAGCATCGCCGCCCGAACCTGCCGGATACCCTGCGGTAGCGTCCATCGCCAGGTCAGATGGGGGAATGTTCGCCGCAGCTTCGAGCCGTCGACGCAGTAGCTCCTTCGATCGCGGACGCCGGTCCGAACGGAACGAGTGCAATCCGGTACAAGCTCTGCGACGCAGTCGGCCACGTCGATCACCCGATAGTTCTCCTCGGTGATGGCCACGTTGAACACTTGATCGACGACAGCGTCGTCCGCCGCCGCGAGGACCATCGCATACGCCCGAGCGACATCCTCGACGTGCATCAACGGCCGCCATGCCCGCCCCTCGGTGCGCATCTCGACCCGGCCGTTGGCAACCGCCGACCCGACGAACTCGTTGACGACCGTGTCCAACCGCAATCGCGGCGACACGCCGTAGACGGTGGCGTTCCGCAGAACCACCGGGACAAAACCGCGGCCTGAAAGTCGCGACAGCTCTTCCTCGCACCGCAACTTCGCGACGGCATAAGGCGTGATAGGCGCGGTCGCGCCGCTCTCGTTCTGCGGATCGCCTCCGCCGCGGCCATAAACGGCGCACGTGGACGCGAAGAGGAAACGTGAAACACTGGCCTGTTTGCAGCACTCGGCCAAACGGAGGGTCGCCGCGAAGTTGATTTCTTCGGTCAGCGACGAATCGAATTGCGACGACGGATCCTCCGGCATCGCCGCAAGATGGATCACCGCATCGAACGACAAGAGGTCTGTGAATTCCACGTCCCGCACGTCCATCTCGAAGCTCGGGATGGAGTCGCGCACCCGTCCGAAATCACAGTCGCCGTACCAGTCGCAGTCCAGACCGACCACCTCGTGGCGGGCGTGTTGAAGCACGCTCACCAGGACGGAACCGATATATCCACGATGTCCGGTGACCAGCACGCGCATCGACGACGCTTCCCAACCGGCGGGAACCATGCCCCGCTCGGTTCACGCCGTATCGGTCACGTCGCCGATTTCGCTTGACGCCAAACGAGGGCGGCGCGCGCGAGCCTCATACGGATTCCATTAAACAAATACGTACGACGGGTGCCACTGGTCCGCCTGCGGCGGACTGCCAGTGCTGGCACGGCAGGACAAGCCGCCCGTGGCACCCAACCATGTGCGCAGATGAATAGTGGAATCCGTATCAGACCGTACTGGAATCGCTTGGCGGCGGTTCGATGCGAAAGACGCCCCACTGCAACGCAACGGCAATCGCCCACCCAATCACGAAGCCGACAGCCGTGTTGATGGCCATGCACGCTCCGGCGGTCATCAGCATCACGAAGAAGCTGACCCGGCCCGTCTGGTCCCGGCAGACCAGCGAAAGCTCCAGTCCGCTGAACAGCAGCAGGACGCCGAGCACGGAATGCGGATAGTCCTGTAGCCACAGGAGCAGCGAGCTTCCGAACAGCAGGGCCAACACCATCTTGGCGACGCCGAGCATGACGACGCTTCCTCCGGTCCGCGCTCCGAAGCGGTATTGCGCCGCCAACCCACCGGCCCCGTGGCAGACGGGCATCGCGCCGAATGGGCAGCACACGAGATTCATCAGCCCCACCGACACGCTCACCCGCCGAGGGCGAATCGTTCGCCGCGGAAACAGATCTTGCGACAACGCACAGACGGCGATCACCGAGTTGAGCGTGGTCAAGGGAATTTGCGGCAAGGCGCCCCGCCACAGTCCGATGAGCCAATCGTGCGGGTTCGAAAGGTCGGGGAGGCGCCACGACATCCCCAGCCGGGTCTCAAAGATGAGTGCCGGGCGTGCGGTCAGAAGCGCCGCCAGACCGACGCCGAAGACGACCAGCGCACCCGGAATCCGTGTCGAGAAGTAGAGTAGCAGAACCAGACCTGCGCACACGATTCCTAAGCCGATGCTGTCCCAACCGATCCACGAGCCGGCGCCGACGATCATAGAGTAGCCGCCGGTGAGGAGTTTCAAACCGAGTGCAAGCTGCAAACCGCGGACGACGCTCTTGGGGATCCATTGATTGAGTCGATCGACCAGCCCGGTGACGCCCAAGAGCAGAATGATCGCGCCGGTGGCGATGCCGGCGGTGAGGATTTGGGCCTCGTTCATGCCCTCGGCGATGGCCACGGTGGCGATCGCCTTCATCGGCTGCACGGGCATGGGGATGCCGAACGCCAGCCCGGTGACGATGTTCATCAATCCCGCCGCCAGCAGCGACGGCCCGAACTGCAACCCGCACTGGTGTACCATGGCCAGAAGGAGCGGGATGAAGGTGCCCAGATCGCCGAGCGCCCCGCCGGCCTCGGCGCGGTTGAAGCGGAGTACGTCGTTGCGGGTGCACGAATCAGTCATGTCGGTCGTTGCGCGGCGAAGGAAAGACGTCGCGTCGCCTTCGGATTGTCGATTCGTAGCCCACCGGTGTCGAATGCGGTGCGGCAGGAATGCATCGCGCGAGGAACGAGCGTTGCGAGGCCGGACCAAGTAACCTACGATTTTCCGTGCCAAGTAACGGGCTTGGTTGTTCGTAACCCATTGTAGCACAATGCTTTAAGGTGCCATTTATCGTGTCAAAGAACGTATCACCTTGGGACTCCTTTGCGTTCCACTTGCGTTCCACTTGCGTTTCGATCCGAGTGCGTTCAACGACCAATGGGTTCGCACCGAGCCGTACCATCCCATTCGACAGTCGACACTCGCCATTCGACAATCTCCGCCATGACTTCGGCGGGAGATTCCATTGTGGTCGTGACCGGCGGCGGTCGGGGGATCGGGCGGGCGATCTGTCAGCGGTTCGCCGCGGACGGGGCCCAGGTCGTCGCGGCCTCGCGTACCCTCGCTGAACTGGACGAAACCCGGCGGATCATCGAGCAGGCGGGCGGACGGTGCCACGTCCAGCCGACGGATGTGTGCGTGCCGGAGGAGATCGACTCGCTGATCGAGGGCACGGCCAAGCGGTTCGGTCGGATCGACGTGCTGGTGAATTGTGCGGGGATGGCCCCGCAAAGCGGAATCGACGAGCTTGAGCCGGCGCTCTTCACGACGATCATGGCCGTCAACGTGAACGCCGTGTACCACGCTTGTCGCCGGGTTTGGCCGGTGATGAAGACGCAAAAGTCGGGTGTGATCGTGAATATCTCCTCGATCGCCTCGGTGGATCCGTTTGCGGGCTTCGCCGCGTATGGAGCGGCCAAAGCGTGGGTGAACGTGTGGACGAAAGCCCTGGCCGACGAGGGCCGGCGGTTCGGGATACGGGTGTTCGGCGTGGCCCCGGGGGCCGTGGAGACGCGGATGCTGCGGGATTCATTTCCGACGTTCCCCATTGACCAAACGCTCCGGCCGGTCGATGTGGCCGACGTGGTGTTTGCGTTGGCCCAACCGGGTTGTCGGTACGCGACGGGGCAGACGGTTTTCGTCCGACGGCAAGGCGACTGATCCGTCGCGGAGCGGAATGGGAGATCGGTCATGAGTCTGCATGGTTTCCTGTACGGGGACATTCCCACCTGAGCGGCCATCAACGCCGCGGAGGCGGTCGGAGAGGTTCACCGAGCGCGTACCGCCGCCGAAGCCCTGCGGTCCTTACAGTGCGGTCGTCTGGAAGCCCCAAGCAGGTGTTGAAGCTCTGCGAAGGGGCAGAACCGCTGATCGGCACTTAGTTGAAATTCCGAACGGCTCAGGAGGTTCACGCGACCTCCACACGACGGATCTTCAATGCGCTTTGCAGTACCGCACGTAGACGCGGTAGATGGCGATGCCCGCGCACCTTCCGCAGTCGCGGCTCGATCTCCAAGACCGTGGTCGCCAGCCAGCGATGCTTCTGCTCGGAGTTCCTCCAGTACCGTCCGCGACGAGGAGGTTC
>CAYQZH010000236.1:0-7183 GCA_964421865.1 uncultured Phycisphaera sp. | reverse complement strand
TGGATCAAGGGGTCAAGGGGAATGGAACTTGACCGAATTGTCCGTCATCTTCAGATGCGGTTGAACGCCGGCGCCGGGGTGTTGGTCGTTTGAGGCGGAAAGCGGCGAGGCGTGCTCTATCACATCCTTCAGCAGTGGTCGGAGGGTCGCCATTACGCCTACGAGAATACCCTCTTTCGCGGAACGTGCGCGGCCATCTTGTGTTTCCTGCTGACCCTGATTCTGCTCCCCCGGCTGATCCGCCGGCTCGTGAAATGGAAGCTGGGCGACCGGCCGGAGTTCGATCACGCCTCCCTCAACGAACTGACCCGCGACAAGAGCAACGTCCCGACCATGGGCGGGATCATCATCCTCGGATCGACGGCGCTTGCGGTGGTCCTGTTGTCCGATCTGACCAACTTCTATGTGTGGATGGGACTGGTCTGCTTGCTATGGCTGGGGGCGCTGGGTGCGATCGACGACTGGCTCAAGCTGACCTCCAAGCGCCGGGCGACTTCCCGCGACGGTCTGAAGATGTACGAGAAGTTGCTCTTCCAGATCGGGCTTGGAGTCGTTCTCGGCTTCTATATCTACAACCACGGGCGGAGCAACGTCGCCGTCCTCAGCCCACCGGTCGATGCGGAGACCCTGCCGACCTACAACATCTTGAGCGTCCCGTTCTACAAGCCGGGCCTACAGCTTGGGACGTTCACGTTCATGGTGTTGACCGTATTAGTGATGACGGGGACGTCCAATGCGGTGAACCTCACCGACGGCATGGACGGGTTGGCGTCGGGCTGCGTGGCTCTCTGCGCTCTAGTCTTCTTGATTCTGACGTACATCGTCGGCACCCAGGACCTCGCGGGGAAGCTGCTCATGCCGCACGTCCCCAGGAGCGGCGAGCTGGTCATTCTTTGTGGAGCGATTCTCGGTTCTTGTTTGGGTTTTTTGTGGTACAACTGCCACCCGGCGCGGGTGTTCATGGGCGATACCGGCTCGCTGCCCCTGGGCGGGATGATCGGGTACGTCGCCATCGTGACCCGGCAGGAGTTGATGCTGCTTCTGGCGGGCGGCATCTTCGTCATCGAAGCGGTCTCGGTGATGGTGCAGATCGGCTATTTCAAATGGAGCGCGGGCCGGCGGATTTTCCGCTGTGCGCCGATCCATCACCACTTTCACCTGGGCGGCTGGAGCGAGCCGCAGACGGTGGTGCGGTTTTGGCTGGTCGCGGCCATGTTCGCCGGCCTGGCCCTGGCGTCGATCAAACTGCGATGATCCCGCGGGCGGGAACGAGGAAGTGTCATTCTGAGCGCAGCGAAGAATCTCCAATTGCGACCAGCATCGTGGTGTTGGAGATGCTTCGCTACGCTCAGCATGACAACTGATGTCAAGGATGACAAAGCATGGTCGGCTTAGATCAAGCCCGTTCTCTTCGACCGACTGCGGTGATCCTCATCGCCGCGATGTTGATGTCCGTCGGACTGGTGATGGTCGGGTCGGCGACGACCTCCGTCGATCGGCCGCTGCTGGACGCGCGACTCTGGACGACTCCGTTCGGTCGTCAGGCCCTCTTCACTCTCATCGGGTTGGCCATCATGTTGGGGACCGCGCGGGTGGGCATACCACTGCTGGGGTCGCCGTCGATGCGCTATCGCCTTCCGCAAGCGCTTTTTTGGGTGGCCGTCGCCTTGTTGGCCGCCGCGTTAGTGCCCGGACTGGCCGACCCCCACCACGGCTCCCATCGCTGGCTACATCTTGGCCGAATTGGCGTCGGCGTCGGGTTTCAACCCTCTGAGCTTGCGAAGTTGGCGTTGGTCGCATTTCTGGCGTCGCTGTTGGGCGAGCGGAGCGCGGACCCAAAGTCGTTCGGTCGCAGCTTTGTCCCCGCGACGCTGGCGATCGGCGTCTGCGTCGCTCTAGTCGGGAAGGAAAACTTCGGAACCGCCGCGCTCTTGGCGTGCGCCGCCGGGGCCATCCTCTTTGTCGCGGGGTGCCGCATTCACCATTTGCTTATGATTGTCGGCCTCGGCGCCGCCGGACTGACGGTGCTGCTGTTCGCCGCGCCCTACCGATTGGCTCGCCTCGCGGCGTATCGGGATTACTGGGCGGATCCCCAGGGCAACGGCTATCAACCCTTGCAATCCCTCGTCACCATCGCCTCCGGGGGATGGTGGGGCACGGGACTCGGGTCAGGCGTGCAGAAGTACGGCTACCTTCCCGAAAGCCACACCGACTTTGTTTTTGCGGTGCTGTGTGAGGAGCTTGGAGCGTTCGGCGGGGTGCTGGTGATCCTGTTGTTTTGTGCGTTCGTGTGGCTGGGAATCCGGACCATGCTGGTCGCGCGAACCCGATTCGAGCGGCTCTTGGCGTTCGGGCTGACCTTCCTTGTCGCGTTGCAGGCGGCCATGAACATCGCCGTCGTCACGGTGATAACGCCGACGACGGGAGTCCCGCTCCCGATGCTTTCCGCGGGCGGCAGCGGCATGTTTACGGTTTGCGCTTCCGTCGGGCTTCTTTCAGCGATTGCGGATCGCGGTCAACAGGCCGCGGAGGGCGCGATCGAGCACCCGGCGGAGGCGGCGACTTCGTGATTGCCCAGGGGTCTCGACTTTCCGGTGGTCCGCTGATCGCCTTCGCCGGGGGCGGCACGGGCGGGCATCTGTATCCGGCTATCGCCATCGCCGAGGCCGTCCGCGAACGTGTTCCCGACGCCCGATTCGTGTTCTTCGGGACTGAACGACCCATCGACGACCGGATTCTCAGCCGGGTCGAGTGCGACATTGTCCGTCAGACCTTACCGGCGCTTTCGCCGATGCCGTGGCGCTGGCCGAGCATCTATCTGGGTCTACGTCGCGCCGGCGTCCTCTGCCGTAATCGTCTCGCGGCGGACCCGCCGGCGGTGGTGATCGGGACGGGCGGAATGGCATCGGTACTGGCGGTTCGTGAGGCCCACCGAATGGGCATCCCCACTGCGATCCTTAACCCGGACGCCCTCCCCGGTCGGGCGAACCGGCATCTCGCCTCCATCGCAAGGGTCGTCTTGGCCCAATGGGAGGAGACCGTCCGGCATTACCCGTCGGGGACGGATGTCCGCGTGCTGGGGTGCCCGATTCGACCGGGATTCCGCTGCGGCGAACGTGGCGCGGGAACCAAGCGGTTCGGCCTGCGAGCCGACCGCAAGACGCTCCTCGTGACCGGGGCCTCGCAGGGCGCTCGGTCGATCAACGAAGCCGTCATTGCCAACCTCGATTGGTTGGAGTCGCTTCCCAACTGGCAAATCCTGCACTTGACCGGCGAAAAGGACCACGCCGACACGACACGCGCCTATGGAAAGTGTTCGGTGACGGCCGTGGTGGTTCCGTACACGGACCACATGGCCGACGCTCTCAACGTTGCCGATTTGGTGATCTCCCGTGCGGGCGCCTCAACACTGGCGGAGGTCACGGCGGTGGGGAAGGCTTCCATCCTCATGCCCTACCCCTACCACCGCGATCAGCATCAGCTTGCCAACGCGAAGTGCCTGGCTCAGGCATCGGCCGCGCGAATTGTGCGCGATGGGATCGACTCTGCAATCAACGGTCCGGCGCTGCGGAGCGCGTTGGAGGAGCTAATGGCCGACGACGGCGCCCGCGAGGCCATGGCCGCGGCGGCGCGACGCATCGGTCACCCCGACGCGGCGTCCGATGTCGCGGAGCACGTGCTGCGGCTCATCGAAAACGCAGGCGCGATCCACGCGCGCGAATCGGTGGAGGCAACGTGCTAGCGCACCCGATAAAAGATGCGAGGGCGCGGCGCGTACGCCGAACGCGGTCGTCTCGATCGGCTTACTCCCTCGCGCCCCCGTTCACCGAGCCAAGTTGAGGGATCGCCATGCACACGAAGACAGAGGGAGCTATCGTCGATCGCCCGCCGCCGGCCACGGCCCATCCGGCGAAACTCGCCGGGCGTCGCGTGCACATGATCGGGATCGGCGGCAGCGGCATGAGCGGGGCCGCCGCCCTGCTCCGCGACCTTGGCGCGGTGGTGAGCGGCTCGGACCTGCAAACCTTCGACGGGCTGGGCCAATTGGTCGGCAGCGGCGTCCGGGTCTCCATCGGACACCATGAAACGCAGGTGGACGCCGGGGTCGAACTGGTCGTGGTCAGCGCCGCCGTCCCGGAGACGAACCCGGAGTTGACCGCGGCCCGCCGGCGAGGGTTGCCCGTGGTGAAGTACGCCCAGCTTCTCGGCGAGCTGACGGCCGTTCGCCAGGGCGTCGCCATCGCCGGCACCCACGGCAAGAGCACCACCACGGGCATGTGCGTCCATCTGTTCCGCGAAGCGGGTCTGTCGCCGTCGTTTGTCATCGGGGCGAGGTCGGCGCAGTTGGGCGGCGGCAGCGGGGTCGGCGCAGGGCCGCACTTCATCGTCGAGTCATGCGAGTTCGACCGCTCGTTCTTGTACCTGCGACCCCACCTGGCGGCCATTCTGAATATCGAGCCGGATCACCTGGACTGCTATCGTGACCTGGATGATATCGTCGAGGCCTTCGCGCGGTTCGCCGAGAACGTCGATCCGGAGGGTGTGCTCCTTGCCAACGCCGAGGACCGGCGGGCCAACCAGGCGGCGAGCGCAGCTCGGGCAGCGGTCGAAACCTTCGGGTTCTGCGATGCTGCGGATTGGCAGGCGTGCAATCTCCGCGCCGATCGCGGCAGGTACGGGTTCGATGTGCGGCTTCGCGGATCGCGGCTGCTATCGACGAGCCTGGCGATTCCCGGTCGCCATAATGTCGCCAACGCCCTGGCCGCCATCGCCCTCGCCTATCATGCGGGGGCTGAGCCGGAGCGCCTGGGCGAGGCCCTGACCACGTTCAAGGGAGTGGATCGGCGTCTGAGTTGGCGAGGCGAAGGTCGAGGCGTCACGATCGTCGATGACTATGCCCACCACCCGACGGAAATTCGCGTGACGATCGAGGCGGCCCACGACCGGTATCGACCGCGACGGTTGTGGGTCGTCTTCCAGCCGCACCAGGATTCCCGGACTCGGCACTTCATGGACGAGTTTGCGGCCTCGTTCGGTCAGGCGGACGAGGTGATCGTTGCGGAGGTCTATCGGGCGCGGGATCGGGGAGACCCCCTGGGGCAGGCCGGTTCCGCGGAATTGGCGCTGAGGATTTGTCGTGCCGGCGGACGGGGGCAATACGTCCCCACGCTGGGCGGTGCGGTGGAGGCCCTGTGTCCTCACCTCACGGAGGGTGATCTGGTTCTCACGATGGGTGCGGGGGACGTATGGAAAGTAGCGGATGAGCTGGTTCAGCGACTTTGCGAATCAAATCGAGTGCGATGCTCCGCTCGGGCGCAAGACCTGGTTTCGCCTGGGGGGACGTGCCCGGTATCTGTTCCAGCCGCGTGACGCGGAGCAGTTGGCCGGTCTCGTCGTGCGAGCGCGGGAGCAGGACGTCCCGTTGAAGGTGCTTGGGCGCGGCGCCAATGTTCTGGTCAGCGACGACGGCTTCGATGGGGTCGTGGTCCGCCTCGACCACGCGGCGTTTCGTCGCGTCGAACGCCGTGGACCGCGGGTGGAGGTCGGTGCGGGGGTCGATCTGATGCCGTTCGTCCGTACCTGCAGCGCGCGGGGTCTGTCCGGCCTGGAGTGTATGGCCGGGATTCCCGCGACGATCGGCGGGGCGATCCGCATGAACGCCGGCGGACGGTTCGGCGAGTTCGGGAGGGTGGTCAGGTACGTACGCGTCTTGCGGCCCGACGGCAGCACCGAGACGTGGTCCCGTGAACGGTGCGGGTTCGGGTATCGCCGCTCCGGGGTGGGGGAGAACATCGTCCTTTCCGCCGAATTGGACCTGGTGGAGGACGATCCGGACCGGGTTCGACGAGTGTTCGAGGAGCATTTCGCCCAAAAACGCGACTCCCAGCCCCTGGGCGAGCGCAGCGCGGGCTGCATTTTCAAGAACCCTGAGGGCAAGTCGGCGGGCGCGCTCATCGACCAGGCCGGGCTGAAAGGAACGCGGTGCGGCGCGGCGCGAGTCTCCGAGCGCCACGCGAATTTCATCGTCGCCCGCCGGGGTGCGACCGCGTCGGATGTCCTGCACCTGATCGACCTGATCCGTGAGCGCGTACGAAGCGCATTCAGCACCGACCTGGAGGTCGAAATTGACATTTGGAAACCGTTGGGGACAAGGAGCTGAGCCGGATGCCTGTGGCCACACCGAGGACGAAGCGCGTCGATCACACCGAACACGACAAACGTAGGCCGGGTCATCGACCCGACGATCTGCTGGACATTACGGTACTCGCGGGCGGGCCCGGCGCGGAGCGGGAGGTAAGCCTCAACAGCGGCCGCGCGGTGTGTGCGGCGCTTTGCCGCCTCGGCCACCGAGTCGAGCTATGCGACATCGGCCCGAATGACCTTTCGGCGCTGAATCGCCCCGCCGACTTCGTGTTCGTCGCCCTGCACGGCGAGTTTGGCGAGGACGGCGCCTTGCAGGCCGAGCTCGACGCCCGCGGGTTGCGCTACAGCGGTTCCGGCGCCGCGGCGTCGCGGTTGGCCATGGACAAGGTCGAGTCCAAACGGCGGTTCGAGCAGGCCGGCGTTCCGACGCCGCCCTACGAAGCGGTCGACCAGACGGGGCTCGCCGGGCTGGCGTCACGAATGGAACCTCCCGTGGTCGTAAAACCCGTGGCGTCCGGTAGCAGCGTCGATACGAGCATCGCGCGGACGCCGCAGGCATTGACCGAGGCGGCGGCGAAGGTCGTCGCCCGCTACGGACGAGCCCTCGTCGAGAAGTACATCGCGGGACGTGAACTGACCGTCGGCATCCTGGGCGATGAGGCTTTGCCGGTGTGCGAAATCCGCACCCAGCGGGAGTTCTACGACTATCAAGCCAAGTATCTCGACGACGACACTGAGTATTTGTTCGACCTCGATCTGCCCGTGGACTTCCTTCAGCGGGTTCAAGCGCTCAGTCTAGCCGCTCATCGAGCGTTGGGTTGCCGTGTCTTTTCCCGTGTGGACTGCATGGTCGATGCCGCTACGCTGGAACCGTACTTTTTGGAAGTGAACACCATCCCCGGGTTCACCAGCCACTCGTTGCTTCCCAAGGCGGCGGCCCGAGTCGGCATCACCTTCGACCGACTTTGCCAGCGGATCGTTGAGCTTTCGCTTCGAGATTAGTACTCTAACGCTATGTTTCATGGTCGCGGAGACAAGT
>CAYQZH010000235.1:0-7186 GCA_964421865.1 uncultured Phycisphaera sp. | reverse complement strand
GCGGCCTCTACATCCACGCCGTGCTGATGGATCGGACCGGGCAGCTCGTCGCCCGGGCCTGGCAGGCGACGGAGGAGATGTTCCGCTCCATGCCCGAAGGGGGCTTCATGCGCTTCAAGGGGCGCACCGAGAACTACAAGGGCAACATGCAGTTCATCATCGACGCGGTCCGACCGGCCGAGCCGGGGTCCTTCGAGTTCGCCGACTTCCTCCCCGTCACCAAGAACGACATCAACAAGATGTGGAAGCGGACGGTGGAGATCTTGCGTGGGATCAAAAACCCGGACCTTGCGGCGCTCGTTCAGGAGTTCGTCGCCGACGAGGAGTTGATGACCCGCTTCCGCAAGGCCCCGGCGGCGGCGACCATGCACCACGCCTACATCGGCGGATTGCTGGAACATACGCTGTCGCTGTTGGAGATTGCCCTCGTGGTGATCCCCCGCTACCCCAAGCTGAGCCTCGATTTGGTGCTGGCCGGGATGTTCCTGCATGACATCGGCAAATCGTCCGAGCTTAGTTACGAAACGGCGATCGGTTACACCGACGACGGACAACTGTTGGGCCACATCGTGCAGGCCGTCACCTGGATCGAGAAAAAGGCCGATGCGATGGTAAAGCGAACGGGGCGGCCGTTCCCCGAGCGCCTGCGCTGGATGTTGGAGCACCTCATCCTGAGCCACCACGGGAGGTACGAGTTCGGCAGTCCCAAGCTGCCCGCCATCCCCGAGGCCGTCGCCGTGCACCACCTCGATAACCTCGACGCCAAGGTCCACATGTTCCTCGCCGAGATCGAGAACGACCGCGACCCGGCCGGTCACTGGACCAATTTCAACAAAGCGCTGGAGACGAAAGTCTTTAAGCCGGACGCCATGGGACCGCGCCCGCCCCAAAGCGGGCAATAGCAGATGAGGCAGTTACGAATTACAAATTACGAGTTACGAAAGGAGTCGTGTCAGATCTGGTTGTTCGCCTTTCCATTTCGTAATTTGTAACTTGTAATTCGTAATTCCTGTATGAGATACACACAGTTCACCGACGACCAGGTTCGCGACATGCTCGGCGTCATCGGCGTCGATGCGATTGACGATCTCTTTTCTCCCATTCCGCCGCGGTTTCGGCTGAAAGGGGAATTGAACATTCCGCGCGGAGTCAGCGAACTGGGGTTGCTCGAAGACACGCGCGCACTGGCGTCGCGCAATCGCGACTGCACAGAGTTGGTATGTTTCCTGGGCGGCGGGGCCTACGACCATTTTATTCCCACATTGGTCGACGCATTGGCCGCACAGAGTGAGTTCCTCACCGCCTACACGCCCTACCAGGCCGAGGCGTCCCAGGGGATTCTGCAGCTCTTCTACGAATTCCAGACTATGGTCTGTTTGCTGACCGGAATGGAGGTCGCCAATGCGTCGCTCTACGAGGTCGCCAGCGCCGCGGCGGAGGCCGTGCTGATGGCCGTGGCGATCACCGGACGGCGACGAGTGCTGGTTGCCGAGGCGGCTCACCCCGATACGCAACGAACGCTCGCCGCTTACATGCGACAGCAGGACGTGGACATCATCCCCGCGCCGACGCGGAACGGAGTGCTCGATGAGCGGGCGTTGGTCGATCTGCGGAGCGATGAGACCGCCGCTTTCGTTATTCAATCGCCGAACTTCTTCGGCTGCATCGAAAGGCTCGACCGGATCATTCCCGCCGTCCACGCGTGCGGTGCATTGGCCATTGTGTCGACTGATCCGATCGCCGGCGGAGTCCTGAAGCCGCCCGGTGCGTTCGACGCCGACATCGTCGTGGGCGAGGGGCAAGCTCTGGGAATCCCCTTGCAGTACGGCGGTCCGTTCTTGGGACTGCTGGCAACCCGTGAAAAATACTTACGCAAAATGCCGGGCCGCGTAGTGGGTATGACGACCGACCTTAACGGCACGCGCGGCTTCTGCCTGACGCTGCAAACCCGCGAGCAGCACATCAAGCGGGAGCGGGCCACAAGTAACATCTGCACCAATCAGGGTTTGCTCGCGATCCGCGCGTCGATTTACATGGCGGCAATGGGGAAAAAGGGGATCGGCGAAGTCGCTTCGCGTTGTTTCGACAAGGCCCATTACGCCGCGGAGCGGATCGCACAATTGAAGGGATATGAGCTGCGGTTCCCGAGCGCGCCGTTCTTCAAGGAGTTCGTGGTGCGGACGTCGCGCGGAGTGGACAAGGCGCTCGCCCGTTGTCGCGAGCGCGGCATCCTCGGCGGATTGCCGCTGGCCCGCTTTGACGAGCGGTATGCGGATTGTTTCCTCGTCGCCGTGACGGAGAAGCGATCCAGAAAGGAAATCGACGGTCTGGTAGCCGCCCTTGACGCCGCCTAGTTCCTGGCAGCTGTGGGTCGATGCTGGCGTTGTCCGGTTGGTGATTCTGACGGCGGGGCTGACGCTTCTAGCGGTGTTCTTGGTTTGGCGGGATGGATATCGACGGGGTTGGCGATCGGCCAGGGACTCGCCTCCAACCTGCCCGAAATGTGGATACAACCTGTCGGGACTAACGCAGGGTCGATGCCCCGAATGTGGAACGGAGTATCGTCTCGACGAACTGTGGCGAACGCCGGTTTCCCCTAGAAGAGGGCGTGACGCCACTGTGGAAAGAAGTGAACACGAGAAAACATGACGACCTTAAGGATCTTACCCTTGATGAGCCAAGAGACTCCCCCGCCGGAAGCAAGCAAGGCGGACCTTCCGGTGCTGTTTGAGATCGGTTCGCCGGGCCTGTGGGCGGCGTCGCTGCCCGAGTCCGATGTTCCGACTGTGAGACGAACGACCGCCGTACCCGCGGAACTCCTCGCCGACCAGCCGCCGCCCTTGCCCGAAGTCGGAGAGTTGGACATCGTTCGCCACTATAAGCGCCTCGCCCACCGCTGCTTCAGCATCGACGGCAACTTCTACCCCCTGGGAAGTTGCACCATGAAGTACAACCCGCGGATCAACGAGCGCGTGGCGTTCATGCCGGGCTTCGCCCACGTGCACCCGTACCAGGATGACGCCGACGTGCAGGGTTTGTTGGAGCTACTATACCGACTTCGCCGCGATCTTGCGGAAATCGCGGGGCTTGCGGAAGTGACCCTGCAGCCCGCGGCCGGCGCGCACGGCGAAATGACCGCGCTGATGATTATCAATGCCTATCACCAAAGCCGCGGTGAGACCCGAACCAAAGTGCTCGCCCCGGAAACCGCCCACGGCACCAATCCCGCCAGTTGCGCGATCTGCGGCCGCCAGTCCGTGTCGATCAAGGCTAAACCCGACGGCCGCGTCGACCTCGACGATCTAAAGAGCAAAGTCGATGCAGACACCGCCGCCCTGATGATTACCAACCCCAACACCGTCGGCGTATTCGATGGAACGATCGCCGACATCGCCCAGATCGTCCACGCCCAAGGCGCGCAGCTCTATCTCGACGGGGCCAACATGAACGCCATCCTGGGCATCACCCGCCCCGGCGACTTCGGCGTCGATTGCATGCACTACAACACGCACAAGACCTTCAGCACGCCCCACGGCGGCGGCGGACCCGGCGCCGGGCCGGTCGCGGTCGCGGAACATCTGCGGCCCTTCCTCCCCGTGCCGCAGGTCATTCGCAAAGACGATGGTACGTTCGCATGGTCCGACGATCGCCCGCGAAGCATCGGCAAGGTCCGCTCCTTCTTCGGGCAAATCGGCGTCCTCGTCCGAGCTTACGCCTACATCCGAAGTCTGGGTTGCGACGGGCTTCGCGACGTCGCCGAAAAGGCCGTGCTCTCCGCGAATTACCTGGCGGCTCGGCTGAAGCACCGCTATCCGACTCCCTTCCCGCCGCCCCATGCCCACGAATTCATCCTCTTGCCTGAGTTCGGCGACAGCGGCGTGACGGAGCTGGACCTCGCCAAGCGGCTGATCGACTTCGGCATCCATCCCCCGACGATGAGCTTCCCCATCCACCACTGCCTGATGATCGAGCCGACGGAGACGGAATCGCTGGCCACGTTGGATCGCTTCGTCGAGGTCATGCTCTCCATCGCCGATGAAGTCGAGAAAACCCCGGACGTGGTCAAGGCGGCCCCTCACACCACGCCGGTGCGCCGCCTCGACGAAGTGACCGCCGGCCGCAAGCCCAACGTTCGTTGGCGATCAGCCTGACCACCGTTACCTGTGCGCGCTCACGCGTGCATCCATTCGACATTCGACATTCGACAATCGACAATCCCCGCCGCAGATGAGCGATACGCCGAGACTTCGAGTCCTCCACGACCCTCCCCTCGACGGGCCTTCCAACATGGCCCGCGACGAGGCGTTGATGATTCTCGTCGGCGAAGGTGATTCACCATCCACGCTACGGATTTATCAATGGGATCCGCCGACCATCTCCCTCGGCTACTTTCAACACTTCGCCGACTATCTCGCACTGCCTCCGCCCGCGGGGGAACTGCCCGTCGTCCGACGCCTCACCGGCGGTGGGGCCATCCTGCACGATCTGGAACTGACCTATTCGATCACACTGCCCACGAGCCATCCGTTGCTCGCTCGCCGGCCCAGTCGCCTGTACGAACTGGCCCACGACGCCGTGATCGCCGCGCTTGCGGAGCTGGGGCTGCGAACGGGGCGGGGCGGAACCTCTGATGATTCCGGTGCGGCCAAGGGGCCTTTCTTTTGTTTTCAGCGGCGACACAGCTACGACGTGCTGCTCCGTGACGGCAAGATCGCCGGCAGCGCCCAGCGTCGCACGAAAAGCGCCGTGCTTCAGCACGGGTCCATCGTGCTGGGAAACCGTTATCCCCAACAGCCGACTGCCGCAGCCGCACAGCCGTTTGACGAGGCGATCCAAACAGTTCGGCGCAGGATCACGGAGGCGTTTGCCCGGGTCACCGACATACCCTTGGAACCCGGCGCCTGGACGAAGCGGGAACTGAACTTGGCCGCGGCCTTGGGCGACAAATACGCCGGCGACGCCTGGACGCGGCGTACATGAAAAGCCGCAGGCCCGTCTCAATCGACAACCGATAATCGAAACTTGTCCTGAGCCTCGAAGGAATCGACAATCGGAAACGGGAGAGGCGCGCCTACGTCGCCGGAGGCGTCGCCCCGATGCGGACGAATCCGTCGAAAACGGCCCCCATCTCAATGACCAGACACGGTGCCTCGAGCTCGCCCTTGAACCAGCCGGTCTTCTGGATCCGCACCTGCCCCCGCGCGGTGACATGACCCTGCACTTTCCCCTTCACCGTAAGGTTGCCGGCCTTGATCGGTGCCACGACGTGACCCTTCTTCTCCACAATTACGTCGCCGCAGGTAGAGAACTCGCGGACCGCGTAGTAGCTCTCGATCTTATAGTCTTCGAGGATCAGCCGCTTCTTGCAGTGCGGGCAGAAGATGGACATCGCCCGGAGCGCGACGTCGATCATCCCGTCGCAGTACGTGCACTGGACTTTTTTGATTGAGGCTCCGGGCTCCGTCAGCGTTGAGGACATGGCCAAGCCCGCCCGTACCTCCGCGGGACACCCCTCTCCCTCGGAGGGAGAGGGAGCTTCCGACCGCCATCGTCGCGACGCTATTTCTTGAGCGTCGTTTGCGCCGGCTCAGACGGCTTGGGCCTGTTCGCGGCGACAAACTCCGTCGAACGCGACACGGGCTTAGTATCGACCCCGGGCTTCGTCTGACCGTTCGTTCCCACCACGCAGCGCCCCACGAGCATCGCCCCTTCCGCGACCTCCAGGCGTTGCGTCTGCAAGTCGCCCTCCAATCGCGCCGAGGCTGACAATTGCACCTTGGTGGCCGCGTTGACGTTGCCCTTCACTTGTCCGTCCACGCGGACCGTGCCGGCCTTCACGTCGCCCGTCAACGTCGCTCCCTCGGCGATGACGAGTTGCCCTTCGCTGGTGATCTCGCCTTCAAACTTGCCGAGCAGACGTACGCCCTTCTCAAAGTGCAGTTGCCCCTTGAACACCGCATCCGCGCCTAACGTCGTTGGGAAATCCTGATTCGAGTCGGCCATTGCGACCCTCCTTGTCGTCTCTAAAACTGCCATCGAGGAAACCTCCTTGCCACGTAGGGAGGTATGCACCCAGCATTATACGCCGTGCCGCCGGACATTCAACACGCGCCTGGGACATTGTCGATCGGCTCGTCGCGTCACCCCTTGTGGTTGGTGCCGGACGAACTTGACCCCCTCAGTTCCTCTTGCGTTTCAGCTCGAACACCCCGTTGGGCTAGTTGAAGGACGCCGTCACCGCTCCCTGGGCATCAATAGCGAAGCGAACCCCGTACCCGGAGACGCCCTTCAAGTTGAATTCACCCCCCGATCCGGGACCAGCTCATACAAGGGCTGCCCTGGGACGGTCGGGGTGAGCACGTTCCCCTGAAGAGCGAACGTAACCTCTTGTCCCGCCAGCGCATATGGCTCAAGTGTCCACAGAAAAACGCCGTGCAATCTTTTCAAACGCGTCCCAACTCTTGATCGGGCCGGCGTTGCGCGCCGTGAAGTACGATCCCACCGACTTCCTCGTGGCCGCGTAAGTGTTACCCGCATCGCTCATCCACCACCGCCACGGGCAGCGGAATCCCGGCCCCGTGGGTGCGATCGGGGTGGTTTTCCTCCCAGACGCCGGGGACGCGGGTTTCGCAGAAGGAGCAGGCCGGGCCTTTCATGCGGTTTTCCTCGACCACAAACCCGCGACGACGGATCAAGAGCTTCCCGCACGAAACGCAGTAGGTGTTCTCGCGCGTGCCGACTCCGCCGGGAAGGTTGCCCGGATAGACGTAGCGCAGCCCGGCGGCCTTGCCGAAGTCATACGCCCGGACCAGCGTCTCGATCGGAGTCCGCGGCGGGTCGGTCATCTTGTAGTCAGGGTGGAAGGCCGTCACGTGCCACGGGATGTCACACGACACGCCGGCGAGAAACTCGGCGATGCCCTTCAACTCCTCGTCGCCGTCGTTGAACCCCGGCACCACCAAGGTCACGACCTCCACCCAGAACTCCATCTGCTTGAGCAGCTTGATCGTATCCAGCACGTTGCCCAGCACGCCGCCCAACTTGCGATAGCCCTTGTCGTCGAAGCCCTTCAGATCGACCTTGTACAGATCGACGTAGGGGCGGATGAACTCCAAAACCTGCGGCGTGGCGTTGCCGTTGCTCACGAACCCGCAGACGATGCCCTCGGCCTTGGCGAGCTTGAAGA
>CAYQZH010000234.1:0-7189 GCA_964421865.1 uncultured Phycisphaera sp. | reverse complement strand
CAGTACTGGCAAATTCGAAAAACCGCATGATGCCAAAATCCGTGGCCAGACCCAAGTCCTTCCGGTCGCGAAGAAGACCCTTGTTCCGGCCACTCGATCCTGGTAAAGTGAGGAAGTAGCACCTTTGCACCTGAGCGAACCGTGAGGAGCGGGAATGTCAGTCCTCTTCGATTCGGAGGCCGCGATGAACACATCGGAAGCTGTTTGTCTACGCGTGCGTCTCAAAAAGTGGGTCGTCCTGGCCGCGATGGCGTGGCCTATCGCCGTGTGGGACGAGCCGGGCGTGCCAGGAGACGCCTTCGGCCGCCTGCCTGAAGCCGCGGCATCAGGCGCGGCGAGCGGTGCAAAGGCAACGAGCGGTCATCTGGAGGCGATTACCGCCGAGTTCCTGCTAACGCCGGTCAACCCGCCGCCGGCACTCCCCCCCTATCCGCCGGGCACAACGATCGTCGGGCAGGAGTTGCGGCTTCCCCACGGCGGCGTGCGCGTCTGGCTGGAGGTCCAGTCCGCAACTGGGATCCTGACGGCGATGGAACTCCGGGCGTCCACGTGTACCAAGCTCGCATCGACGCGGTTGGATACCTGGGTGTCAAGGCTGTGCCCCCAGGTGGAGCCGATCTTGCCCCGGCCTTCGAGGAATGCTCCGGGCCCGATGCCGACGGTCCCCGCGAATGTCGTATGCACTTCGGTCTTCCGCTGGGGTGGGTGGGATGTACGTCCAGGGTGGGAGGTTGCCCCTTCTCATACTGCTGTGAGCCTGCATTCGTGGACGGCTCTCGTACCGATTGGGTTTTCGCGGGCCTGGGCGCGTCCGGATTCGTGGACGTAACCGCGCCCAACTACGCCTATCGGCTGTCGGGTTTGGGCGGGATTGCCGTTGACGGGGGCGCGACGTACTACGGTGGCGGGATGGTTGTTGATGTGCCGGAGGATGCGAGGGGCAGGTATACGATCGGGTTCAGCGGCCCCCTTAATTTCTCGGAAACGTACATGTCGGACCCCAGCACAGGGGTCTTCTGGCTTGCGGCTACGATTCCCGGCGTCATCGATATCGTGCTGGGGAAGTGCTGTCACAGCATTGGCGCAGGGACGACGGAATGCACGGACGGAGTCACGGCGGGCGAATGCGAAGAGCTGCCCGGCCCGCGATCGTTCCTCGGCGGGGAGACATGTTCGGGAGATATCGACGCGGATTGCGGCGATATCACCGGGGCGTGTTGCGATCGTGACGCCTTCGGCGGTGAATGCCGCGACGGCGTTCTCCGCCGCGATTGCGACTGCACACCCTGCGATTGGCGCCCCAACGAGCGCTGCGCCGACTTCACCTGCGCGCACGCGGCGATTCCGACGGTGTCTCATTGGGGCCTGGTCATCATGACCTTGCTGCTGCTGACGGGGGCGAAGGTCGCCTTCGGGCCGCGGCGGGTTGCGGCGCAGACCATGCCGGGGTAACGAGCTTCAACCCCTGCCCGACGCGGCATAGACCACGGCGCCTTGGGTCTTCGGCCCCATCTTCTTGAGGTGGCCCAGCGAAACGAGTTTTTCCAAGTCGCCCTCGACCGTCCCTTGCGGCAAGCGGGCGTCCTGGGCGACCCCGCGGACGGTGCGCCAACGATAGCGGGGGTTGGCGGCGGCCTGGAAGACGGTAGCGAGGGAACCGGAAAGTCCTTCGGGAACGGGCGCCCCAGGGGCAACGGCGGCGGGTGCATGCGCGGGCTCGGCGGGAGTTGCTTCGCCCGCGCCATCCTGTCCGCCTTCCTTCGCGCCCTTGGGTTCCTCAATCGCCCAGCCGCGCTGACGCTCGCGGGCTTGGAGTTGGTGTAGCGGTAGCGCGCCCGGCAGCGGATCCTTCTTGGTCTTAATCATCGTGCCGCCGCGGAAGAGTTCGCCGTTCTTGTCCACCCACTCGCTGTAGACTTCCGGCAGCTCGTCGCTGGGCCAGATGGCTTGGATCGGACATTCGGGTACGCAAAGCTCGCAGTCGATGCAGGTGTCAGGGTCGATCACCAGCATGGCCGGCGAGGTCACCTCGTAGAAGCAATCGACGGGACACACCACACAGCAGTCGGTGTATCGACAGTCAACGCACCGTTCGGTTACGACATGGGCCATCGGTTCGTCCTCGTTCGATTACTGCTCTCTCCGCTCCCTAACGGTCGCGGCTCTGCGTGCGTCATCGTCCGGGCGTTTAGATTATGCCCCAGCGCGGAATCATGCAACGGGCATCGACGCCGCGTTCTCGCGGGTTGAAACCCGCAGCTCAGGGGAGGTCAGCGGAAATAGGCTTTGAGGACGTATTCCTGCATCATGCGCTGGGTGTTGAAGAAGGAGCCGTTGATGGCGATGCAGTGGAGCATGACGTCGATGAAGCCGTCGCGGTCGTGGTAGTACATGGGGACGATGACGTTCTCGAGCTTCTGGTAGAGAAGGGCGGCGTCCCCGGCGTAGTCGGCCTGTTCCGGTGGGTGCCGACTGTCCTCGCCGATGGCCCAACCGGTGAGGCCTTCGACGCAGCCCTCGATCCACCAGCCGTCCAAGACGCTCAACGAGGGAACGCCGTTGAGAGCGGCCTTCATGCCGCTGGTGCCGGAAGCCTCCAGGGGCGGCTGCGGCGTGTTCAACCAAACGTCCACGCCGGCGGTCATCAGCTTGCCGAGTTCCATGTCGTAGTTTTCGAGATAACTGATCTTGATGACGTTCTTCAGGGATTCCCTGGCGTGGAAAATGCCTTGGATGATTTCCTTGCCGTGGCGGTCGTGGGGGTGGGCCTTGCCCGCGTAGACGATCTGCATCGCGCCGGTCTTGGTCGCAATCTGGCGCAGCCATTCGAGGTCATGGAAAAGCAGTCCGGCGCGCTTGTACGTGGCCGCCCGTCGAGCGTAGCCGATGGTGAAGATGTCGACGTCCATGCCCATGTTATCCTCGCGGTTGACATGGTGGATGAGCCGTTCCTTGGTCCGGCGATGGGCCTGCCACACTTCGTTCTTCGGCAGACTTTCCGCGCAACGCAGGCTCAAGGCGTCCTGCCGCCAACCGGGAATGTAGCGGTCGAACAGCTCTTGGAAGGGACGAGAGGTCCAGGTCGCGGCGTGGACGCCGTTGGTGATGGAGTCGATGGTGTATTGGGTGAACATCCGGCCCGCGACCTCGGCGTGCCGCTTGGCGACGCCGTTCACATAGCGGCTCAGGTTGAGGGCGAGGTAGGTCATATTGAGCACGCCCTCGCACTCGCAGATGGCCTTGTGGGTGAGAATCTCTTTGTGACCGACGACGCTGATGACCAGGTCGATGGGGAATCTGTCGTGACCGGCGGGGACGGGGGTATGGGTGGTGAAGACGCATCGCTGACGGACGGCTTCGAGGTCCTCCGGCGTGATGCAGGTGCGACCCTCTTCGCGTAGGTGTTCCTCCAACAACTCCAGGGCGAGGAAGGCGGCATGGCCTTCGTTCATGTGGAACCGTTCGATGCGCCGGTAACCGAGTTCGCGCAGCATGCGCAAACCGCCGATGCCGAGAATGACCTCCTGGCAAAGGCGATAGTGCGAGTCGCCGCCGTACAGGTAGTGGGTGAGCGTGCGGTCCCACTCCGAGTTCTCCGGCAGGTCGGAATCGAGCAGGTAGACGGGCACGCGATACCCGTCGTGTCCGACGACCTCGCGCCTCCACAGTCGAAGCTGGACCAGTCGGCCTTCGAGCGTCACCGAGGTGCGCTCGGGCATCTCCTCCACGAAATCATCGACGGCCCAGACGGCGGGCTCCTCGCTCTGCCAGCCGTTGGCGTCGAGGCGCTGATAGAAATAGCCCTTGCGGTGGAGCAATGCGACGGCAACCATGGGGACGTGCAGGTCCGCCGCGGAGCGCACGGTGTCTCCCGCGAGGACGCCGAGTCCGCCGCTGTAAGTCGGCATCGCGGTATCGAGGCCGATCTCCATCGAAAAATAGGCGATACGCTTGTTATTGGTCATCCTGCCCGCTCTACGTACTCCTGTTTATCGAACGGATTCGGAGGGGTTCGTTAACCGTCCAGCCGGAGCCGCGGCATTCAGGCCGTGGGGCTTACCCGCCCCATGAATGGGGCGGCCCGGGAGCCATCGCGGACGCTCAGCGCACCCGATAATCATGGTCGTCCGAGCCGCCACGGTCGCCTCCGAGCTACATCGGTCCTGTCCGCGGGCCGTCCCGTTCCGATCGGACCGCGGAGAGGGTGCGGGCCGCCGTTGGTGAACGAAAGATGTCCTCCAACGGCATACTCATCCGCCGCGACCAGCTTGGGTAGCGCGTCGGATCGATGCCGGGAAGATTGACCGGCTCGGTTTCGCCCGCAAGATCATCCAGGGACACGGCGACCAGCGGCGCCGGCGTCCGGGTGATGAAGGCGTGGACGGCGGCGCAGCGGTCGGCATGACTCACGGTCTCGCCTTCGCCCAGAAGCCCCTCACGACGCAGCGCGCGCGAGAGAGCGTCACGCTCCTGCGCTCGCCGAGCTTGGGCCGCGGCGAGTTGTTCGTCATTGGTGAGTTGACCGACGTCACGCCGTAACGCGAGGTCACGCCCTTCCCAATAGCCCCCAAGCGGTGGCAGGTCGTGGGTGTTCACCGTCACCATCGCTCGTTTTGAATAGTGGCCGGGCGGCAGGAACTCACCGTGATGATCGCGCTCAAAATAGAGCACTTGGGTCGAAAGAACGCCCCACCGTTCCAGCATCTCCGCAAAGCCGGGCGGTACCGTACCGAGGTCCTCGCCGATTACCAGTGCGTTCTGCCGTCTACTTTCGAGCGCAAGAATACCGAAGAGGTCATCAGCGGGAAAACCGACATACGCGCCGGCGGAACCTGGACAGCCCGCGGGAATCCAGAACTGCCGCAAGAGTCCCATCACATGGTCAATCCGCAGTGCGCCGGCATGGGCAAAGGCGCTGCGCAGCAGGCGAATCCAGTATTCATACCCACTGGCGCGAAGACGAAGCGGGTTGATCGGCGGCAGACCCCAGTTCTGACCGTCCGGCCCCAGATCGTCCGGCGGCGCCCCGATGCTTGCTCCCTCCACGAAGAGCCCCGGAAACGCCCACGGGTCGCTCCCGTCGGGAGCGGTGCCGATGGCCAAATCCTGGTAAAGGCCGACGGACATACCCACGCTTCGCCCGCGCTCTGCCGCAACCGCGAGCTGTCGATCCAACTCAAACTGGAGAAAACGGTGGAAGTCGATTTCCTTTTTGTGATCGCGGTGGAATCGCTCGACCTCGGCTGATCGCGGGTCTCTGAATTCCCCCGGCCAGTCGCGCCAGTTTGCGATGCCGCGCGTCGAACGAAAGTGTTCATCGAGCACCAGGAAGGTCGCAAAATCGGTGAGTGCACTGCCCTCTTGACGCAGATACTCCGCATACGCCCGTCCACGGCCAGTGTCCCGATCGCGGTCGTTTTGGACAAATTCGTTATGAAACGGCTCAAAAATATCCTGCTTGATTCGGTTGACCCGCTGGTAGTCGACGTGCGATGAGGAACGCAGTCGCTCCAACTCGGCCACGGACTCACCTGAGCCGGTACGCTGGAAAGTTCCGGGGTACTCAACAAGCTCCTGAAAATCGGAAATGTCGAGGTAAGCGGTGTTGCGATATAGCCGACTCAGAGGGCGATAGGGACTGATGTCCGGGCCGCAGTTGCGCGTGGCGTGAAGCGGGTTGACGCCGACGAAGGCCGCGCCGATTTCCGATGCCCACGCAATCAGATCGTTCAGATGATCCAGGTCGCCGATTCCCCACGTTTTCGCACGTCGGACCGAGTACAGGTTGGCCCAAATCCCATACAGACGACGGTCGCCGAGTTTCTCGGTCGAGGTTAAGCAAGTCCGCGGAGTCACGATCAGCGACTGTTGACCGGTCCTTTCTCGACCGTTGGCCCGGACTGTGATGCGCACACGGTGGTATCCCGGCGCCGGGTTCGTTGGGACTGGCATCGCAGTCGTACGCGCGCCGCCGTCGAGCATCATCCGTCCTTCGGCGCAATGCACGTCGCCTTGTTCGGTATGCAGTTCCAGGAACCAATCGACGGACGCAGGCCCCTCAGTCACAACGCGAACGGGAACCGTCAAAGGCTCCCCGCCGATGGTTTGGGTAACCTGCACGGGATCAAGCAGCCGTTCGCGCTCGCCGCGGTCCAGCACGTCCAGTGCAGCGGCGGCGGAGGCCTCCGTGGAAGCATCCATTTCCATGGCCGCCAGAAGAGCAACCCGGGTCGCGTCGGAAGTGGTTCTACACTCGCTTCCATCATGGCTGACATATTCCGGGAGAATACCGACCCGGTCCGCCAGAGTCGCAAGCATGGGTCGGTCGGGCATGACTACAATGCGGGAGTTAGAACCAGAGCCGCGAGCGGCGGCAAACGGAGCGTGAGCGACTGATCGTAACCATGGAAAGGCGTCGGCTGGGCCTGAAGGCTTGGAATCGTAGCAAAGCCGCTTCCTCCATACTTCCGCTCATCCGTGCAAAGAACCTCTTCATACGAGCCCATCGCCGCAGCGCCGATCCGGTATTCATATCTAGGCGCAGGAGTGAGGTTCAGAACAACGATCACAAGCCCTTCGCCGCAGCGCCGAACGTACGACACGACGGAGTTCTCCCGATCCTCGCAATCGATCCACGCGAAGGAACCCGAATCAGGGTCGGCCTGCCATAAACAGGGCGTACCCTGGTAGAGACGCCCCAGGTCTTCCAGGAACCGAGCCAGCCCGGCGCGGTAGGGTTCCTCTGCAAGATGCCAATCCAAACCCACCTCATGATTCCACTCACTGAGCGGGGCCAGCTCCGTGCCCATAAACAACAGCTTCTTGCCCGGCCGGGTGAACTGGTAGGCGAGCAGCAGCCGCAGATTGGCAAATTTCTGCCATTCATCTCCCGGCATCTTCTCCAACAACGACCGTTTGCCATGCACAACCTCATCGTGCGACAGCGGCATGATGAACCGCTCGGTATGTTCGTAGAGCATGGCGAAGGTCAGCTCGTTGTGATGGTGACGCCTGTAAATGGGGTCTTTCGCAAAGTAACCCAGCGTATCGTGCATCCACCCCATGTTCCACTTGAAGGTGAATCCTAATCCACCCTCCCGCACAGGGCGCGTGACCCCCGCCCACGCCGTAGACTCCTCGGCGATCGTAAAGCGGCCTGGGTATTCAGTTCGCACCGCTTCATTCATCA
>CAYQZH010000233.1:0-7191 GCA_964421865.1 uncultured Phycisphaera sp. | reverse complement strand
CGGCCGTGCCGATCCAAAGGTCCTTCGTCTCCGGATCCTCGGCGATGGAAAGAACGGCCCTATGGGCAAGCCCGTCGGCCGTGGTGTAGGTTTTCCATCCACCGGCGGTGTAGCGGGCAAGTCCGCGGTCCGTTCCCGCCCAAACGCTATCTTCCGTGGCGCGAATGCAGAAGACTTTTTCACTGGGCAGGCCGTCGGCGAGTCCGAACGACTGCCAATGGTCGTAGAACGGCGGCGCCGCGTTGGCACTGCGTAGTACCAACAGGACCCAAAGAAGTGCGTTCAGTTTCCCAATCGTCGACCGCATGACTGCGTTCTCCAAGCTCAGAGATTCTTCAGGTACTCCACGAGGTCATTCAACTGTTGCTTCGTCCAATCGCTGGAAATCCCATGTCGGTCCTCCGGATTGTACTTCGTCCAGATTTCTTCCAAGGTAGCGGCCCGTCCGTCATGCAAATAGGGCGCGGACTCAAAGATGTTCGTCAGATGCGCGGTGTCGAACTCCGGTCCGGAGTCCGTTGCCGATTTCGTGCCGACATCGAAGGCTTGGTGATCCGTGTACGCCGAGCCTGAGTGACAGAAGTGGCACCGTGTTTGCTCCGGCAGAGGTTTTCCGTCATTGGCCGCCGTTCGTTCGAAGAGCGCCTTGCCGCGGAGCTGAGCGTCGGTAAGGGCGCTATCGGGCGAACGGAAGGGGTTTACCACCGGCGCAATGGAACGAATGAAGGACGCCAGCTCCACGACCTGGGACGTAGTCAACCAGCCGGTTCGAACAATCCACTTGGCCGTTCGTTCGCCGCATTGCGTGGTGATGTCCGGGTTCGAGCCCCTCCACTTAAAGGGGGCCGTATCCGCAATCCCCCGCATCGTGCGGTTGTCGACGAGGTTTTGTCCCAGGCCGTCGGGCTCCAAGTCATACTGCAAGCCGTCCAGCCCTTCGTCGGGATGGCAACTGGCACAGGAGAACTGGCCATGGAAGGTACGCGCCGCGGAATGGAACAAACGCTCGCCGCGGGCGAGCTTGTCCGGCGGCGCCGGCGTGCCCATGACCAAAGTACGAACGACCGTGTCCGTGCCGGTATCGATCACCGAGATCGAGTCATCCAGCCGATTGGCGACGTACAGCCATCGTCCGTCTACACTCATCGCCAGCGCCTGCGGATTTGCGCCTACGGCAATCCGAGCGACGACGTATCGGCGCGACAGTCCGAGATCATCGGCGGGTCGCGGCAATCGCCCTTGCCCAACCTCCTCCATCACGCGTCGCACCGCGCTCACGTCGATGGCCACCACTACGTCCGACCCGGCACACGACAAATAGAACTTACGCCCATCGGGGGTGAATACCGTTCCATAGGGATCGGCGTACGCCTGATTCGGAAGATCGACCAGCAATTGCACGGGTGCATGGCCGCTTCCGGGGGCCATCACAACGAATCCATGGGTCACCACCCAGCCGCGCGCCACCTGAACCATCGGGACGAGATTTTTGGGCCGATTGATCGCCACGACCGCCAGCGATCCGTCGGACGAAAATGCAATCCATCTTCCGACGTTCGCGTTTTCCAGAATGACCCGCTCGACCACGTTGGCTGAGGCGTCGTCAATCACGGTGATCTCGTTTGCAGGCGGTTGATCGACGCCGACGGGGTTTGGTAGCAAGTTCGTAACGTAGATCCGTTGTTGTTGTGACGACCTTCGCACCATTTCCGGCCCGTTGCCGGCCGCCAGTCTCTTGATCTCACTCCCCGTCTCGAGATCCAAGACGGCAACCTCGTCGAGCGAATGGAGCGCGACGTACAGTCGCCGCCCGTCGGCGGATGCGGCCACGCCGGTCGGATCACCACGGAGAGGGAACGTCCGCAGTGTCTGCAACGATCCGGCATCCAGCTCTCTAATCTCCTGTCCCCGGCGGCACGTGACGTAGAGACGTGCGCCATCCGGGTGCCGGTCTAATGCAAAAGGAGATTCACATAGTATTGTGTCGCTCTTCATGCTTCCGTCGTCGGAATCTAAACGCCTGATGGTCCCGCTCTTTCCACAAAGAATGAGCAAATCCCTGGTTGTCGCGTCGATATCCACAAAAGTAGACCCGCAGTGTTTCGCATTCTCGACGGCCCAAGCCGGCGGCAGCGGCGCGGCGGCTGCGACGAGGGCTATCGCTGCAAGCGCCCGCAACTGAAGACATCTGAAACAGGACCGCGTGGCTGGCAAACTACGGATCATCACTTGGACTCGCGTACCACACCCGATCCGTAACGCACCGTGAGCATCTGATCGGCGCGAATATCTTGTAGGGTGGACTTCGTCCCGTCGGGCCAAATCACTTCTAACCGGTCAACCGTCGTATGTTCGCCGAGACCGAAATGAATCCGCGGGTCATGCTGCGAGAGGTAACTCCCGCCGGACATGCGCTGTCGCATCTGCCGAAGCTTACCGACCTCGATCTTCACGGCAGCGCCGATGGCGTCACGGTTGGGCGGTCGACCCACGAGCTGCACGGCCAGCCAATGGCGAGCGCCTCGCGGCGTATCGTTACGCAGCAGTGCGGGACGGTCGTTCAAGTTCGTGACCAGTACGTCCATATCCCCGTCGTTATCGAAATCTCCCCCAGCCGCACCGCGGCCAACCTGCTTCTGGGCCATGCATTCCCCGGCCGATTCCGAAACGTCCGCGAAACGCCCGCTTTCTGAGCCGAGCAACAGGACATCCTCGTGGGGTTCGAGATGGTGGGCGTCGCCGGTGCTGACGTATAAATCCAGCCAACCGTCGAGACTGAAGTCCGCGAATACCGCACCCCAGCCTGTGTATTGCCCTAGGACCGGTGCGATTCCGGACTTGGCGGCCTCGTCGTCGAAGAGTCCCCCGCGGACTTGGTGATACAGGCACGAAAACGTGATATCAGGGACGAAGATGTCGAACTGTCCGTCATTGTCATAGTCGCCAATCTCAACGCCCATGGCGGAGGTGGCATCCCCGTTCTGTCCGAAGGCTACGCCGCTGCGCAGCGCCCGATTCTCGAACGTCCCGTCACCCTTGTTTCCAAACAGGAAGTTTTCCATGGCATCATTGGATACGAAGACATCCGGAAACCCGTCGCCATCGTAGTCTACGCCGCCCACGCCCATGGCCCGACCCGTCGGCTGGATGTCGATTCCGGACACGTGCGTGACGTCGGTGAAGGTTCCATCGCCATTGTTCCGGTAGAGCTTGTCTTGCCGGCCGTTGTAGTCGAGAGGACCGGGGAAAGCGTCGGGGGCATAGTAAAGCCGATAGTTGGGGTCGTAGTCCAGATAATTCCCCACGTATAGATCGAGCCATCCGTCTCGGTTGTAGTCAAAGAAAAGCGCGCCGACGCCGAAGCCTTTGTCGTCCACACCCGCCTGCCGGGCGACGTCGGTGAAGGTGCCGTCGCCGTTGTTGCGATACAGACTGTTCGGTCCGTAGTTGGTAACGTAGATATCCGCGTCGCCATCGCCGTCATAGTCGGCCACAACCACGCCCATCCCGTAGGCGGGATGGGCGAGGCCCGCGCGAACAGTGACATCTTCAAATGTCCCATCTTTTCGGTTACGGTAGAGGTGATTGGTCGCGGAGGCGAGCTTCTTGCGCGATTCAGGATCGAGCTTCGGATCGGACAACCCTTCGAGCCAGCATCCATTCACCAAGAAAATGTCGAGCCACCCGTCGCCGTCATAATCCAGGGAGCCGCAGCCGACGCCCGCCGACTCCACGATGTTGCTCATTTCATGGTCGCCGATCGTTTCGATGAAATCAATTCCGGAGACAACGGTCACGTCGGTGAAGAGAAGAGGAGGATCCGGTGCGCCCCCAAGGGAGGGGACAACGGTCAGCGCGACAACGATGGCGGGTGCGAGCGCGAGTTCATGCACCCACGGCCGGTGGAGCGCCGCTTTCCTTCGGCCGCTCGCCGCCGTTCGCGACGCATTGCGTCTTCTATTGCCCACCGGAGTCTCCCTCCATTGCCATTTTCCCTCCCGACGGCACTTCGTAAGGCCAGGGACCGGGGGGTGACTCGTCGTCGTACTGGGCGCCGAGGTCGATCCATTTACGAATCAATTCCAGTTGCGCGTCGGGAAGCATCGGTCCGGGGTGGGCGGAGATCATGGTTCTCTCGAAAGGCGCGGGCGCATACTGGGGCGCGAGCGCCCTTCCGTAGAGCATCCACAGCATCGGACTGCTTCGCGCATCCCCGGGATGGATACGACGGCCGCCGACTGCGAACGGCTTGTTCGCCTGCCGGGCGAGCAGGTTGGCGTAGGCCGGTCCGAAACGATCCGCCAGCGGCGCATCGCCTCCGTCGTTGAGTTGATCCGCGGTGAGGTTCATCCCCGCCGTGGGAAAGGGGGGCACGTGACAATCCGTTGCAGCGCAGCGGGTGCTGAGGATCGGTTGAACCTGGTGACGAAAGGAAATCGTCTGCCACGCGGAGGGATCGGTCAGATCGGTCGGCGTGCGTCGCACGGCGAGGGGGACGGCGTTGGCGGGAGCAAGTTCTCGCTTCTCGTGACAGCCTATGCAAATGCGGTGTTCCCCGGGCCGGACCCAGAACCACGCCCGCTCGTTGATGATGGTGAACCCGTCCTGGTCGACGAGCTGAATGCGGAGCGGTCGGTCCGCGGGAACGTTCAGATGGACCGACCCGTCGGACGCGGGCACCACCTCGCCGAGAATTCGCGTGGGGATGTAACCCGTCGCGGAGTTGGGCCTGATCAGCGGTTCGTCGGGAAAACCCGGCATCAGCAGAAACGTTGGGCCTGTGCGCCCCTCGATTCGCAACGGCAGGCCCTCGAGCACGCGCACGAGCTTCACCGACTCTCTCTTGAGAGGATGCTGGTCCGTGCGGTCCGTCTCGTAACAATTCAGAACGGCAAGCTCGCCATTTGTCGTATCCGAGGTGAGAGTGCTGAGGTACAACTCCGGTCGCACGCCGACTCCGCCGACGGCGGGGGCAAGATCGTGAAAGTCCGGATCGTCATAGAGGAGCCGCAATCCGCCGGCCTCGTAGACGTATAAGCCGAAGGTCGGCCTCGATCCGTCCGTCGGCCGCGCAGATACGAGAAGTCCGCCGTCCGGGAGCGACGCCACGCCGCTAACCTGATACTGGTCCGCCGGCACGACCGTCTCGTACGCGGCGAACGGATCATTCAACGAGGTCGTGACCAGCTCCCCAGCTCCGAACTCGGCGAAACGGTCAGACCGAATGAACGCGACCCGGTCCCCGACCCAGGTCTTGCCCCCGCGTTTCACCCAGGGCGCCTGGTGGTTACCGGTCAGGGGAAACACGCCGCTGCCGTCGGCGTTGACCAACATGAGGGCCATCACGCCGCGAGGCCAATGGTGATTGCCCACGTGCTGCCACGAAGAGAAGAGGATGCGCCCATCGGGAAGCACGTGGGGGTCAAAGTCGCTGCTGGGATTGAACGTGATCCGCGAAGGCTTCTCGTCGGCGGGTCCAGCGCGATAGAGGGAGAAGGAAAAGTGTCCGCCATGTTCCTCGTACTCGCGTGCGAGGAGGGATGCGAAGACCGTTTGCCCGTCGGGCAGATACACGGGCGTCACGCAGTCGGCGTCGCAGGCGACGACTGGCTTGAGGGTGGCAAAGTTGTCCGCGAGTTCCCAAATCTGGAGAGGGTCCGCGGAACTTCGTTTGCCCGCGAAGGCGAGCCGCGTTCCGTCAAAAACAAAAACAGGGTCCGTGGCGCACTCGAAGCCTTCCGTGACCACGCGCACGGTTCCGGCGGGGTTCTCCGTATCCGCAAGAACGATGCGCATGCCCAGCGTGTACCGGCCCGCGAGGATCGTGTTTCCGATCGTCGGCGTGGCCGGTGGTGCGGCGGACTTCCGCGCTTGGACGAAAGCGAGTGGACGGGCGTCGGCGCCGGGCAGGGAGGTCTGCGGTCCACCCCCCAGAACCACCATCACACCCGCGATCAGGGGGGCGCCTACGGCCCTAGACGAGCGTCGCTTCACCTGCTCTCCTCCCAGCGCCGAACTGCGTCAGCGCCAACCCCCTCGTCGCCCCCGTCGAAGGACCGGAACGCCGCGTCGCCTGCGCAAAAGACCCCCCGCGACCGTCCAGCCGGGTTTATCGGCCCGGGCAAGGAAAAGCCCCCAGTTGCTTAGTTAGTCAATCTAACCACGTCGTAGCCTCCCTGTCAAGGGGTATGCCGTTTTCGGCCTAAGCGGAGGGGAAGCGTGCGGAGACCCGACCGGTCCGCCTCGGGATGGTCATCCGGGGAGCTGTGTCGCGCGGTCCGCGGGCTGGCTTGTCGTTGGATGCCCCTGTTGCCGCGTGCTCCGCTCACCCCAAAACCGTAGAGCACTTTGATTAGGAACGCGTCGGGGCCGCCTTAGCCGCGTGAAGCGACCCTTTTGCTCCCTACGCCTCGGCGGCGACGCTTCGCCAAAGAGGCGCCGTGGCGAAGGAAAAGGCAGTCGGCGTCGCCGCCGACCAGAACGCACGAACCGTCCGCGTGGGCGCCGCATTGGAGGCAGAAATGCGTGAAAACGCGGTCGGCGCGAGCCAACGAGCTCGAAATCTGTTGCAGCACGGTGATCCATTCGTCGACCTCGCCGCCGCCCGCCGCCCGGAGCGCACTTCGAAGAAGATGCCGCTGTTCGCGGCGAATGGCCTGGAACCCCTGCCGCCCCCGCTTGGTCACGTCCAGAACTACTTCCCGCCGGTCGTGTGCCGCGACGCGGCGGGTCACGAACCCGGATTCCACAAGAGAGTCGATGAGTTGTGTGACCGAGGGACGGCTTACGTCCAAGAACCGGGCAACCTGGCTGGAGGTCTGACCTCCTCGATGGGCCAGCAGGCGGAGTACCTGCACCTTCGATTGGGAAAGGGGGCCTGTCGCAGCCTCCACGGCTCGCGTGTCGAGGACCTGCGCGACCGTTCGCGTTAGAACCGACAAGGCCTTGTATAACCGATCGACTTCTCCGACAGAAAGCACAGCCTTCGAGTCCATCACCATTCTCCCAGCCGCCGGCCCAAGAATCCTACGCCGCTCCCGAATCTAGCTTGCCTGCGACTTCACAGCAACGGATTTGCGCCCGGACGGCGTTGCGGATAGGTAATGTATCGCCTCGGCCCAGGCCTCGCAGCCACGCCCTAGCAGCCCGTGGTGAAACGCTGTTCCGGTCGCCTTCGCTGTCATCATGCGG
>CAYQZH010000232.1:0-7233 GCA_964421865.1 uncultured Phycisphaera sp. | reverse complement strand
CGCTGGGGAGGTCAGCAAGGCTCGGTATACCTGGCGGACCAGAAGGTGGGCGTTCATGTACCGCGGGTTCGGGATAGTCCCGGCACGACAGACCCTTGAGTACCTTGCGGAGCGCCGCGTCATCGGCCCGGCGTGCGTCCTGCAGCCCGGCATAGGTGGTCAGCGGAACCTCCTCGTCGCGGACGGTACTGGAGGAACTCGGAGCAGAAGCATCGCTGGCCGGCGACCACGGTCTTGGAGATCGAGCCGCGACTGCGGAAGGTGCGCGGGCATCGCCATCTACCGCGTCTACGTGCGGTACTGCAAAGCGCATTGAAGATCCGTCGTGTGGAGGTCGCGTGAACCTCCTGAGCCGTTCGGAATTTCAACTAAGAATGGGATTGACCCTCTACAAATCAGAGTACGAGTTAAGGGTTCCGAAGGGCGAATTGCTCCTACTGCCATTTGGTCCCCTGCCGTTGGACGCGAATACGGACGCCGTAGCGAAAACGGTTGGCAAAGCCGTGCCGGGGGGCAATACGGCAATGGCTTCCTTAGTCGAGGGCCACATACGAGCAGAACCTCCGCAAGCCTTAATGCAGCAACTCCCGGTCGCTGGAAAGCAAGTGAATCTCGGCGCGAAGAAGTCCGTAAACGTCTACGAATTAGCCGTGACTTTTCCAAACCAAGTCGCAACGGGGGTTCTGATCCTTCCCGAAGAAGTGGCGTTCAATGATGCGTTCCCGATTCAAAGACAGCCTTGACATGCGGTCATTTTTCCCCGCTGAAATAGTACCTTTCGGTTATCTCGCAAGGCGGGGTGGCACTGATGGTTCCCCGTGGGCCACTGCTCTTTGAGCGGTGCTTCTACCCGATTCGATAATGCTACTGGTGACACGATAGTGGCACGATTGCTCTTGACCGACTTGAAAGTCGGTCCCACAGGAAAACTCCCTGTCGCTTCTGCTTCGGACTCAGACTGGCCCGTCGCTCGCGCTCCGGGTTCGGATCGCGCCGCCGACGAGGGGCGGCGCTACATTCCGCATTCACCATTCCGCCTTGTCCGCTCCCTCACGGTCGCGGCTCCGATCGGCGGGTCGATGATCCGCCCTACTTCTCGCCGGCGGGCGGAGCGCCCAAGAAGATCGCGTGCCCGTCGTGCGGACGCAGAACCTCCTCGTAGGCCTGCACCGTCGTCGGTCGCGTCACCGGGCGGTACTGCCGCTCCTTCTCCGCCGAGGGATCGAACAGACAAAACGTAGTTGACTTCTGGTGCACGTCCATTCCAATATAGATCACAGCGTGTTCCTCCTGGTCGAGATAACCGAACCCGTCAGAACGACGAAACGGGGTCGATGATCCCGCCCTCGAGGACACGCTCATAGTTTCTCTCGGTTCGGTCGCAGTATTGAGAGCACGCTAAACGCGTACTCCCTTCCAGGGAGAGGAGACCGTGGAACGGGCTCCGCCCGCCTTCATTCGGCGTCCCGTCTGTGTGCACTTACGATCGACTGGCGATGGCCGCGGCGAGCGGGTTCACGAAGGTGGGGACCACTTTTTCAGTGGCGAGTTCGTCGGCCGTGTCGAACAGCGAGGGCAGAACGTCCGCCGGCGACGAGGCCCCGTTCATGCCCCAGTACTTGCGAAGGGTCAGGAAGACGCTGATCGGCTCGCCCTCGAAGTTGCCGCTGCGGACCTCGAAGGTGGAGGTGCGCGACTTCACTTCGACGTAGGCTTGTAAATCGCACTCCGGCGTGAGGGCGATGCCGAAGTAGGGCTGGGCGTCGATGATGTGCATGGCCTGGTCGCCGAACAGGAGGCCCGCGGCCGCGTGGTCGCCGCAAAGCGTCTCGGCCACAAGCTGGTCATGGTTGCCGCGATAACGCAGGTCGAACCCGTAGATCAACTCGAGGTGGTCGTAGGCTAAATCGCTGAAGGTCAGGTGATACGGCGCTTGGGCGAGGATCAACCCGCCGAAACGACGGACGGCGTCCAGGTCGGGCGGGGCGAAATGACCGAGGCGTAGGCTGTTGGCGTCAAGCCGGATCCAGCGGCGCGAGCCGTGCTCATCGGCCTCGTCTTCCAGGGTGAACGCGCCCGCTTCGCGACGGCGGAGCTTGCGCAGCGTCGGGTACTCCTTGCGGATGCGGTCGAAAAAGTGCAACACCGCCTCCGGCTCAAGGCTCATCTCGAGCTTGAGGAAGAGGCGACTGCTGACGTAAAAGTCGTCACAAACCGCGCCGTAGCCGCTGCCGTTGCTCATGACCGATCTCTCCTTCGAGACTCAGGACGAGTTTCGGATGGACGCTCCGGGGTACGCCGTGCCGACTCATTATTGGGGAAGTCGCGAGCGATTTCAACCATCTACCGTTCCGCGTTGGGGATGACGGGGCTCCGGGGTTGCCAAGGCCGGTCGCTGCGGGAATCATACAGCCGATCTCGCAGCGACCCCGCGGCCGCCACCGACGCAACGACGGGACGCGGGCGGACTTTCGACCGAAAAAGGAGGACTCCGTGGCTGAAGCGAAGCGCTATCCGTCGATCTTGATGTTCGGATGTCCCGGCTCGGGCAAGGGCACGCAGGGGGTGGCGCTGGGGGCCATGCCGAACCTGGTGCACCTGGCCATGGGCGACATCTTCCGCGGGCTGGATAAGACCTCGGAGATCGGCCAGGAGTTCCTTTTCTTCTCCGCGAAGGGCCTGTTGGCGCCGGACGAGCTGACCGTGCGGGTCTTCCGCCGGCACGTCGAACAACTTATCGCCGCGGGCCAGATCGACCCGACGTATCACACGCTGATCCTGGACGGGATTCCGCGCACGCTGCGTCAGGTCGAGCTGCTGGCCGACGTAATCGAGGTGAAGCGTGTCGTCTACCTGATGATCGAAGACCGCGACGCCCTCATTGCCCGGCTGGCCAAGCGGGCGGCGAAATCGAATCGCCCCGACGACGCCGATCGCGCGGTGATTGAGAACCGCATCCTGGTGTACGAACGCGAGACGCACCCCGTGCTCGATGCGTATCCGAAGAAGCTGCTCGCTCGGGTCAACGCGGACCAGCCGCCGTTGGGCGTCCTGCGCGACGTGGCCGACTGCTTGGTCGGATACGTGTCGGCGAAGATTTAGGGCCGGAACTTGCGGCCCATCGGCACGCACCGGGCCGTCAAACGAGCGGGCGAGGGTAGCCGGGGCGCTCTGACCGCTCATGGGCTGGCGGGTTTCGAGCGGGCCTGTTACCCTTGCGAATTGGCGAACGGCGTGGCGCCGAACGGTCCAGGGAAGCTGTCCCCCGGACGATCTCGCGCGGGTCTTTTCGAGTGGGAGAAACCAAATGCGTACCAGAACGTTGACGACGATGAGCTTGTTGGCCGCAGCATGTGTACCCTTCGTGGGGTGCCGTCAGAGCCTGCGGATTCCGGTAGAGTTTAGCTTGGGACAGGGCGGACTGGGGACCTTTGAGGTTCAGGCTGGTGTGCCCAAATCGAACCACGGTCCCTATAGTTTTACAGGGCAGCGCGCCAAGATCGGCAGCGGCACGCTGCGGATCGATCCTGCAAACATTACGATCACGCCGGCGAACACCGGCGGCGGCAAGGGAAGTGTCAATCTGCAGGGCGGGAGCACATTGACCATCACAGCGTGGATTGCGGCACCCGAGGACGTAGAGACTGTGTGCGAGAGCGGTGAGAAATACGGCCCGTTCAGCGTCGAGCTGGATGCGAACAACCAGCCAATGTCCGTCGATCCATCGAGCGTTCCACTTACGCAGAACACGATCGATCTGCTTAATGCCGGGACGTTCAGCGTGTGCATCGTGGTCACCTCCCCGGTCGACGGAACGGTGACCATCGACGCCCTGAGTTTCAGCCTCGGGCTGTAGACCCGAGCTCGTACTCGGCTTAGGTCCGCAACGCGAAAAACAGGTTCCATCCGCCGTGCCTGGGGTCAAAAGGGGGCCCGGATGGAACCTGTTGTTGCGCGCCGACTACGCGTTTTTACCTCGTCGTCCCTGAAAAATCTCTTGGTTCGCGGGATTTTTGGAGTGAAATAGGGTGCTGGGGTCGGTATCTTTTGCAAGGAAATCGCGGATGGACGCGAGAAACATGGCCAAGGAGGAACGGATTCCATGCCGCCCAAACCTCAGGAACGCGATGCCTTTGAACGGTTTCAGGCCCCTTGCGACTCCCGGCGCGCCGGGACTCAATCCCCGTCACGAGCCCGTGCAACTCGCCCGCAAGATCGACGGGGCGCGGTTCGAGGCGTCCTTCGCGATTCCGTCGGATCGCAAGCCGATGCTCCATATGATGCGTAGCCTAGCGGCGGAGTTGCGGGCGATGCGCTAGCAGTTTCGTAGCGTCCGCGGTGCGAAGAGCTCCTCGTGAGGTCCACACACCGAACCCTGTGGGTTTCCGGCTAGATCGTCGCCGATTGATCGTTCCGGAGGCACGGCGCGAGAGTAGCCCCCCGATTCATCGGGGGGTTAATGGGCGACACGCCAACCACCGTCCCGCCTCGAACGCCGGAACTCTGTTCCGACGTTCGAGGCGGAACTTTTTCTTGAACGAAACTGCGGGCTTCCCAGCGTTGAAACGCTGGGCTATTCTCAGCCGTCCCGATGGGACGGTGCTTGTCCTACAGCGGGGACCAAGCGCTGCGGGAGACTTCACCCCTCACCCTGGCCCTCTCCCCTTGAGGGGAGAGGGGTTTGGAGACCGAATGCTCGACATCAAGTTCATCCGGGAGAACGTGGAGTTGGTCAAGCAGGGCGCGGCAGCCAAGCGCGTCGCCTGCGACATCGACCGGTTGATCGAGGTCGATCGGCGGCGGCGGGAGCTGCAGGTCAACCTCGACAAGTTTCGAGAGCAGGTCAAAGAGAGCGGTCAACGGATCGGGCTACTGCGGAACGCCAAATCGGATTGGTACAAACGCGCGATCACGGAGGGCAGGATCGACGCGGACATCAAGGCGGAAGCCGATCGCGTCCAAGCCGAAATGGCCCAACTCAAACCGAAAATCAAAGAACTGGAAGACTCCGAGGAGCCGATCCTGGCCGAGTTCGACCAGCTCATGCTCACCATCCCCCAACCCGCTGACCCCGACGTACCGATCGGCAAGGACGAATCCGAGAACGTCGAGCTGCGTAAGGTCGGCGAAGTGCGTCGGTTCGACTTTGAGCCGAAGGACCACGTTGTGCTCGGGACGGAACTGGGCATCATCGACATCGAGCGGGGCGTGAAGCTGGCCGGCTCGCGGAATTACGTCCTCAAGGGCGACGGGGCGTTGCTCCATCAGGCCGGGCTGCGGCTCGCCCAGGACATGATGGTCGCGCGGGGCTTCACGCCGATGGTCGTTCCCGTACTGGTCAGGGAAGAAGTGATGTACGGGACGGGCTATTTCCCCTCGGGCCGCGACCAGGCGTATCTGTGCGAGCGCGACGGACTCTCGCTGGTGGGCACGGCCGAGGTGCCGATCACCGCGTATCACAGCGACGAAATCCTCAACGAGTCCGACCTGCCGCTCAAATACTGCGCGATGAGCACGTGCTTTCGCCGAGAGGCCGGCGCCGCGGGGAAAGACACGACCGGGCTGTACCGCATCCATCTGTTCGACAAGGTCGAGCAAGTCATCATCTGCCGCAACGATAAGGACGAAAGCGAACGCTGGCATCAGGATATCCTCCAAAACGCCGAGGACGTTTTGCACGCGCTCGGATTGCCCTATCGAGTGGTGAACGTCTGCACCGGCGATCTAGGCATGGGGCAGGTGCAGAAGTTCGACATCGAGACGTGGATGCCGTCACGAAACGCGTACGGCGAGACGCACTCGGCCTCACGGTTCTACGAGTTTCAGTCGCGACGACTGAAGCTGCGCTATCGCGACGGGGCCAAAAAGGTCCACTTCTGCCACACCCTCAACAACACGGTCATCGCCTCGCCGCGGGTGCTCATCCCCATCCTCGAGCTTTTTCAAAACCGCGACGGGACGGTGACGATCCCCAGTGCCCTTCGTTCCTACATGGGCGGTCGCGAGCGAATTGAGAAGCGATAGCGGTGAGGCCGATCCATCCGGCGGCGGGCTGATCCTCGTTTGGACCTGAGTGTCAAAAGGAGCGACCGCATGTAGGGCGACGCGAGGGCGAAAACCGGGTCGGATTTTCCCCTTGACGGCGGTTCGGGGCGGACTAGACTCTGCCCGCTTCTTAAGGTACGGCTTGAAGGCGCAGTCGCCTTTTTCGCGACGCCCGATCGGCAGACGGCGATGGCGACGGCGAGTTCGGAGGCGAGCAAACGGGGATCAAACCGAATGACGAGAATGTGGAATCATCCAGAACGACTCTTGAGTGAGCGGAGCGGGCCGGCGGGTTGGCTCGGCGTGCCCACGGGCACGCCGCAGGCCTACCGCGCCCGAAAGGGGAACATCCTCATGTCGCTCGACAACGCCGCCCCCAAAGGCTGGGATGACGACGATGTTGCCGAGGACGACGAAGAAGAGGACGAGGACGATGAACTCCTTCCCGACGACGACGCTAACGACCTTGAGGACGATGAAGGCGACGACGATGTGGACGACGAAGACTGACGCCCGTCCGTCCGTTTTCGGAAGTAGGTGCCGATAAGCGGCTCCACCCGGCTGATAAGTTCGGCTCATTCCGCCCGCAACACGATCCCTCCACGGGGAAGCCACCCCTCGTTAAGGCCGCTGTGGTTATAGCCGATTCGATCGGTATGACTGCGCACTATACGGGATCGCCTCCGAGTCGCGGAGACGCCGAGCGACGCGAAAAACGGCGAAGCGCCGTGGACCGCCGAGCCGGCATGGACCGCCGTCGCGGCCCGGGCCGGCGACGCGGCGAGGTCCGTCGAGCGGCCGAAGAGGGCGAGATCACCGGCGAGCTGCTCGAGTTCATCATGGCCGTCGACGAATACAAGAAGATCAACGAACGCCCCTTCCCAAGCTGGTCCGAGGTCTTCGAGATCATGCAGTACCTCGGCTACCGCAAGGTCGCCCCCCGCGCCGAGCACATCAACACGGCCAGCGGCGCGGAAGTCCTCGACTAACGACGTGTTTTGCATCCCTTAGAACCGACTTTCTATGTGGGACGGACTTCTACGAAAGCCCGTTCCCTGTCGACGTCCTTCGGTGGCGGCCGTTCGGGTCTGGCCGTTGAGATCCCATTCTTCTATCCTTGGAAAGGACGGGGCAGCCTCGCTATCTATTCCGCGTTCGTCATGGCGGTCGTAGCATAGGTAGAGATGC
>CAYQZH010000231.1:0-7251 GCA_964421865.1 uncultured Phycisphaera sp. | reverse complement strand
CCGACCGCCACGCCGACGAGCGGGTCGATGAAGTGGATGCCGCGCACCGTCTGATTACCCGCCGACGTGGTTTTCTCGAATCCCGCGCCGCCGGCGGATCGAAAGATGAAGTTGCCGGCCCCAATCACCAGAGCATTGTCGCCGGCCCGCGCGACGGGGAACTTCTGGAACCCAGCGACGTTGCCCGTATCGGGCGTCTGCTGCGCGGCGATCCACGCCGCGCCGCCATCGGTGCTGCGAAAGATGCGGCCGCCGTAGCTCACGGCGACGAGCGCCGGGCCGGCCGGGGCGACACTCGCGAACCAGTTCGAGGTGTCGTCTGTGCCCTTGACCGCATCGCCCGCGTGCCAGGTCAGCCCCTGGTCGCTGGACCGGATCGAGGCGCCGCCCTCGCCGACGGCGACAATGCTCCCGTCGCTCGCGGCCGTCGCGGCGTAGAGCCGGGCGCCTTTCGGCACGCTGATCTTCGTCCACGTCGCGCCCCCATCCGTCGTCCGCAGCACAACGCGCGCGGCGCGCCAGCGCCGGTCGTCTCCGCCCACGACGACGCCGGTCGTCGCGGTGACGAAGTGCGAGCCACGCAGCGCCGCACTCGTCCCACTCTCGAGGCGTGCCCAGGTCAGGCCGCCGTCGGTGGATCGCACGAGCGTGCCGTCGTCTCCCGCCGCGACCGCGACGGACGCCGAAGCGAATCGCACGGCGCGGAGCGTTGACGTCGTGCCGCTTGCGACCGGCCGCCACACGCGGCCCGCATCTTCGGTGCGGAGCACCACGCCGCCTTCGCCAACGATGACGCCGACGGCCGGTCCGCCGAATGCCGCCGCACGCAACTCGGCCGCCGAGCCGGTGCTGATGGCCGTCCACGAGCGCCCGGCGTCCGCAGTGCGAAGCACCGTGCCGCCCGCGCCCACCGCGACGCCGCTCGTCGCGTCCGCGAACGCCACGCCCCGCAGCGAGCGATCCGTGCCGCTCTCGGCGACCGTCCAGGTCACGCCCGCATCGGCCGTGACGAGGATTCCGCCGAGTTCTCCCACGGCCGCGCCGACGCCGGGACCGACCACGTCCACGGCGTTGAGCAGCACGCCGGGACCCCAGAGCCAGTCAATGCGCGCGGACGGGCCCTGGCCCGCGACGAGCGGATGACCAACGCTAAGGGCCGCAACGACGACGTGTATGGAAAACAGGTTTCGGACGATGGCTGTTCGCATGTTTGAATCTCCGGCGGTTCCCGCGGTTAGGATAACGGGCGCGCAACGGCTGTCCACTTGCGGGGGTACTTACCGGAGAGTGAGCCAACAACCTCACTGTTTCCTCTTCGCATCAGCTCCGAAGAGAGCCGCCAGGCAGGGCGGGATCAGCTTCCTGATTCCGCCTGCAACGCCTGACGCGGCGCCGCGCGCATCGGCTGGAGTTTTCCGTAGGTGAGCGATCGCCAGAGCCATTCCGCCGGGCCAAACCGGAAGCGCCGTAGCCACCACACGCTCAACAACAACTGCAGGCTGTAGATCACTAACGTGAGAAACGCGACCGCTAGTGGTCCGATCTTTCCCGCCAGTCCCAGTCCATAGTGCAAGAAAATTGTTGTGAAGATCAGAGACTGCAACAAGTAATTGCTCAGAGCGGTCCGTCCCATTGCCGCGAGAGGCGTGAGGCGTGCTTTCCAGTGGTCCTTGTGGCAGAGGACCATCACGACGCACGCATACGAGAAAGAGAGAGCCGGCGTTGCGAAATACCAGAGCAGCCCGCGCCAGGCGCGCGCGTCATAGGGGAGTACGGGATCGGGCCAGTTTCCCGTCACGCTGACGACCGAGCTGACGAGGCCGAAGGCGAGCGTCCAAGGCAACGCTTTTCGGATGAACGGCAGGTGTTCGCGCATCCTGTGAAACACGCGGTACCGACCCGCCAACAGACCTAGCAAGAAGAGTGGGAATGGACCCCCCAACAGACCTCCGGGCCCACCAGGCCGCCAGAAATATCGATCCAACCTGAAAGTCCAGGACACGATGTGTCTTGCATTAAACACCACGACCTCTGTGAACGTCGCCTTCGTGAGGTATCGAGTCGCCTCCTCGTCGCCTCGTCGCTCTTCTGCTTGGCGCTGGGCAGCCGCCTGCACGGTCTCTGGATTTGATCGTCGGAGTTCAGAGAGGCAAACCTCGGCGGCGTGATAACCAATGGGAATCGCCAGGCAAATCAGTGCAACTGTGACGATCTCTTTGGTTGAGCGATTCCGAATTAGCAACAGGAGAAATCCAGTGACGGCATAGTCGTACAGGATGTCGAATGGGTAGATCAGAAAATGCAGCATGCCAAAGAGCAACAACACGCAGAGCCTACGAGTGTAGAACGGAACGAAATGGGCATCCCGCGACTCTGCGCGCTGCATTTGAAGGGCGAATCCCAACCCGAAGAGAAACGAAAACAGGGCCCAGAACTTGCTGTCACCGAGGACTAGTATCAGCCAGAGCGTAATGCGGTCAGCAGTTCCAGTCCACACTTGCCCTGGCAGGTCAAAGTTTCTCATGTTGATCAGCAAGACGCCGAACAACGCAAACCCGCGCAAGATGTCAATCACCTCGATGCGCTCTTTCGGTGTAGCCGGGCCAATCGGACGAGCCGGATCCGTGGTCGGGCTATGGCTGGAAGATTGGTCGAGCATAGGTCCTCCTCACTTCGCTCTGTTGAGTGCGGGCAGGAAATCCTTCAACACCCAGACTTCATTGTGGGGCTCCGTCCCAGCCGTGGAAGCAATGCGTCGCCCGTCGGGATGAACGCTCAGGCCGTAGGGCAGCAGTCCTTCCATCACCAGCCCCAAGTTCTCCGGTTTCCCGGCCTCAGAGGCGTATTTCGAGTCGGTGGCGACCATGCCGTTTGCGCCGCGGGCGATCCACGGGGCGTCGGCCGCATGAGCGGACAGCGGAGCGGCGACGAGCGGATGACCAACGCTAAGGGCCGCAACGACGACGTGTATGGAAAACAGGTTTCGGACGATGGCTGTTCGCATGTTCGAATCTCCGGCGGTCGGTTAGGATAGTTGGCGCGCGCGGAAGCTGTCCACTTGCGGGGGCACGCGGGCGTTCGATAATCGCTTTCGTGACCGCCGCGCCTTCCCCATCCCATACGTTGCAGATTCCCGCATCCCGGCATTTCATCCTCGGGACGGCCGGGCACATCGACCATGGAAAAACTTCGCTGGTGATCGCTCTGACGGGAACCAACACCGATCGCCTGCCGGAGGAGCAGCGGCGGGGGATGACCATCGAGCTGGGCTTCGCGGAGTTGGTAGTCGGCGACACGCGATTCGGCGTAGTGGACGTGCCGGGACACGAGCGGTTCGTCCGCACGATGGTTGCCGGGGCGACGGGGATCGACATCGCCCTGCTGGTCGTTGCGGCGGATGACTCGGTGATGCCGCAAACGGTCGAGCACGTGGAAATCCTGCATCTTCTGGGCATTCGCGAGTGCGTCGTGGCGATCACCAAGATCGACATGGTGGACACGGGGATGGTCGAGCTTGTGGCCGAGGAGGTGAGGCAACTGCTCGCGGGGACGCCGTTGGGCGGAGCCGCGATTTGTCCCGTCTCGTCGGTCACCGGGGCGGGAATCATCGAACTGAAGCAGGCCGTTCACGCGGTGTCGAAGAGGATCGAACGGACCGCGCCGCGGACGCCATTTCGGCTGGCTGTCGATCGGGTGTTCACCGTGCAAGGTCGAGGTACGGTCGTGACCGGGTCGGTGCTTCGCGGGCAGGTTTCGGCGGGGGATACGCTGGAAGTTTGGCCTTCTGGAGAGACATGCCGGGTCCGCGATTTGCAAGCCCACGGCGTTCAACATCAGCAGCTCGCACGCGGGCAGCGTGCGGCGATTAACGTCAGCGGGATCGACCGGGAACGGCTGCAACGAGGCGCGGAACTGGCGACGCCGGGATACCTGAAGCCATCACGGATGATCGACGTGCGGTTGCGGTGTCTGGCCTCATTCGGTCGTCCGTTGAAATCGACGGCCACCGTGCGGCTGGAGATCGGCACGACCGAGATTCCCGTGCGCGTCGTGCTGTTCGACGGCGAGTCACTGCCGCCGGGTTCGTCAGGCTATGCCCAACTGCGGAGCGGCGAACCGATCACCACAGCCTACGGTCAACATTTCATCCTCCGCGACGCCTCCGCGACGCGCACGATTGGCGGCGGGATCGTGCTCCGTCCGGCCGCACGGCGCACGCGGCATCAGGCGACCGGAGAGATCGAGGCTTTGCAACGCCTCGAACACGGCGAGTCCGCCGCTCGGGTCGCGGAAGTATTGCGGCTGGCCGGTTTCACCGCGCCCACCGATCTACAGGTTTGCGCGAGAGCGGGGGTGGAGCTCGACGAGCGTGCCGCTCTGTACGAACGGCTGAAAGAGGAGGGTCGCTGGATACGGGTCCAGGGCACGGACGTCTATGCTACGCCCGCGGCCATCGCAGACGTGACGGCGCGTGTGGTCGGTTGGTTAGAGAGGCATCATCGAGCGCATCCCGATCAGCCGGGGCGACTGATTGACGCGGCGATGGGGTGGCTCGAACGGGTCACCATGAACCGGGCGCTCGCCCGCCCGCTTTTCGATCGGCTGGTGCAGGCCAAGACGGTGAAGCTGTTGGGGAAGTTTGTCTGTTCTCCCGCGTTTGCACCGAGTCTATCTGCGGCCGATGAGAGGTTGCTTCAAAGCATGATCGGAGCGGTGAGGTCCGGCGGGTTTCAACCGCCGTCATTGGATGAACTGGCGACGGCGCTGCGCGTGGAGGCGAAGCGGATCGCGCGATTGGCGACGCTCGCGGTGGCGTTGGGAGAACTCCACGTCGTCGCCCCGGACCTGTACCTGCACGTCGAGGTGGAGCAGAGACTTCGGGCGGCGGTGGCTGGATTGATTGCACGGGCCGGCCCGGTCTCGGTCGCCCAAGTGCGCGAGGAGCTGGGCTCCAGTCGCAAGTACGTGGTTCCTTTCGTAGAATACCTCGACCGCGTCGGTTTCACGAAGCGTGTGGGAGATCAACGGGTGCTCTGCTCGGCGGAGAAACAGCCATGAGGACGGAAGCCAAAGAACTGCTGCGGTCGCTGCCGTCGGTGTCGGCTGTGCTCGAACATGAAGAGGTTCGGGAGTGGCTGCACGGGCTGCCGCGGAACACGGTGCTGTCGGCGGTGCAGGCGGCCATTCATGCGACGCGCGAGGCGATCCTTGCGGGGCAGGTGCAGGAACCGGTCGATCTGCAGAGCGTGCTGGCGCGGGCGGAGGTGGAACTGCTCGAACGATCGACGCCGTCGTTGCGGCGGGTCATCAACGCCACGGGGATCGTGCTGCACACGGGGTTGGGTCGAGCGCCGTTGTGCGATGCGGCCATCGAGGCGATCGTGGAAGGAGCGTCGGGGTATTGTAACCTGGAATTTGATCTCCGCGCGGGCGAACGGGGACGGCGGGGTGAACATATCGCCGCGCATCTCACGTCGATTACGGGCGCCGAGGCAGCGACGGTGGTCAACAACAATGCCGCCGCGACGTTCCTGATCCTGGCCACGTTCGCATCGGGAAAAGAGGTCATCGTTTCCCGCGGGCAGCTCGTCGAAATCGGCGGCAGCTTCCGACTGCCGGACATCATGCGAGCAAGCGGGGCCGTGCTCCGCGAAGTCGGGACGACGAATCGAACTCGGGCGTCGGACTACGAAGGGGCGATCAACGACCGCACGGCCATGTTGATGCGCGTTCACACCAGCAACTACCGGATCGTCGGGTTCACCGAGGAGGTGCCGATCGAGGCGTTGGCGTCGCTGGCGCATCGCTTCGGGTTGATCGCCGTGGACGATCTGGGAAGCGGAGTGCTCTTCGACCTGAGACCGCTCGGACTGCCCGATGAGCCTTCGGCAGCGGCCTCGCTGACCGCGGGGGCGGATCTAGTATGTTTTTCCGGCGACAAACTGCTGGGCGGGCCGCAATGCGGGTTGATTGTCGGCAAGCGGGTCTACGTCGAACAACTCGAAGCCAACCCGCTGATGCGGACCTATCGCGTCGACAAGCTGACCCTGCTCGCCCTCGAAGCGACGCTCCGGCACTACCCTGATCCGCAGGATGCGCTGGTCAGTATTCCGACGTTGACGATGCTCAAAGCCTCGACCGACGAGCTGGCGAATCGGGCGCGGTCGCTGCTTGAACAGCTCGAAAAAGCAATGCCGGGTGAGCACTTCTACGTGTGCTCGGATGTGGGATACGCGGGCGGGGGGTCGATGCCGGGGAAGGAACTGCCCACGGTGGTCGTGCAGTGGCGGCCGACGCAGCGATCCGTCGAGGCGACGATGACGGCGTTGCGCGAGGCCGACGTGCCCGTGATCGCCCGCGTCCGCGACGATGCGATCTGCTTCGACCTGCGAACCCTGCGCCCCTCTGACTTCGAGCCGCTCGTGGCGTCCGTAAGCGCCGCGGGGTGGGACGAGGGGGCCGGTTCGGCCCAAGACGGCATACCGCTCCCCATCCTCTAACGGTCACAGCGATCGGGCGAAGAAAATAGGTGACTGTCCCTCCGCGACCCCTTGCTCGCGCAACTCGATCATGCCACTTCACCCAACACGCACAGATTTTGTTTATGACGCGACGACGTCCTTCGGATTGGCTTCGGAGCTTTCAAACAGGCTTGGCGTCTCAAGTCGTCGGACACTCGCCCCCAACTCGGCCCAACGCTCCACGAGCGGCGCGGCGGAGATGCGTCCAAGTTCGCTGGGCTCAATCTTGTGCAGGCCACCGCCGTACACCCGGCCCTCGCCGCGGAGTTCATGCCCGGTGACCTGCCTGAGCGCTTCCAGCACTTCCGCGCCGCGTTCGGGGTCACGGCGCAGCATCGCGGCCAAACCGCCCCGCGGGTAGAGCATCAGGTATAGATTCGTTCCGATCGCCGCGGAACGGTTCCAGATGAATCGGAACGGTCGTTTGTCGTCCGAGCCGCGCCCCATGTACGTGCAGAGAGATGGGGCGGGCGAGCGATCGGGGGATGTCGGGTCGAGGAGCCGACCTACGTTTCTGGGCGGGGGCTTTTACGCGCGGGGCGGTTGTGGTGGATCAGGGGCGTGCAGGGGGGCGTCGCCGGGTCAACGTGCTCTTCGATGCCCCACAGGCGCTCCGGGTCAAGTACTGCTTTGCCGGACCGCTCCCTAAACGCCGCCAAAAGCCGCAAAAAATCGGGGGGTCTGGCCATTTCTGATGGTTCGACGGAATGATTCGCGCCTTGCTTTAATG
>CAYQZH010000230.1:0-7387 GCA_964421865.1 uncultured Phycisphaera sp. | reverse complement strand
TTGCCGTGTTCGTCGAATTCGAGGTCGGCCTGGGCGGTATAGGTTTTGGAGAGATCGACCAGGGCCTTGCGGAACTCCTCCTTGTTCACCGTCGTCAGAGCGCGGATGGAATCCACGACTTCGTCGATGTAGCGGGTGAAAACGTCGCGGCGTTTGGTGTAGTCGGCGCGGGTGCGTTTTCGTTTGAGCAGGGTGGCGAGTCGCCGGCCGCAGTCGGCCACGGCGAGCTTGACCTCCTTGCGAATTTCGTCGTAGTCGGCGATCGCCTCCTTGCCCTCGGAGATGAAGGGCACCCAGACGCTGGCCATGTGGATTAAGATGACCATCGGCGCCCGCGGCAACGCCCCGCTCGACTGCGACAGGCCGTAGTTGTTCCACTTGGTGTCCACGACGGACTTGAACAGGCAGCAGGAACTCTGTTGATAGAGGAGCGGCACGCGGTTGGCATAGCGGATGACACGGGCTGACACCGCCGTGTCGTTGTCTTTGCCGTTCCCGGTCGCGGCGTCGAGGTCTTCGTCGTGCCGATCGGCGCCGAGTTCTCCGCCGTAGGCCAGGCCGACCTCGATCTGGAAGGGGTTGCCGCGATAGACCGCCGGCGGGCGGGTGCTGGCCGTATAGAACTCGGCCTGGATGCCCTTCAAAAGCCCCGCGAGGATCGCCTCGGCGCCCATGGGGGCGAGGCAATCGGTTGAGGGGGCCTTGAGCTTGGCCGCTTGCAGGGCTTGGTAGAGCTTTTCGGCGAGAGGCGGGGTCACCGCGCCGACCCAGGTTGCGGGGGTGACGGCCGCCGCGGCGCACACTTGCTTGGCGATCGACGGGCTGACCCGTGAGAACTCGGTGGAGAGAAACGCCCCGAGCTTCCTGGCCTCGGTCTCCTTCAGCATCTTCATGAGCGTGCCTAGCTCGATGCCGTAGGGGTGCGGTTTGATCTCCTTCGTTTCGGCGGGCAGTTGCTCGGTGCCGCGCGGAAACTCGATCGCCGTGGAGTCCGGCGGGCGATACGTGAATCGAGCGTGGGGGTTGGCGATGGCGGTCAGTTCAAGGTACTCCTCGACGCTCTGCCGGCCGCGGTTGTAGCCCGCCTCCAACTCGATGGTCACCTCGGTGCCGTGAGGCCAATCCACATCCACAGTTTGCTCGTCGATGATGTCCGGGCGGTTCTTCTTGGTGTCGATGGCGAGGCTGTAGAGGTGTGCCGCCGACTTGGCACTGGTCCGGCTGACGATGCGCACCGGTTTGCCGGTGGTGATCAGACCGTACATGCCCGCGGCGCTGATGCCGATCCCTTGCTGCCCGCGGGACATTTTCAGCCGATGAAACTTGGAGCCGTAGAGCAGCTTGCCGAAGACGTTGGGAATCTGTTGCTTGACGATGCCCGGCCCGTTGTCACGGACCGTGACGCGGAAGCGCTCCGCGTCGGTTTGTTTGATGATGATCTCGATGTCGGGGAGGATGCCGCCCTCTTCGCAGGCGTCGAGGCTGTTGTCGACGGCCTCCTTCACCGTCGTGAGAAGCGCCTTTCGCTTGTTGTCGAAACCCAGCAGGTGACGGTTCTTGGCGAAGAACTCGGAGACGGAGATTTCTCGTTGCTGTTGGGCCATCATCTCCGCCGTCGCCCCGCGGCGAGGGGATACGGCTGGGGTCTTGGCGGCTGTCCGTCGAGGCGCGGCATCGGAGTGTTCGGACCCGTCCTTGCCCTTCAGTAAGCGCGCGGGCGGGTCGGAGGTACCCGATGGAAAGGCGAGATCCAACTGGTCGGTCGAACGCGGTTTGGGCAAAGTCGAGACTTCTTTGGCCATCCTTGGCGCCTGGGGGAACACCTGCGGAAATCCGCTCAAGACCTATGTTACCTGGGCGATCTCGGGGTTCCATCCCGTCCGTCCGGCGATGCGCCGGCTCGCGCGCCATCCATCAGCGCGAACGATTCCTTGGCCTGGGGTTTTTCCGCTGGCGTTCCGAGCCTTTTCGATTACAATTCCCGGGGAACGACGGAACCGTTGGCACTAGTTGTAACTATATGTAACTACGAAGGTTATGGATGTATAGCCGGCCTAGCCTAATGGGAGTCGGGATGCCTCAGCGATCAACACCAAGCGGACGAGGACGGCGGGGCCGCGCCAGCGTTGTCGAGTGGGGAGAGGTCTTGGGTCATCTGCGTTCGACGCGACCGGAGCTTGTTCGCAGTTGGTTTCAGCACCTGCGAACGGCGTTCTTGGAGGGCGGGATGGTCCAGGTGGCGGCTGCCAACGCCGCGCAGTTCCGTTACCTCGAGGCGCACTGCAAGCCGGCTTTCACCGAAGCAGCGCAGGCGGTTACGGGACGGCTGGTGTCCGTCACGTTCAAGGCTCCGGACGCCGTTGATGCGGTGAGCGACGGGACGCCCGCCGATCCGTCGGATCCCAGCGGCCCAACGCTTCTTAACCCGGATTTCACGCTCGACGCGTTCGTCCCCGGTCCAGGCAACCAACTTGCCGGTTCGGCCGCCGCGGCGGTCGCGGGCCAGCCGGGCTTAGTGTACAATCCGTTCCTTGTTTACGGCGCTCGCGGGACGGGCAAGACGCACCTGTTGCAGGGCATCGTGCGCGCCGTCGCGGACCGTCCGACTAGCGGCCAATGCCGCTACGTGCCGTGTCGAACGTTCATTGACGACGCGATCCGCGACCTCGAAGATGGGCGGGCGCGAGAGCTACGTGAACGGTACGAAAGGGTCGCTTTGCTCGCGGTTGACGACGTACACTTGTTGGCGGGGCGTGGGCGAAGCCAGGAGGCGTTCTTCCACGTTCTGAATGCGCTCTTGGCGTCCCAGGGGCAGATTGTCTTGTCCGCCGACCGCGTGCCCTCGGAGATCCTAGACCTGGAGGCGCGGCTGGCGACGCGCATGACCGCCGGCCTAGCCGCGGCGTTGGACGTGCCGTGCTTGGAGACGCGAATGGCCATCCTCCGAAACAAGGCGGCGCACCTCGCCATCCACCTACCCGAGGAGGTCGTTCGCCTCATTGCGGAGCGCTTTGATGCCAATGTTCGTGAACTGGCTGATGCCCTTGTTCGGGTGGATACGCTAAGCGAGTTCGAGTCCAGCCCGATTACGCCCGAACTGACGCTTCGAGCACTACAACTGGATCTGTCTGCTCGGCAGACGAAGTCGAAACATGACCATGCCGTCCGCTAGCCGTGCGAATCCCGTTCGATATTCTGTCCATTGCACAGCTCTCGCCCTGCTCGCGGGCGCCGGCAAAGCCGACCCCGGCGGCAGGCTCATCATCACGACAGACTTTCTCACAGGAATTGCACTAACCTTGGGGCGACCATTGCGCTATAGGCTACGGCCGCGTCTATGGTTGCGCTCCATCAGTTCATTCCTTTATACCGAAGTCACTGCTCTTACTAGTACTACTAGGATAAAGATCAAGAATGCTAAACATATGGACTGCTGCGGAAACCTGTGAGAGGGAGAAATATGTATGAAGCTAAGATTTAATCGCGAGGAGGCGGCGGAAGCGTTGTCGAACGCGTGTGCGGTGGCGGCCGTGCGTACTCCTAAGGAAATCCTCAAATGCGTCCGAGTCGAGGCGCTGCCGGACGCGGTATTATTATCCGCGACCGATCTCGAGTTGGGCCTGCGTATCGCGGTCACCCAGGTGGAGGTCGATGAGCCGGGAGAGACGCTCGTCGTCGCGGACACATTGTCAAAAATCGTTCGCGAATGCGCCGACGAAGTGATGAGTGCGGAGACGACGGCGAGCGAGCTTCATCTACGGGGCGCGGGGAGTCATTTCCAGATCGTCACCCAAGCCCCAGCTGACTTCCCACCCGTTCCGACGATGGAGGGGGAGCCTGACTTTACGATCGAGAACGGGCTGCTGCAAAGGATGATCGAGTGGACCGTCTTTGCCGCCGCACGGGAGAGTACGCGGTATGCGATTAACGGCGTTCTCTGGGAGGTGTCGGGGAAGGAATTAGTCATGGCGGCTACAGATGGCCGGCGCCTGTCTGTGGCGAAGGGGAAGCTCGGCAGTTGCCGATCGAAGTCACTGCCGAGTGTCATCGTGCCGGGCAAGGCCCTGTCACTCTTCAACCGCCTCGGAGGCGATGCGGATGCGGCCGTCGCCGTCAAAGTGACCAGCAATCAAATGCTTCTGCGAGTGGGCCGGGCCGTGATTAGCACCTCGTTGGTTGAAGGACATTTCCCCAAATACCAGGATGTGATCCCGGCGGATTGCGATCGGACGGTGGAGCTCAATACGGCGGAGTTCCACAGCGCCCTGAAACGAGCGGCCCTGCTGACCAATGAGGAGTCGAAGGGAGTCCGTCTGGCGTTTTCCGATGGCACCCTGACGATGTCCAGCCGTGCGCCGGAACAGGGCGAGGCCACCATATCCTTTCCGGTCGAGTACAAAGGCGAACCGATCGCCATGGGATTTAATCCCGTGTTCCTGACGGATGTTCTGCGTGTGACGCACACGGACGAGCTTATATTCGCCTTCAAGGAGCCGAATCGGCCCGGAGTGCTGCGCGTGGGCGACGGTTTTATCCATGTGGTCATGCCGGTCAACTTGTCCTCGGCCTGATAGCGGAAGGTGCCCATGGAGCAGGGTCGACGACTGAAATGGGTGATGGCCAATCGGGCCCCAAGGACGCTTCCTCCGCGCATCGGGCCGATGATCGCGGGCTTGGTGGAGGGTGCCCTCGTGCCCGGCACAGAGGAGCGGGTGCAACTGGCGTCCGTTCTCGGCAGTTGTGTCGACGAGGAGTTCAGACGGCATTGCCGGCTGGGTGAGGTGCGCGGGGGAACCGCAGTCATCCAAGTCGCGGAACCGGGCTTGGTCAGCACACTGCGTGTTCGATGGACCTCGCGGCTGGAGTCCGCGCTTCGCGGGCAGCCTGCGCCGCGCGCCGTGCGACGAGTCGCATTTGAGTTCGGACGAAGCGGTGCGCCGCTTTCGAGCGGCCCGCCTGCTCCTCACGAAACCCGACGAGTAACCCCGCCCTCCAAGGGGGGAGGCGGAAGCGGTCGATGGGTGCGAAGTCGGTCGGAGTGAACGTTCAGAATGAGTGACACGACGACCATCGAGAGGCGTTACGACGAGTCGAGCATCACAGTCCTCGAAGGGCTGGCCGCCGTCCAGAAGAACCCGGCCATGTATATCGGCGGGGTCGGGTCGGCCGGTCTGCACCACCTCGCCTATGAAGTGATCGACAATGCCGTCGATGAGGCGTTAGAGGGGTATTGCGACTCCATCCTTATGCGATTGAATGCCGATGGGAGTTGCACCGTGGTCGACAATGGCCGTGGGATTCCCGTAGGCCCCTTAGCCCATGAGAACCCCAAGCTGAACGGCAGACCGGCCCTCGAAGTCGTCATGACCGTGCTCAATTCGGGAGGGAAATTCGACCGGCACAGCTATAAGGTCTCCGGCGGACTGCACGGGCTGGGCATCAGCGTGGTCAACGCCCTCAGTGAGTGGCTGGAGGTGGAAGTCCACCGCGACGGCATGCGGCACACTATGGCCTTTGAACGGGGGAGCACCACCCAGGAATTGCAATCCCAGCCCGGCTTATCCAAGACGGGAACGAGCGTGAAGTTCCGCCCGGACCCGGTCTTGTTCCAAGACTGCGACTTCAAATTCGAAATCCTGCAGACGCGGCTCCGCGAGTTGGCATACCTGAACAGTCGGCTGCGCATTCGTCTGGTCGATGACAAAACGGGGAGGGAATGCGAGTACTATTATGAAGAGGGATTGGTGGATTTCTGTGCCCATCTGGCGGGCGGCGCCGAGTGGCTGCACAAAGAGCCTATTTTGATTCGGGGTGAGGACGAGTCGATCGGGATCAGTTGCCAGATTGTGTTGCTGTTCACGGACTGTTACACCGAGAACATTCTTTGCTTCGCCAACAACATTCACAATGTGCATGGCGGGACGCACATGTCGGCCCTGAAGACGTCGGTATCTCGCGTGGCCAGCAATTACGCCAAGAAGAACAACCTGATTAAGGGGAATACCGCGGTCACGGGCGACGACTGGCGAGAGGGACTGACGGCGCTCGTGTCGGTGAAATTGCGCGAGCCGAAGTTCGAGGGCCAGACCAAGGTCAAGCTGCTCAATCCCGAAGTGGAAACGTTCCTGCAACAGGTCCTCAATGAGCGGTTGGGGAATTACTTCGAGGAGCACCCGGCGGACGCGAAGCGCATTGTTCAAAAGGGCGTGCAGGCGGCTCAAGCGAGGGAAGCGGCGCGGCGGGCGCGGGAGCTTTCGCGGAAGAGCGCCCTGAGCGGCGGGGGGTTGCCGGGAAAGCTGTGGGACTGCCGCAGCAAGGATGCCGACTCGACGGAACTATATTTGGTGGAGGGAGACTCGGCCGGCGGAATTGCGAAGCAAGGTCGGGACTCCTTCACCCAGGCTATTCTTCCTCTGAAGGGAAAAATCCTGAATGTGGAAAAGGCCCGGGTGGACAAGATGTTGGCGCACGAGGAAATCACCAAATTGATTTCGGCTGTGGGATGCGGAATTGGGAAAGAGGAGTTCGATCTCAGCAAATGCCGATACGGCAAGATCATCATCATGACCGACGCGGATGTTGACGGATCGCACATCCGCACGCTGCTCTTGACGTTCCTGTTCCGCCACATGCGGCCTCTGATGGAGGGCGGAAGGGTCTTTGTGGCCCAGCCGCCGCTCTATCAGGTGAAAAAGGGAAAGAGCGTCGAATACGTGCTCGATGACCGGTTGCTCAACCGCAAGCTCGCGGAGCTGGGACTCGTGGGGACGGGCCTGTTGGTGCGCGAATCGGGGCGCGCGGAACGGGTGATCCACGGTGACCCGCTGCGAGCGCTCGTGAACCAGCTTGACGCTCTTGAAGGGCAGACGCGGGTCCTCGCGCGGCGGGGCATCTCGTTTGCCGAGCTTGTGCGCAACAACCGCAGCGCCCAGCACGGCCTGCCCAAAATCCTTGCCTGCATTTACCGGCCCGGCGAATCTGAGCCGCATCGTGAGTATCTGTATGACGAGCCGGGCTTGGCCGAGCTCGGCAGGCGGGAATCCGGTGAACACGGCGTAGTGGAAGTGATGGAGGCGAGGCACGTTCTCTTATCGCAGTCCGACAACGGCGGCGAGGTCGATCTCCCCGCGCATCGGATCGTCCGCTACCAACTGCCGGAGTGCCGCGTCTTGGACGGCGTCTTGGCCACCATCGAATCGTCCGGGTTGTCGGTGGACGATCTGTTTATGATTCGCGAGGAGCTGGTGACGGGCGAGCTGCCGCCCGCGAAGTTCCTGCTGCGCGACGCCAACAGCGAACTCACCGACCTGGACAACCTCCTGGCCGTCGCTCCCGGCGTCCGCGACCTGGGCCGCAAGGGTCTGGGCATCAAGCGCTTCAAGGGCCT
>CAYQZH010000229.1:0-7447 GCA_964421865.1 uncultured Phycisphaera sp. | reverse complement strand
CGGTTCGCCTTTCGATTTTTCACAACTTCGTGAAAGAAAATACCGCCGACGGGCTTCGTCGGCGGTGTTCATGGTTCGACCCCGCGGAAGATTTTGGTCAATTATCAGCCGAAGTGACGCACTTCTCGTAGGACGGTCGTCCGCCGCCGCCCCACATCAAACCGGTGCAGATGAGCTCGGCGGGCAAAGTATCCTTCTGCCAACCCGGCCCGCGCACGATGATGCATCGGTAACTATTAAACGATCCGGGAAACTCTCCTCCGGAGTCCGCGCATGCCGGCCATTTTGGGTAGGACGCCAGCTCCTCGTTGCGATAATGGAAGGCGTAACCGTCTCGATCCTCGGTGTCTTCAACGTAAATCTTCTGTTGCTCGGCGTGGGCGTCGACGAAGACGCGGTTGAAGGTCCATTCCCGACCGTGCCAGCCGCGGACGGCTTTGTTGGGACCGGGGTCGACGCCGGGGCCGACGAAGTCGCAATCCGGCGTCAGCTCCCGCCTGCACGACCAGGCCCAGCGGCCGATGTTCTCCTCGTAATAAATCGTACGCGCCGGGGTCGGTACGCGGGTGATCGGGCGCAGGTAAGGTGAATTGCTGCGCATCTCCCCGCCGCCGACCGTGGAGTTCATGAAGACGTTCGCCGCGTAGCTCGTGCCGAAATGATCGTACGACGATCGCTCGCTGTGCGCCACCCAGTCGGGACAGTGCGCCGGCCGCCGCGGCGGACCGTCGTCGCCCGGACACTTGAGCAGATCGAGATCCAGCTTGGTGTCCGCCGTCGCACCGACGCGGTTGTACGGCCTGTTGTTGTCCTTGAATCCCCCTTTGTAAAGGACATCGTTCATCGGGCGGGTCGCCGGACCGAAACCCGCTGCCGTACCGTACGCAAGGTCGTCACGACCGCCGAATCCTTCGATCTTCCCGATACCGCTTTTGCCGCCCCATTCGTAGGCCCCGACGAAGCGCCCCCTGCTCGCCAAGGCAGGCCAGGACTCCTCCCCCTCTTTGACCCCTATACTCGCGTGCACGGGGATTCCCCACCCCGCCGGGTCGTCGGCCTCGTACACCCGGCTGCTGGTGGCGATGTTCTTGATACGCGAGAGGCAAGTGTTTTGCTTGGCCTGCCGTCGAGCCGCCTCCAATGACGGCAGCAGGATCGCGATCAACAGGGCGATGATGGCAATGACCACCAGAAGCTCAATGAGCGTGAACGCGCCGCGCGCGGGCGGTCGAAGCGAGTGACCCTTGGGATTCAGCAAACCCACGACCTTCGTGCTCCAACAAGTGTCCGCAAGCGCGTGCCGCCGGTTCAGAGGGTGTAGGTGGTTCGTCAGTTTTGCCGCCACCGCAGTCTACATCCGGATTGTAGCCGACCACGCTTCCGTTGCAAGATGCCGACGCCGCTACGCGCGTGACCACGTAAGTGGCGTTTCGGTCATTTCGCCCGTATCATGGGTGCCTGGATTGGAACCACCGGCCTCCTGCGCCGACTCGGGCTTTGGCGAAGAAAGATACTTTGTAACTATGCAAGTGAAGATGGCGACATCGCGGGGCTTCTGCTTCGGCGTTGAGGACGCCATCGAAATCGCCGAGGCCGCGGTCGCGGAACATGGCGCGGGACGCGTGGTGGCCTTGGGACCCGTCATCCACAACAAGCAGGTCGTCAGCAAACTGGAAGAGGCCGGGCTCAACCAATCCGGCGACCTGGAGACCATCGACCCGTCCGATGTGGTCCTGATCCGTTCGCACGGCGCCTCGCCGGAGACCATGCAGCGGGCCAAGGACCGCGGACTTGCGATCGTCGACGCCACCTGCGTCCTCGTCAAACGGGCACAGAACGTCGTCAAGCAGCTCCACGAGGAAGGCTATCACGTGGTGATGATCGGCGACGCGGAGCACCCCGAGGTGAAGGGAGTCATCGGATATGCCCCGAACGTGACCGTCGTCGACCGGGGTAGTGATCTCGAAGAAGCCCTGCCCTACAAGGAGCGCCTGGGGATCGTGGCTCAGACCACCCATTCGGCGGAGCATGTCGCCGGGATGATCGCGGAGATCCTCAAGCGACCCTATCGCGAGGTGAAGATCGTCAACACGCTTTGCCTGGAAGTCACCCGAAGGCAGGAGGCCGCCATCGCGTTGTGCCAGGAGGTCGATGTGATGTTCGTCCTCGGCGGGCTGCACTCGGCCAACACCCGCGAGATGGCCCGCCTATGCACCGAAGCCGGCATCGACACGTACCACATCGAAACCTGGGAGCAGTTCAAGCCTTCGACGGTCGCCGGAAAGAAGGTTGCCGGCGTGACCGCGGGGGCCTCGACTCCCGAATGGGTCATTGCCGAGTTCGTTCGCAACCTGGAAGCGCTTTGATGCGGCGTTGAAGGAGTCCCCCGTTACGAAGGAGCCATCATGGTCGAGCCCCAGCACGGAAGACAGCCGATTGTCGTAAACGAGATCGCGGGCAAGAAAGCCTATTGCCAGTGCGGTCTGTCCGCCAACCTACCCTACTGCGACGGCAGCCACAGCCGGGAAGGTACCGGGCTGGCCCCGATCGTGGTGACCGTCGATGCGCCCGGAAAGAAAGCGATCTGTCAATGTCACCAGAGCGGCAATCGCCCCTGGTGCGACGGGACACATTCGAAGCTGAAGCCCGTCGCGGCTCCTTAGGCTCGCCGACGGACTGCCCTGACGATGGACCACGCGAGAAACAGAGGCATGAGACCCATCATTCCGATGCCGCACGCTCGGGGCTTCGGGCCTGTTGTGCCGCCGTTCTCGCCGTTCGATCCGCCGTCGGCGCCCGGCGGGACCGTGCTGCCGCCGGTCGTATTGTCATTGACGGCGCCGTCATCGGGTGGAGGGCCGCCGGTCGTGCCGCAGTCGGGGGCGTCCAAATCACTGATATCAGGGTTATCCGGGCAACCGTCACACGCATTGCCGACGCCGTCCCCGTCGCGGTCGGCCTGGTCGGGGTTGGCGTTTTGGGGGCAGTTGTCCTGACAATCGAGCAGGCCGTCGGCATCGGAATCCGTGTCGGCCACGCCGCATCCGCAAACGCCGGCGGCGACTTTATCCGCGTCCTGCGGACACCCGTCACATACATCGCCGACTCCGTCGCCATCGGCGTCGGCTTGATCGGTGTTGGCCTGCCGTGGACAGTTGTCCACGTCGCCGCACACGCCATCATGATCGTCATCGTTGTCCGGATCGTTCGGGCAGCTTAACGCAACGACGGTGAAGGTCAGTCCGGCGTTGTTGGTGAACACGGCCGCCCCGGCACGAAGAGCGTAGTCCGCGGCGTTTGACGAGCTTTTGGCTTGGGCGTCGCCTTGGAATAGCAGGCCCTGCAAACCGTCGCTGGGCAACGGACCCGCGAACGGCGGACCAAACTCCTGGTCGTCGTCATTGGTGAGCGCGCCGGTGGTGTTCCCCGTGTATCCGGCGCCGCCCCAACTCAGACGCCAGACCAGCAGCGTCCCGTCGTCATTCTCGAAGGTCAAGCTCCCGGCGACGAGGTAGTCCAGGGGGATCGGCGCGGCGAGGACGAAGTCGGCCTCAACCGGCGGGTCGGTGTAGGCCGCGAAGTTGGCGGTGGCCGCGAGCACCCGCGATCCTATCGCGGCGTTAGATACATTGGTGGAAAAGTCGATCAATAGAATCGGGTTCTCTCCAGCGGCATCCCACGCCAACAGGCGCCCCTTGGAGACGATGTTTTGCCCCGCGGTACGCATGCGAAGCTGGATGGCCTGGGCGGAGGCATCGCCGTTGACACCGCCGATAACCTACTCGATTTGCATGAAGTGGTATGAGGCGTGGGCGGGTTCCTGAAGTGCTAGGCCGCAGAGGGCGATCAATAAACGAAGTCCGTACCGGCTGCCCGACCGGTCCGGCAAACGGTGGCGCCCGAGCGTCCGCGTACTTGTCCAAGAATGCACGATGCGATGAAACGGTGCCACCGAGAGACCCCCAACGGTTTGCGGGTGCCGTACGCCTATGGGCCCGCCCCACGCGGCCGACGGCGCGCCGCTTTGCCATTTCCACGCTTCGCGTTTAGTCTGGTCGAACTCGTTATCGTCGTCGTAATTATCGGAATTATTGCGGCCATCGCTATACCCCGGATTAGTTCGGGGGCGGCGGCCAGCGACGAGGCGGCCCTCAAGGCCGACTTGACGACCCTGCGCAACTCGATTGATCGGTACGCGGCGGAGCACAACGGCACCTTCCCCGGTGCGGCGAATGATGGAATCGGTGGGGCGGCAACCTCCGCCCCAGCCTTTGTCAATCAGCTCACGAAGTTTTCCAACGCCCAAGGGCAGGTCTCGTTGAGCCAAGACCCGGCCTACCGGTTCGGACCCTATCTCCGTCGGGTTCCACCCTTGCCGGTCGGCGATAACCGTGATAATTCCGAGGTGGCGATCGACACGTCGAACTCGCCTCCCGTGGTGACCACCGGTTCCGAAGGCTGGGTCTACAATCCTGTGCAGGGCGAGATCATCGCCAATTCGGATCGCGCCAACCGCGCCAACACCCGCGCCTACGACGAGTATTGAGCGCCGGGCCGGGCGCTGGATGACGCTATGGCCTGCGTCGCCGCTGCGGTAGGATGCCCGGACCTTGTCCACGCTGGTGACGTTTTGGTGGCTCTCGTTCTGGACGGTCCTGGGACTTTGCCTGGGCAGCTTCCTCAACGCCGTCATCCATCGCATTCCTCGGCGTCGCTCGTTACGGGTGCCGCTCTGGTCGGCGTGTCCTCACTGCCGCCGCCGCATCGAGTGGTACGACAACATCCCCATTCTCAGCTTCGTGCTGCTGGGGGGGCGATGCCGTCATTGTGCGGTTCCGATATCCACTCGCTATTTGGTCATCGAGTCGGCCATGGCGCTCGTCGTGTTGATGCTCCTCGACGCCTTCTTGGTCGGGCACGTGCGACGGGGCCTCAGCGTTAGTGAGTTCGGGCTGACCGATCGCCTGGCCTCGGACTGGCCGATCCTCGTCGCCCATGTCGTCCTCTTCGCGTGCCTACTGGCCATGTCCGCCATCGACCTCGAACACTACTGGGTGGACATCCGCTTCACCAACCTCGTGACCCTCGTCGGGTTCGCCATGCACGCCTTGTGGACGCCAAAGCATAGCCTCGATTGGATTCGCCCATTCGACGCCACTGCGGTCATGTCGCTCTTCGCCGTCGGCGGTCTGGGGCTGATCTGGATCGTGCTCGCGTGCCAGACGCAGGTTGAGCCGGAGACGCCCGGCGAGTCCGCTTTTGAAAACGCCGCCGCGCCATCGACGACGGCGCCGAGCCGCCCCCCGCCCTCGCTGGCCTCTCCCTCCCGTGCCGCCGGGTGGGCGGGGACATTGCTGCTCCTCGCCCTCTTCGGCACCCTCTTCCTAGTGGAAGCCCAACGCGCCCCCGCGCGCCACGCTCCACGCGCTCTCCTTCCGCTGGCCATGTTCTTCGTGCTCATCGTCGCGGAAAGTTCGGTGGCGCGGGACTCGGATCAGGCGATCGTGGACGCGATTCACGAGGAGCGTCACACGGCCCGCGGCGCCGTTTTGTCCGAGTTGGTCTTGTTGCTACCTGCCATCGCTCTTGGGGCGGTGGGGCTGTGGATCATGTCGGGCCAGGGGGAACTATCCTCGCGGATCAGCCACGCTCTCCACACCCCGGTTCAGGTTGGCAACTTCGCCCTGTTTCGGCAGTGGACGCCCCTGTATGGTCTGGCGACCGCAGCCGGCGGCTACGTGATCGCCGGGGCGGTGGGGTGGACGGTGCGGATCGTGTTTACTCTGGTATTCGGCAAGGAGGCCTTCGGGACCGGCGACATCCACTTGATGGCCGCCGCGGGGTGCGTCGCCGGCTGGCCGATCGTCGTGCTGGGCTTTTTCCTTACTTGCGGGCTGGCGATGGTCGGCTGGGTTGCCTGTTTGCCGTTCAAGCGGTCGCGGGCGCTTCCCCTGGGCCCGTGGCTGTCGTTATCCTTCCTCGTGGTTGTGATTTTCTACGAGCCGATCCTCCATTGGCCTCCGATCGACCGGGCGATCGTGCTTGCCCAAGCCATGCTCGCCGAAAACTCACAGCCCCCGCGACTGGGAATCCCAAGATGAGTCTTGCAATCCAGCGGCTCAAGGTCTATCTTCGTACGTCCATCGTGGTGGTGGTCGGCGGCGCGATCGGGCTGGTGCTGTTCAAGAACCGTTCCCACACGGTCGCTGTCTGGTTCTTCGGGTTGACGCATGAAAACGAGCCCACTAACGTCGTCTGGCTGATGTTGTGGACGGCCGGAGGCACGCTGACCGCGTGGCGCGTCGTCTGGTTCGCCCGCGGATTATGGCGCGACCTTCGCGAGGTCGGTCGGCTTGCGGCGATCGAGGAAGCGACCAAGTTGCACGAGAAACGCGCCGCCGAGTTGGATGAGCGTGAGCGGCGCATCGAGGAAAAGCTGAAACGGAGCGCCGCAAGCGACGGCGAACCGGGGATGAAGGAGTAGACGGCGATCGACCGCCGTCGCAAGTGCAAGGAGATGCCGATGAACAGATCGACGATTCTACGAACCGCACCGCTGTGGCTGTTGGCCGTGGTGGCCTCAGGTTGTGCCACGCAGCCCAAGAAAGACGTGGCCGCCATCGAGGACCGCAACCGCAACCTCGCCGCCCAACTCAACAAGACCCGCGCCGATCTCGACGCCGCCAACCGTGAACGCGCCGCCCTCGACCAGCGCCTGGCGGCCGCAATCCGCGACGTCGATTCTCTCCGCGCCGAACTCGCCGGTAGGCCTGAGCCGCAAACGGCGCCCGCCGGGTGGACGGCCGTGCCCGGCGGCGGCATGATCGCCATTGAGGAGAACATCCTCTTCGCCCCGGGAAAGGTGACCCTTCGCGATGAAGCGCGCAAGACGCTCGACGCGATCGTCAGCACGCTGGAAGGCGAGTACGGCAGCAAGGACATCATGGTCTTTGGCCACACCGACGATCGCCCGATCAAGAAGAGCGGATGGGCCGACAACTGGCAATTGAGCACCGAGCGAGGCCTCGCCGTGGTGCGCTACCTTCGCGAGCACGGCGTCGCCGCGGAGCGACTGGTGGCCGCCGGCTGCGGCGAGTACCGCCCCCGCGTCCCCAACACCACCGAGCCGAACCGCCTGTCGAATCGCCGCGTGGAAATCTTCGCCATCGACGCCCAAGCCCGCACGGGACGCCAAAAGTAGCGTCACCCCTGGTGGGTCGCGCGGGTCAGAGCCGCAGGCGCAAGCCTGCGGACCACACCAGCATCACGCCGGTGCTCTGATCCTGTCGATCAGTGCGCTGGGAGGCGGAAAACGACCACGATTTTTTACTTCTTTTTATGGTTGACACCATGCCGCCGGGTTTGGTATTATGGGGATTCGAGTTTCGGCGAAAGCGGTAGGATGCGGCCGGGGGGAAGTAGGGCGCGTCAAAATCTACCGCACGGT
>CAYQZH010000228.1:0-7454 GCA_964421865.1 uncultured Phycisphaera sp. | reverse complement strand
CGCCTCGTTCTGGCGGCGCGCCCGCCGCTCGAGCTCGCCGCCCGGAAGCTCGACTTCGACGCCGGCGGCCTTAAGCGGCAACGCGTCGGATTCCTCGACCAACGGGTAGACGATGTACGCCTGCTCGCCGCGATCCAGGCGGCTGCGCATGAATGCCCATGCGGCTTCGGTTTTGTCCTCGGGCACCAGACGGGTCACGACGGGTTGACGATCGGGAAGGACTCCTTCGATGGTCGAAACATCCAGGTCCCCGAACACGGTCATGGCCAGCGTCCGTGGGATCGGCGTAGCCGTCAGCACCAACACGTGCGGCGCGGTTCCCTTTCCTCGCAGCGCAGCGCGTTGGGCCACGCCGAACTTGTGCTGTTCGTCGATGATGGCCAAGCCCAGGTCCGCGAAAGCAACGTCCCGTTCCAGCAGGGCGTGGGTGCCGATCACCCAATCGAGTTCGCCGGTCTTGAGGGTGCGTAGGATCGCGGCACGTTTTGCTTTGGGGGTCGATCCCGCGAGGTACTCCAACCGCACTCGGCTGCCCTGCAGGTACCGCTCGATCTTGGAATAGTGTTGCCCGGCGAGAACTTCGGTGGGGGCGACGAGCGCGACCTGCCTGCGGTTGGCGACGGCGGCAAGGGCCGCGTAGACCGCAACGGCCGTCTTACCCGCCCCGACATCAGCCTGGAGGAGTCGGTTCATCGGCTCGGTCTTGGCGAGGTCCAATCGAATCTCGGCAATCGCCCGGTCTTGTCCTGCGGTCAGCGTGAATGGAAACCGCCTGCGAATTCGTTCGTCCATCCGCTCAGAGACCACGATCGGCCTGGCGACCGGAATCCCGGCGCGCCGGGATCGGGTGAGTTGAAAGGCCAGTTGGCAAAGGAAAAACTCATCATACGCGAGCCGACGGCGGGCGACCGGTACGTCATCGAGACGGGTCGGTTTGTGATACCGGAGGATCGCGGTGCGGCGCGGAGGCAGCCTGCGGCGGACGCGGATTTTCTCCGGTACGAAGTCGTACACCGCGCCCGCCGCCTCCTCGAGAACCTGGCTGATCACGCGGTGGATTTGTCGGCTGGGGAGTTTCGCCGTCGCGGGGTAGACCGGCTCGTGTTGATCGTGATCGCGGGCGAGGGGATCGACGGCCTCCACGTCGATGAGCGACAGTTGCGGGTTGGTGAACGACGCGAGGTTCCCGCGGACGTCAACTTTTCCGGTGATCCGAACGACTTGGCCGCTGACCAGCCGGTCTTGCAGAAACGGCGAATTGAACCATCGAACGCGGCATCGGCCCGTGCCGTCCACGATGTCGGCGGACGCGGTTTGTCGTCCGGGCAGACCGGCGGTTCGTACGCTCCGTAGCTCGCCGACGACGGTCGCGACGACGCCCCATTCCAGGTCGCCGATCGCCGTCGAGCGGGGATTCAACTCGTGGCGGAAGGGGAAGTGCTCGATCAGATCGCCGACCGTGCGAACGCCGAGCTGCGCAAACTGCTGGGCGCGGAACGGTCCGACTCCGCGGACGAACTGCACATCGCTGTCGAGCGAAACGCAACCGCTCACCGCGCACGTTCCCCGTCTCGTGACACGGCCGCGAAGCCGCCTGCCCTGAGCCCCGAAGGGACGGTTCCACGCGCCCGGAGGATGCCGGACAAACGATGGCCTGCCGACGGACCGGTTACGGAATCACAAGCCGCTGGCCGACGCGAATCTTGTTCGGGTCGCCGATCTCGGAGCGGTTGGCCTCGTAGATGTCCTTCCACCGGTGCTGGTCATTGTAGTACTGGCGCGCCAGACTGTAGAGCGTGTCCTTCTTCTGGACCGTGTGGTAGCGCGAGCCGCTCGTCGCACCGCCCGCGTATCCGCCCGTCTTGGGGTAGGCCGGGTACGGCTCGACCGGCGCGGCCGAGGTGTCGGTGGCGGGGTTGTAATCCTCCGTCATCGCGTCCTTCTTTTTGCCTCCGAAGAGGCTGCAACCGGTGAGAGTCGAAACCAGGAAAAGGGATGCCAACACGGTGAGTGCGTTCCGTCGCATTTCGGCGACCTCCTGTCAAAAGAAGAAGAACCATTCGTCCAACAACCGCCAGCATCATACTACCCATCTTCGCCATGTCAACACAAAAAAAACCCCGATCCGACCGGGGCACCCGGGTGTCTCGCCCGACGGGCCGGGCGATGCGGCCTACCTTGCAGGCCCGCCAGCGGCCCATCCAGCGGCTCGACGCTCCCATTCGGGCGGTCGTAGCCTGACCTGGTACCCTCTGGCAGCGGTGGTCGGGTGTCGGCTGCGTCGGAGAAAGCCTCGCCTCGAAACGACCGATAAGACAGGGCGGTTTGACGATGGAGCCATAGCGGTGTCAGCCACGGTGCGCGCAGTGGGACATACGACCTTCTTTTCGGAGCTGCCTCGCCTCCGGGCGTTGCTGCCCGTGTTGACCTGGCGGGACCTGCGCGTTCGCTACAAGCAATCCCTTTTGGGGATCGGCTGGGCGGTGTTGCTGCCCGTGTCGATGATGCTGCTTTTCACGTTCGTCTTCACTCGGGCGATCGGCGGGGCGTCGGCGTTCGGCGTGCGCATGCCCTACCCCCTGTATGCCTTCGCCGGACTCGTGCCCTGGACGTTCTTCAGCACCAGCCTGGGCAACTGCGTGAACTCGCTCGTCGCCAACCGCAATCTGGTGACCAAAGTTTATTTCCCGCGTGAGGTGTTTCCGCTGTCGTGTGTGGCGAGTGCGCTGGTGGATTTCGCCATCGCCTTGTTCGTCCTCATCGTCCTGATCGTCTACTTTCACCTCCGCGGCGATTGGACCTTCACGCCGACCCCGGCGCTTCTGTTCGTGCCGGTTGTACTTCTCATACAAATCGCATTGACGGTCGGACTGGGCATGATCCTGGCCATGGCCAATCTCTTCTATCGCGACGTCCGCCAGGTCTTTTCCATCGCCATTCAGTTGTGGATGTTCGTCTCCGCGGTCGTCGTCCCGCTTCCTCACGACGGCTCATTCTGGGCGAAACTGTTCGCCCTGAATCCCCTCGTCCCGATCATCAGCGCCTACCGCGATTGCATCCTGAACGGTCGCGGCCCGGATGCCGGAGCGTTCCTTTACGCAGCCGTCGTTGCGATTCTATCCCTCATTTTCGGTTGGGTCGGCTTTCGACGGGCCTCGTTCCGTTTCGCGGAGTGCATCTGATGGACCGCCCCGCCGTCAGGTTCTCCCACGTCGCCAAGCGTTTTCGTCTCGGCGAGACGCACGACACGCTCCGCGACTTGTTCGCCTGCGGCGTTCGCCGTCTGCTCGGACGCGGGACGGGCGACGGGCGATCGACGTTTTGGGCCCTCGACGACGTGGACTTCGAAGTCGCGCGGGGCGAGGCCGTCGGCATCATCGGGCCCAACGGCGCGGGGAAAAGCACGGTGTTGAAGCTGCTCGCCGGGATTCTCCGACCCGATCGAGGCGCCGTGTCCGTCGACGGGCGGCTAGCCGCTTTGATCGAAGTCGGCGCCGGCTTCCACGGCGACCTGACCGGCCGCGAGAACCTGTTCCTCAACGGCGCGATCCTCGGCATGACCCGCGACGAAGTCCGCCGCAAGCTCGACGCCATCGTCTCCTTCGCCGGGATCGAACGGTTCCTGGACATGCCCGTGAAGCGCTACAGCTCCGGCATGTACGCCCGCCTGGGTTTCAGCATCGCCGCCCACGTCGAGCCGGAAGTGTTGCTGGTCGACGAAGTGCTATCCGTCGGCGACGCCGTCTTCCGCCTGCGGTGCCTCGAACGGATGCGCCGGCTCGTGCACGGCGGCACGACCCTCGTGTTCGTGACGCACGATCTCGATCAAATGCAGTCGATTTGCGGACGGGCCATCGTTTTGGAGCAGGGCCGGGTCGCCCACGAAGGCCCGGCCCGTGACGCCGTGGGGCACTACATGACCGCCATGTCCCGTGCTTTCGCCGACCGTCCGGCCGATCTCCACGCGGACGATGACGGCCACGGCGATACCGTCGAGCTGCTCGATCTGCGCTGGTTCGACGCCGACAACGAAGAGGTCGTCTGGGTTCGACCGCGGCAAGGGATTCGCGCCGAGCTAACCCTCCGTCTGGTACGGCCTGTTCGCTCCCTGGTCGTCGAACTCAACATGCGCGCCGCCACCAACGAGCCGCTGCTCAGCCTCAACTCCGGGCGGGCTGGTCGCGTGTTCAGCGGCAACGCGGGCGTGCACCGCATCGGTCTAACGCTCCCCGAGATTCCACTGTCCGGCGGGCAATACTTCTGGAATGTCCGGGTTTGGGACGCGGAAAACGGCACGACCCTGCTCGACACGCCGTTCCGGTTCCCGATGGTGATCAACGACGGCGGGCATGGCACCGGCGCGCTCTGTCTGGACCACGAGTGGTCTTTCGACCCCATGGAGGCGGCAACCGCGGCGTCGCGTGGCGACGGCCCGGACTCGGCGGTGCTCGTCAGTGCGGGAGGTGCAGGTGAAGATTTGCCTGTTCGCTGACGCAAGCTCGGTGCACATTCAGCAGTTGGCCCCGGGTCTCGCCGCGCGCGGCCACGACGTGCACATCGTCACTCACAAGCCGACGGAAGTACCCGGCGCGACCGTGGAGCGCTTTTGCGTCCCCGGCCCAAGCCTCACCAACCCGCGTCGCTGGGAGGGGCGATGGGTCAACTATCTTCGCGGATTTCTGCGGCGATTCGACGTCGTGAACATCCACTTCCTCGAGGACTGGGGCTTCCGCTTTCGGCCTCCCCTCATCGACAACGCCTGCCTGGTCGCATCGGCCTGGGGTTCGGATATCGTCGATCCCCCTGGTGAGACCCCGGCTTCCGATGAGCTGCGGCAAACGCGCGTGACGCTCCTGCGCCGGGCCGGCGCCGTCACAACGTGCGGACGGACTTTCGCGCGCGTAGTGGCCGACTACGCCGGGATCGACCCTTGCAACGTCGATGTCCTGCCGTTCGGCGTCGATGTGGAGGCTTTTCGACCCGTCGAACCGCCGATGCGAACCGCAAGCGGGCCGTACCGTGTGGGGTTTTTCAAGGGATTCCGCGAGGTCTACGGCCCGACCTGCTTGATCCAGGCGATTCCACTCGTGCTCGCCCAGATTCCGAACACCCGATTTGAACTGGTCGGCGACGGCGCCCAGCTTTCTTGGTGCCAAGAGATGGCATCCGACCTCGGCGTCAACTCATCCATCAACTGGGTTCCCCGGCAGCCCCATCGTGAGCTTCCCAAGCTCATGGCCCGATGGGACGTGACGGTCATCCCTTCGGTGCAGGAAGCCTTCGGCGTCGCCGCCCTCGAATCGTCGGCTATGGAAGTGCCCGTCGTCGCGTCCGACGTGGGCGGATTGCGGGACACCGTCCGCGACGGCCAAACGGGGCTGCTGGTTCCACCGCGTTCCCCGCAAGCGCTCGCCGACGCCCTCATCATGATTCTTCAAGATGCCGACCTCCGCCGACGCATGGGCCTAGCCGGCCGGGAAATGGTTGAACGCGAATACCACTGGCGCGACCTGCACGACCGCTGGATCAAGTTCTATGAGCAGGTCCGCGACCGCGTCGGCGTCATCGTCTAGTGCTCCAATTCAGCTTATCTTCCGGGTCAGATGGCCCACGAGAAGAAGCCCAAACGCGGATAGCTGGCAACAACAATCCTCGAAGGTCCGCCTCTGCAGGCGCCTCGCCGTCTCCGCTACCCGCAATTCAAAGTGCGTCGAATCATAGGGCGCTGCATTCGGTGTTGAAGTTGACGCTCGAGCACAAGTCGGTGAGTCTTTCCGCCGCACCGTTCTCAAGCTTGTCGAGAAACGCGTTCAGGCTCGTGTCGAAGATCCCGAGCTTGTCCAAGCCACTGCTGATCTTGGAGATTATTGTGCTGAAAGAGGCGCAACTGCAGCAGCCGCCTACGGACAGATCAAAGCTGTCCCCGCATGGATTGAACACGAACACGGTGGCAGTTGAGCCTGTTTCTCCGATGATCAGTGCAAGCGATCTGCCGAAGCGGATCTTCTCCTTCACCTGTTCGATGGAAAGTCCGGTCGATGCCAGGACGAACTTCCCCAGATCAAGAATGTTGCTCGTAGTCGAGATCTTCTGAATCGTGGTGGTGCATCTGGAGCAGATGGTGATGTTTCCGACGACTTCACCATCCTTGCCGACGATCCAGCCGGCCCGGAAGGACGCTTCCCCGACGCCGTCGCCCTGAGTTGTGGCGATTTCCACGAGCGCAGCGTAGAGGAGTTCCTCGGCCGAAACTTCGCTCTCCGCCCGCGTGGAAAGGTCTAGCGGCTCCTGGCCGAACAGCAGGTAAAGCCCCTCGTCGCCTTCGGCTGGAGAGATTTCGAACGCGTGCTCGACGCCGTCGGTATCGGTGAACGATCCGCTGCTGAACTCCGTCGCGGAGTCCAGGATCAGCTGGGTTCCCGCACGGGAGTTCAATTCGACGAGGCCAACGCCGGTGCTGCCTTCGAACCAATCCCCAACCTGCTCGCTGTCGCACACGTAGGCCAGAAGCTTGTCGCCGACCTTGGCGACGGCCACGGAGGCGGTTCCGTCTTTGGTTCGACCGACGAACTGTTGAAGGTCGACTTCGCCGGGCGAGGGTTTGCAGCCGGCCGAGATTAGCAGCAAGCAAAGCGCAAGGAACTGCATTGCAATCGATTGACGATGAACCTGGTTCTTCACGGTCTGGTTCTCCATAGTGTCGGTTGCCAAGCTGCGCGGCGACCGGGGGTGATCCACCTCGACACGGGCCACGCCCGCGTTTCTGGCGGCCATGATAGCCCGCCATGCACCGAAAAGGAAGCCACGGCCTATCCGTTATGAGTCAGCGTCGTTGCCTTATGTATAGCAAGTGCTCCAACGCGGCTTATCGTACGGGTGAGATGGCCCCCCGAGAAAGAGCCCCAACGCAGACCGCGGGCAGCAACGATCCTTGGAGGTCCGGCTCGGCAGGAGCCTCGCCCTCCCCGCTACCCGCAATTTAGGGTGCGTCGAAGCACTAGCCACATTGGGTGTTGAAGTTGACGCTCGAGCAGAAGTCCGTGAGGGTTTCCGTCCCATCCTCTCCGACTTTCTTAAGGAACAAGTTTAAGGGCGTGTCGAAGATCCCGTTCCGGTCCAAGGCCCCTTCGATCCCTTGGACAGCAACGGTGAATGCGGCGCAGCGGCAGCAGCCGGCTTCGGACTGTTCGAATGCGTCTCCGCATGGATTGAACAGGCGCACTGTAGCATCCGAGTTGATGTCTCCGATCATCAGTTTGATCGGTAGGCCGAGGCGGATCCTATCCTTCACCTGTAAGACGGAAAGTCCGGTCGATGCCAGGACGAACTTCCCCAGATCAAGGATGTTTCTCGTTGTCGAGATCGCCTGAATCGTGGTGGTGCATTTGGAGCAGATGGTGATGTTTCCGTCTACTTTACCGTCCTTGCCGACGATCCAGCCGGCCTTGAAGGAT
>CAYQZH010000227.1:0-7544 GCA_964421865.1 uncultured Phycisphaera sp. | reverse complement strand
TGGAGGACCGCATTTCGTACGCTCGACTCCCCGAAGTTGGTGACCTCTACGGTGATCCGCACGGGGAGATTCACTCCGACCAAGGGCGACTCCGGCGTCAGGTGAGTCACGGCCAGGTTGTCAGTAGCGCTCGTGTCGACGCGGATGAAGCTCAGATCGACGGATGGGTCGGAGAGCGCGTCGGCGAGCTGTCTCGTCACCCGGACCGCGGCCGTCGGATTCTGCGGCGTGTCCGACTCCCATGCGTCCTTCGGAAAATCGGAGATCAAGTAGACGGCGCGGTTTCCGGCCGCGGCGTCGGAGGCTTTCAGAACGTCCCGGGCCGCTGACAACGCCCCGACCGTGTCCGTCGCCCGCTGCGCGGGCCGGATCGCGGCGAGGGATTCGCGGACGAAACGCCGATCGTAGGCCGCGTGAGCGATGACCGCGTCCGCCGGCGCCGCCAACGTCACCAGGCTCACCGCGTCCGCGGGCGGAAACGAGTCCACCAGCCGCATCGCGCACTGTTGCGCCGCGGCGAACCGAGTCCGCCCGTCCGCCTCGTGGGCGTTCATGGACAACGAATTGTCCAAGAGCACGATGCGGTGCACGCGCGAGGAACTTCCGGGCACCAGTGCCGTGGCGGGCAAGTAGGGCCGCGCGACGGCGAGTCCCAACAGCACGACCACTCCGATCCGGGCCAGCATGAGCAACAACTGTTCAAGCCGAACGCGCTTGGCGCTCCGCCGATTGGCCGCCAGGAGGAACGACATCGCCGCCCACCGGATGCGCCGGTAACGACGCCGGTTGATGAGATGGATCGCAATCGGGATGAGCGCCGTCAGCAGGGCGATCCCCGCGATCGTCGGGTGAACGAAGGGCATGTTGGCGAGTACCGGCGCCGGCATTGCGTTCCTATCCCCCGCCGAGCACGCGCGAGGAGTGCTGCCGCAGGCGTGCGGCCCGCGTGGCCAGGTATCCGCTCAAGGCGGCGTCCAAGGCCATGGCGGTGTTGAACACCGTGTAGTCGATGAGCATGTGTCCGCAGCCGGTACGTAACTGTGATTGGAACCGCTCGACCTCCTCGACGTAGCGGGCCTTTAGGGCGCGTGGGTCGGTCAGCAATCGCCCCATCAGTTCCATCCCGTCGAACAAGGTAGGGCCGGAAAACGGCAAGTTCAGCTCGGCCGGGTCCCACACATTCCACACGATGACCTCGTGTCGGCGGTAGCGCAGGTGTTTGAGTCCCTTCAGAATGGCTTCCGGAGCATCGAAAAGATCGCTGATGAGAATGATGAGGAGCCGGTGGCTAAGGCGCTCCGCAAGTTCGGTCAGAACGCGCCCCAGGGAGGTCTTGGCCGGTCCGGTCTTTCCGGCCAATTCGTGCACCAGCGTTTTCCAATGGTGCGCATTGTTCGAAGGCCGCATGAAATGGGTGAGATGCTCGTCGAACAACGTCAGTCCCACCGAGTCCTGCTGTTGCAGCGTTAGATAGGCGACGGCCGCGGCGATGGCCGTGGCGTATTCATGTTTCGTCATGCCCTCCTCGCCGGAGCGATAGCTCATCGACTCGCTGCAATCCACCACCAGCATGAGGTTGAGGTTCGTCTCCTGCTCGTACTCCTTGACGTAGTACTTGTCCGTCTTGCCGAAGACCTTCCAGTCGATGCGCCGCAGGTCGTCGCCCTGCGTGTAGGCCCGGTGGTCGGCGAACTCGACGGAGAGCCCGCGCTGCGGACTGTGATGGATGCCGCTGAAAAATCCTTCGATGATTAACCGGGCGCGCAGCTCCAGGCCGCTGATCTTGGCCAGCACCTTCGGGTCGAGATATTTGCGATAGTCACGCTCAGGCACGGCGCACGAATCTCACAGGTCCGGGATTGGTGCGAACGGGGACATCCCGCGCCGCCCTTGCAACCGGACCAACACCCCCTACATTCTATACTACGCCAAGTGTTATCGGCTCGGTCGGTCGCTTGGCCGCGTGGAACCCCTCGCATGAGGCGGAACCCCATTATCGGGCGCCCGTTGTCGCCGGGGAAGGACGGACGCACACCATGAGCGGAACAGTCGCGGAAAGAAAACGCCTGATTCGCGTTACCGCCGCGAACCTCCGTAACCAGACCATCAACATAGGGGGCCACCACGGTTTCTTCCCACCCGACTGTTTCGGTGCATCCCGTAAGTCCGCCAACGGACACAGCAAGCCCATTCAGATTCACCTCGACGGTTTGAACACTACCGTCGAGACCGACATCGCTACCGAAGCCGCGACCGGCAAGCCGCGCCGAATCTTCCGAGGGCGGAAGTGGGTCGGGCAGTTCTTCAAGCACCATTCGATTAAGACGGGGGACGTGCTCGCCCTGGAAAAGGTCACGCCCAGGCGATTCCGCCTTTATCGGTACGACACGAAAACCGACCGCAATCACGATTGGCATGAACTCGCCACCGTTCCGCCGCCAGGTCGCGGGCCGACCGTCCTCGAACTATTCGCGGGTTGCGGGGGACTCGCACTCGGCTTCAAGAACGCAGGGTTTCGGACTGTGCTCGCGGTCGAATGGGATTCCAATGCGTGCGACACGCTCCGGGCCAACATTACCGACCGCGTCGCCCAGTGTGCCATTGAGGAAATCAAGACGTTCCCCAAAGCGGATGTAGTCGCGGGCGGTCCCCCGTGTCAGGGGTTCAGCAATCTCGGAGAAAAGGTTCCGTACGACCCTCGCCGGCAGCTTTGGAGACACTTCCTACGGCCCGTCGTCGATAGTCTGACCTGATGGCTCCTCGCCCAGAAAAATACGGCGAGCCTTGGGCACGTGATGAACTCATTCTTGCCTTTGAGCTATACTGCAAAATCCCGTTCAGCAAGACCAAGGCATCGAATCCCGAAGTTAAGATGCTAGCAACGCTTTTGCACAGATCGCCTGCAGGCGTCGCCCGCAAACTTGGCAACTTCGGTGCCTTTGATCCTGCGCTGAAGGAACGAAACATCTCCGGGCTTGTCCATACAAGCAGACTCGATCGCGAAATCTGGGACGAATTTCACCGGGATTGGGCTGGACTGGTTTCGACTGCCCAACGACTTCAAATCGCCCTCGGGCGGCAGATGAAGATCCCCGTTGAGGACTTGGAGCCTCCTTCAGGGCCTTCCGAACGCGTGGCTACAGCGCGCCAACGCCTGCACCAAGCGTTCTTTCGACAAGCCGTACTCAGCAGCTATGAGCGAGCCTGTTGCGTCACAGGGATTCAACTGCCCGAAGTACTCGTGGCGTCGCACATTGTCCCTTGGAGCGTCGATCAGACGCTGCGCGCCGATCCAACGAACGGGCTTTGTCTCAGCGCTACCTTTGATCGGCTGTTTGATTCAGGGCTCATGTCGATCGACGATGACCTATCAATTCGCATTTCGCGGCAAGTGCTTCGGCACCGCAGCGGCGCTGTCGCGACGCTAATCGGTGCGTATCACCGGAGGGCAATTCGCCCGCCGACTCGTTTTCTGCCGCGCGCGGATTGCCTGCGGTGGCAGCGCGAAAACGTTTTTATTCCGTAAAAGAGATTGCGAGAATGTCGACAAATCACGATGTGACAGAGTTGTTGGACGAGTATCAGACGCTTGTGTCTGAGTCGCGAAGTATGGACGGTGAACTGGATTGGGAAAAACTGCAGGGCGCGCTCAGCGCAACCGGCGAGTGGACAACGGTTGGGGCAAAATACCTGGTCGATCTTGTCGCGGATTATGGTGCTTTTGCCCTTCGCAACGCATTCGCGCTCGCGGTTGCCGCTGGGATTGAAGATGGCGACCTTGGCCTCTGATAACACCAGCAACTCTGCATGAGCTTTGCGAGAGAATCGCCCGGTTCGTGGAGGCGGGATGACGAACCTTGCGGCGATCGCGCCTGTTCCTGCCCCGGATCGGCGGTGCAGACCCGACGGGCGTGGTTGCGTGAATCCCTCCCGGCCGATCACGAATCGCAAGAACCGCACCCGCACGGTAGACTCGACGCCTGTGCCCCCAGGCGATAGCCTACCGGTTCGGATGAGGCGAGGCGACCGCCGGCGGATGGGCAACGCCGCCGCTGGACAAGAGTGTGGGATGTCCGTGGCAGGTTCCGAACTCGTCGCGCTCAGGCGTCATGCCGATGAGATTCCGGAGCGTCCGGGCCTGCGTCGCCGAGTTCGGCGATACAAGGGTCGCGGATCATTCCGGGTTTCGCACTACGGAGAACGATGATGGTGAAAGTACGCGTCGGAGGAGCGGGGGCGGCCGGTTTCGCGTGGGCGCTGGCGAGTTTGACCGGCGGCCCGGTGTATTCCCAGGTGGAAGTCACGCGCATCGAGACCACGGAGGTGGAGATACTGACCCGCGGGCCGGTGCACGAGGCCTTCGCAGAGACCATCGTTTACGAGCGCGAGCCGGACGTGATCGTGGTGAAGGCCCCGCCCGATCCGATCGAGGAAGTTCCTCCGTCCCAGGCGCCGAGCGCGGCCAACGTCGCGTGGATTCCGGGCTATTGGGCGTGGGACGAGGATCGGGACGACTACTTGTGGATCAGCGGCATCTGGCGGACGGCGCCGCCGGGTCGGCAGTTTGTCGCCGGCTACTGGACCCGGTCGGGTTACGGATTTGCGTGGACCTCGGGGTTCTGGGCCGATGCGAATGACAACGAGATCGAATACCTGCCCGAGCCGCCCGCCATCGTGGAATCCGTTCCGCCGGGTCCCCCGCCGACTCCCGACAACATTTGGGTGCCGGGGACGTGGCTGTGGGCCGAGGGGCGGTATGTATGGCGACCAGGCAACTGGGTGGTGGCCAACCCCAATTGGCTTTGGGTACCGGCCCATTATGTGTCCGGACCCAGAGGTTTTGTGTTCGTCGACGGCTACTGGGATTTCACCGTGGACCGGCGGGGGATCCTCTTCGCGCCGGTTTACGTGAACGCGGCCGTCCGTGCTACGCGGGTGGTGTACTCACCGGCGACCGTGATCGACCTTGCCGTATTCACGGATCATCTGTTCGTGCGTCCGCGGTATCACCATTACTACTTCGGCGACTACTACGCACCGAGCTACGCGGAAGTCGGTATTTATCCCTGGTTCGCGATGGAGAAGCGGCGCGTCGCTTATGACCCCATTTTCGTACATCGCCGATGGGTCCATCGCGAGGATCGGGAATGGGAGGGCCACGTCGAAGCGGACTTCCGTTTCCGCGTCGAGCATCAGGAGGCCCGCCCGCCGCGGACGTTTGCCTTGCAGATCAACATCGGGGCGCAGCCGCAGCAGGTGGAGCGCAGACTGGTTGTGGCCAGGTCGCTTACCCAACTCGCGGCGCAGCCGAACCCGACGATCCAGCTTCGTGCCGTGGCCGCGACCGAGCGGGACGTCATCGTGCAACACTCCAAGGCAGTCATGAAGGCCCGCGAGGAACGGAAAACGGTCGAGGAAAAGGAAGCTCGGTCTGCGGGCGGAGAGCCGGTTCGTGTCACGGCGCCCGTGCGGGCCAAACTCCCCGCGACACCGATGGCGGCCAAGAGCGTCGAGGTCAAGGAGCAAGCTCCACCGAAAAAACCGGAGGTGTCCAAGACGGACGCGAGCGTGCAGCCCAAGCCGCAGCCGGTCCCGGTGAAAAAAGCACCCACGGCGACAGCGCCTCCCCCGCCGGCCAAAACGGCGCCGCCGCCCGCGCCGCCAGCCACGAAGAAGCCCGCCGAGCCTCCTCCGTCCGCCGCGAAGAAACCTACGGAACCGCCGCCTGCGGCGAAGAGACCTGCCGAGCCTCCTCCGCCCGCCGTGAAGAAGCCCACGGAACCGCCGCCCGCGGCGAAGAAGCCCGCCGAGCCGTCCCCTGCCCCGGCGAAGAAGCCGACGGAGCCACCGCCGCAGGCGAAAAAGGATCCGCAGGAAAAGTCAAAGGATAAAGACAAGGACGACGGTGACGACGACGACAAGTCCAAGGAGAAGTCGAAGGAGAAGTCGAAGGATAAATCGAAGAAGAAGGACGACGACAGGTAGGTCGCGCTTCCAACGTCGGTCCCGCAGGATGGCGAGTCACGCTGTCGGTCCGCGCGGCGCTTGCGTCCACCCCCGCCCGAGATCGGCGCCGATGACCCGGCGGGGCACGGCGGCGTGCATCCCTCCCGGCCGATCACGAAACGCGAGGACGAACTCCGGCTCGCCGGCTCGACGTCTGTCGACGCCGCGCGGTCGCCCAGGCCATCCTGATGAACATTTGCCGCCCCCCGCGTTCCCCGCCCTCCCGTCGATCTTCGGACTTCGTACTCCGTTCACATGTACATCCCGCCGTTGACGTTGATGATCGTTCCGGTGATGAATGACGCCCGCGGATCGGCAAGGAACCGCACGGCGATGGCCACCTCTTCCGGCTTGCCGAGTCGTCCCATGGGGGTGAGTTCACGAACGGAATCGAGGACTTTCTCAGGCACCGCCGCAGTCATGTCGGTCTCGATGTAGCCGGGCGACACCGCATTGACGGTGATGCCTTTCGTGGCCACCTCCTTCGCCAAGGTCTTCGTGAACGCCATCATCCCGCCTTTCGCGACCGCGTAGTTGGATTGTCCGAAGCTGCCGATTTGCCCGACGATCGAGGTGATGTTAATGATCCGACCCCATTTGGATTCCACCATGTTGGGGAGCAGTCGGCCGATGAGGTTGAACGGGCCGTTGAGGTTGACCAACAGGACCTCGTGCCACTGCTCGGGGCTGAGCTTCAGGAACGACCGGTCGCGGGTGATCCCCGCGTTGTTCACCAGAATCTGGATGAGGCCGAAGTCCCTCTGGGCTTGTTCGACCATCCCCAGGGTCTGTTCCGTCTTGGACACGTCCGCCTGGTACGCGATCGCCCGGCGGCCGAGTTGTTTGATCTTGTCGACCACCTCGTCCGCCGCGTCCCGATTGGACACGTAGTTGACGATGACATCGCTGCCCGCCTCCGCCAACATGATCGCGATCGCACGCCCGATTCCGCGCGAGGATCCCGACACGAGACTGGTTTTTCCTTTGAGTTCCATGACCTCCCTCACAATCCTTGTCCTGAGTCTCGAAGGATGCGTCAGCTTGGACGTGGATCAGCGGCCCCTTCACAGGCCGCCCCGAGGTTGCATCATGGCACACGTCATGGCGGATGTCAACAAGGGCCGGCTGAAGGCGGAGGGTGGGGGTCGGCGTCACGGTTGTGGGTGGGTTTTCAAGCGCCCAGAGGGCGTTTTGCCCGCAGGGCATCCCACGGTCCGTTCAGCCCCGCCACGCGCCGTGAAAGCGTTGTTGGCGACCCCTTGCGGGACCAGCGCATCCCACTGCGTTTCATGCGCACGCCCACGCCGCATCGCCTGCACCACTCCGCCATCAGCTCCACATAGGCCTGGTAGTCGTCCTTGCGAAAGAACGTCCGCTGACCGCGGTTGCCCCGCTGCCTCACGTGATGCGCGATCCCCGGAACCACGACCCGCGGCATCCTCGCCGTGCCCCAAACCTACCACATCCCCCGGCTAATGCCCATAAATAGGTATGGTGTCCCGAATGGCACTGCCGTGGCTCGTTGCTCATGGCCGAGT
>CAYQZH010000226.1:0-7545 GCA_964421865.1 uncultured Phycisphaera sp. | reverse complement strand
TGTCCGAAGTCGCCCGCATCCGCGGCGAGATGGCCAAGGTTCAAAAGGAGGTCGGCTTTGAGGGGAGCCTCGACGATTTCCTTGCCCACATGCGGACCGACCCGGCGCAGCGTTTCAAAAGCGGCGAGGAACTGTACGCGGCCGCCGATGCTATCCTCCAGCGCACCAAACCGCTGATGCCAAAGCTGTTCACTCGCCTGCCCCAGGCGGACTGCGTGATGAAGGAGATCGAGTCCTTCCGCGCTCCCGCGTCGCCGGTGGCCTATTACAACCCCTGCCCGGAGGATTTTTCGCGGCCGGGTTACTACTACATCAACGTCTACAAGCCCGAGGAGCGATTGCGCTTCACGCTCGAAGCGTTGACCTACCACGAGGCGATCCCCGGCCATCACTTCCAGATCGCTCTGGACCAGGAGAACACGAACCTCCCGAAGTTCCGCCGCTACAGTTCATTTACCGCGTACGTCGAGGGCTGGGCGCTGTATACGGAGAAACTCGGATACGAAATCGGCGGATATAAGGACGCCTATTCACGATTCGGGCAGTTGACCTTCGAGATGTGGCGAGCGTGCCGACTGGTCGTGGATACGGGAATGCACGCCAAAGGTTGGTCCCGCCAGCAGGCGATCGACTTCATGGCCGCCAACACCAGCCTCGCCCGGCTGGACATCGAGTCCGAGATCGACCGTTACATCTCCTGGCCCGGGCAGGCGCTCGCCTACAAGATCGGTGAACTGCGCATCCTGCAACTGCGCCGCGAGGCCGAGAAAAAGCTCGGCGACAAGTTCGACCTCCGCGCCTTCCACGACGCTTTACTTTCAGGTGGGGCAATGCCCATCGACGTTCTCGAAGGGCGGATGCGGAAATGGGTTGAGGGTGAGCCTAGAACGTCGCCTTGAACTGGGCATGAAATGTCGAGGACTCCAACGTTGTTTCACTCACTCTACAGGCTGTTGCTCCAACATCCAAAGCTTCGGTTCTGGATTCTTGCTGCTTTGATCATGTTCGTATTGCTTTTCCTACAATGGCTCGGGTGGTTCAAGAAACCGACGGCATATTGACGGAAGGCGCGATCGCGTAGTGCCACCCCTCGCGGCTGGCGACAAAGTCCTCTTTGTCCACTGAATGCTCCGCCTCTCGCCGGGTTATGGTAGGGCGGGGCGCGTCGTCGTGGACGGTCGAATGAGAGACCCGCACTCGGGGCAACGCCCGGATGTGTTGCCGGTCAAGTCGTACCCGCACCCGATGCAACCCGGTCCGGGGAAACGCGTCAACAGCGTGTTGCGGAACCGAACAAGCCCCCACGCCCAGCAAGCACCCCAAATCGGCGAACCCCAGAAAAGCACTACGACGACAAGCGCCATCCAGCCGGAGTCAAACATGGGAGGGATCGACGGGTAGAAGAATTCCCACACCGGTACAAGGACGGGCAACCCGGCGATGAAACCCGCAGCGTGTATGAACGTACACAACAGAACCAGCCGCAAGGTAATGCGCCGCCGGTGTGTCGGACGTAGCCGCAGTATCCATCGCCTGAGCACGCCTTGGACGTGAGCACGATCCAAGTACCAAAGGATTACGGTCGGAATGAAAAACAGCGAGAAAGGAACCCACATGGGCACAAAGACCTCGGTCCAGAGGCGATGTGAATACGTTCGGAACGACCACACCACATCTGGGCGGTTTTGAAACCCCAACTCCCCGAATTGCCAGCCGTTTGCGAAGCGCTCTGACTCCGCTCGACCCGCCACCGTGAGGCAAGAAACCCCGATCCCCCCCTCGCTCAGCCTGAAGCCGTAGCGGGCGAGCGGCGAGTCCCACGCGATGTGAAACCGGATGCTGAACAGGAACCCGATAACCATCAGAGCGCTTGCAGCCGTGCCGATCCAGTTGAAGGTTCGGGGACGGCGAGGCAAGTAACGCATGGCGACATTGTACCAGGGACTCCGCCTCAAGACTCAGGGCCCGGCGTTTTCAAGATACGTCGCCTCGCGCCCCTGGCACCGAGAATTTCTTGCGTTTGACGCGGCGGAGGTCGCCAATACACTGCGCATCGCGTGGCGGAGTTGATGAGCGTAATGGCGACGATGCCGACAAACGCAGTTATTTCCCCTGTTGCCCGCGGATATCTGCGGTTGCAACGCGTGCCTGACGTCGGCCCCATTCGCGCCCGGAAGCTCGTCGCCCACTTCGGATCGGTCGAGGCTATTTGGTCCGCGTCGATGGCCGAACTGCAACACGTGGAGGGAATTGGGCCGCATGTCGCCGAGTCGATATTCCGATCGCGCGACGACAAGGGCGTCGAGGAGGAAATCGCCAAGGCCCTCGACTGCGAATTGCGCATCCTTTGCCCCGAAGACGGCGAGTATCCCAAGCCCCTCCTGCACATTCCCGACCCGCCGATCTGCCTGTATGTCCGGGGAACGCTTCAACCCGCGGACAGCGTCGCGGTCGCGATCGTGGGGACACGTCGCTGCTCGCATTACGGCCGAGAGCAGGCGCTGCGTTTCGGCGAGGCGCTGGCCCGCGCCGGGTTCACCGTCGTATCGGGCCTCGCTCGCGGCATCGACGGGGAGGCCCATCGCGGCGCGCTCCGCGGCGGAGGACGCACCATCGCCGTGCTCGGCAACGGGCTGGGCGCCGTCTATCCTCCCGAACACGGCGAGCTTGCCGACGAAATCGCACAGTCGGGCGCCCTGATGAGCGAGTTGGAAGTGGACATCGCCCCGGACGCCAAGAACTTCCCGCCGCGCAACCGAATCATCGCCGGGCTTTCGTTGGGCGTCGTCGTCATCGAAGCCGGCGACAAGAGCGGCGCCCTGATTACCGCCCGGCTGGCCTCCGAGTACAACCGTGAGGCTTTCGCCCTTCCCGGAGCGATCGACCGCCCGGCGCAAAACGCCGGCAGCAACGCCTTGATCCGGGACGGGCAGGCCAAGCTCATTACCCGCCTCGACGATATCCTCGCTGAGCTGGGCGAGGTCGGCAGGATCCTGCGGGCCGACGATTCACCGCGCTCGCCACAACCTGCGGACCACGCCGACGCCCCGCTTGTCGCCGCCGCGAATCTCGCCGACCATGAGCGAGCCATCGTTGAGGCGATCGCCGGCGGCATCGAAGAGGTGGGGGGCATTTGCGATTCGACGCGTCTCGACGCGGGTTCGGTGACTTCGACCTTGACCTCGCTGCAACTGCGCGGTCTGATCCGTCAACTGCCCGGCAATCGTTTTGTGTGCCGCGCGAACGCAGTGTCAGAGCCGCGAGCGCAAGCTCGCGGGCTTCGGAACGACGATTCGACCGATGTCCACCGCTGAACTGCTCTGGAAACCAATTCACCACCGGGCGCGCTCCTCACAAATGCACGCCTTCATGACGCGGGCGTCGAACAAGTACGGGTTCACGCCGGACTACCCTTCCATGCACCGCTGGTCGGTCACCCACCGCGCTCAGTTCTGGAAGGAGATGTTCGATTTCGCGGGCATCCAGCCGACCAAGCCGGCCACGGCGGTCGAAACCGGCCGCGGCATGTTGGGAACCAAGTGGTTCCCCGGTCTGGAGTTCAACCTGGCGGCCCACTTGCTGAGGTTCGCCGACGATCGCATCGCCATCGAGGCCGAGGACGAACTGGGTCGGACGCGCTCGATCACCTATCGTGAATTGCGACATCAGGTCGCGCGGTGCACCGCGGCCTTGCGTGACATCGGCGTCCGCCGCGGCGACCGTGTCGGCGGATTCCTGCCCAACATCCCCGAGGCCGTCATCGCCATGCTCGCGACCGCCAGCCTCGGGGCCGTCTGGTCCTCCTGCTCGCCGGATTTCGGCATCGACGGCGTGTTCGATCGCTTCGGCCAGATCGAGCCGAAGGTGCTCTTCGCGGCCGACGCCTACTCGTACAACGGCAAGACGATTGACTCGCTCGATCGCGTCCGCGGCATCGTGGCCAAGATTCCGAGCATCGAGCGTGTGGTCATCGTGCCGTTCATCAACGCAGCAGCGAACCTTTCCGGATTGAAGGGCGCGAGCCTGTGGGCGGAGTTCCTTGCGGCCGACGGCGGGCCGAGCCCGCCCTACGAGTCGGTTCCGTTCGACCACCCGCTCTACATCATGTATTCGTCGGGCACGACCGGCGTCCCCAAGTGCATCGTCCACGGCCAAGGCGGAACGCTCCTTCAACACATGAAGGAGCTGATGCTGCACTGCGACCTGCGCCGCGAGGACACGATCCTGTATTTCACGACCTGCGGCTGGATGATGTGGAACTGGCTGGTCAGTTCGCTGGGCGTCGGCGCGACGGTCGTCCTCTACGAAGGCAGCCCGGCCTACCCCGACGCGGACCACCTGTGGCGGATGGCCGAACGCCTGGGCATCACCGTCTTCGGCACCAGCGCCAAGTACATCGCCGCCTGCGAAAAACTCGGCCTGCACCCCGGCTCTCAACACAACCTGTCAAAACTGCGGGCCGTTCTTTCCACCGGTTCACCGCTCACCGTCGAGGACTTCCGCTGGGTATACGCCAACGCCAAACGCGACTTGCAGCTTTCGAGCATTTGCGGCGGCACCGACATCATCAGTTGCTTCATGCTCGGTAACCCGATGCTGCCCGTCTATGCGGGCGAAATCCAGAGCATCGGCCTGGGTATGGACGTTCGCGCGTTCGACGAAAACGGAAGGCCCGTGATCGGACAAAAGGGCGAACTGGTCTGCTGCTCGCCGTTCCCCTCCCAACCGACAGGCTTCTGGAACGACCCCGACGGCGAAAAGTACCGCAGGGCCTATTTCGACGTCTACCCCGGCGTCTGGCGGCACGGCGACTTCGTCGAGATCACCGAACACGGCGGCGTGATCGTCTATGGCCGATCCGACGCCACGCTCAATCCCGGCGGCGTGCGCATCGGCACGGCGGAAATCTATCGCCAGGTCGAATCCATCGAGGAGATCGTCGATAGCGTCGTCGTCGGCAAGAACACCCCCGACGCCGACGTGGAAGTCTGCCTCTTCGTCGTCCTCCGCGAGGGCCTGACGCTCGACGCGGCCCTGACCGACAAGATCAAAAAGCGCATCGCCGACGGGACCACCAAACGGCACGTGCCCAAACACGTCAAACAGGTCACCGCCATCCCCTACACCATCAGCGGCAAGAAGGTCGAACTGGCGGTCCAACGCATGATCCACGGCCAGCCCGTCCCCAACCGTGACGCCCTCGCTAACCCCGCCACGCTCGACCAATACGCGGGGATTATTTGACACGCCAAGTGATCTTTGAGCGCGTAGTGTCGGGTCATCGACCCGACCCCCCCCTGACCACGCCCACCCGACATCGAATTTTGGGCTTGCGACATCTCGACGCCAAAGCGCAGTTGAGATCCCGGCGCGCCGGGGTTTTGACTTCTCCCCGCGTCTCGTAACTCGTCATTCGTAACTCGTAACTCGTTTTCCCTCGATCGCCCGGCGACGCCCCTTTCAGGATCACCCCGCACGTTCTATGGATGGGCGAACCTCTCACGAACCGGCCGAAGGCAGGGGACCGTACAGTCGAAAGAGCAACACGTACACCACGACGCCGGTGATCGACACGTAGACCCAGATGGGGAAGGTCACCCGCGCCATCCGGCGATGCTGCTCAAACCGCCCGCGAAGGGCGAGGTACAGCGTCCGAGTGGCGAGGACGGGCACGGTAGCGGCCAAGAGCACATGCGTAATCAAGATGAAAAAATACACCGGGCGAATCCAGCCCTGACCGCCAAACTTCTTCTCCGCGCCGAGGAACCGGTACGTCAGGTAGGAAGTCAGAAAGAGGATCGAGACGCAGAAGGCCGCGACCATGCAGTTGCGATGGGCCGTCACCCGTCGCCGACGGATGCACGCATAGCCGGTCATCAGAAATACGAAGCTGATGCCGTTGAGCGTTGCGTTGAGGAGGGGAAGGTCCGCCAGCCGGATCATGCGTCGGGCGGCTCGGCCAGCAGTTTCTTCACGTCGCGGAGGATCAATCGCTTGGAGTCCGGGTCCAGCCCGTCGTGCGCGGACCGAATGCGGCCCGCCTTGTCGATCACGAGGATGTAAACGCTATGGATGATCGGTTGATCGTCCTTGGCCGGAATGACCGTTTGCTTCAGGCCCTTTTCAACCAGGTTTTGCAACGTCGCCTCGTCCTCACCGGTCAGAAACCACCAGCGGTTCAGGTCGGCGTGGAAGCGCTTCGCATAATCAGCCATCACCGACGGCGTGTCGTTTTTCGGATCGAGCGTGAAGGTCACGAGCTTGACGTCGGGTCGTTCGGGCAGAGTGAGTTGCAGGCTTTGCATCCGAGCACTGAGCGTCGGACAAGGCCCGGCGCATCGCGTGAAAATGAAATCCGCAATCCAAACGCTCCCCGACAAGTCGGCCTTGGTCACCGTCCGCCCGTCGGCGCCGATCAACGAGAACTCCGGAACGGTGGGCCCGATCGGAAGCGGCCCACCGGTCAGATCACCCGTTTCCAACCGCCAGGACAGGGCGGTCGCCACGACGGTCCCCACGAGCACGACGGCCAGCCCGCTCCACAAGAAGAACCGAAGCCGAGGAGAAGCCGGTGCTGATACTGCTGTCTCAGGATTGGTCGTCACTGTCATCCGCTTAACTCAACCCTTCTTGGTCGCAACCTTGGCGGCCACCAAGATCATTACCACCGCGAACCCGACCGTAACCGCGATCGAGACCGCCGGCGACGGCGATGTCGCCGCGTGTTCCCGGCCAATGTACAGCGCGTGACGCACGGCCGCCACGCCGTAGGTCAAGGGATTGATCGCCATCACCCAACCCATCCACTTCGCGGCCCCGCCGGCCGGGAACAGCGCACCGGACAGCAGCCACATCGGAATCAAAAACAGATTCATCACCGCGTGAAAGCCCTGCGTCGAGTCCATCGGCCAGGCGATCACAAAACCGAGCGCACTCAGCCCCACCCCAACCACCGTCAACACCGCCGCCAGGGCCGGCACGGACGCGACCGTGACAGGCACGCCCGAAAGCGGGGCCAGCAACAAGAACAGCAGCGCCTGCAACACCGCCAGCGTCGTACTGCCCATCACCTTTCCTAGAACGATGGCCGTCCGCCGCACCGGCGCCGCGATCACCGCCTGCAAAAACCCTTCCCGCCGGTCCTCGATGATCGACATGGTCGAGAGGATCGCCGTGAATAACACGATCAGCACCATCGTGCCGGGGAAGAAGTACACCAGATAATTCACGTCCGCAGCGGGAGCATCGGCGCCGCTCCCCGGCGCCAAGCGGAATGAATCGCGCAGTCCGGAGCCGATCAACAGCCAGAACACCACCGGCGTCGCCAACGCCCCCACCACCCGGCTGCGCTGGCGGACGAACCGGACCACCTCGCGCTGCCATAGCGACATGGCCGGAAGCAGCAACGACATGGCGTTCGGAGTCGCGCTCATACCCCGCCCCCAATCCACAGTCGGTGCCCGGTATGGCGCAGGAACACGTCATCGAGCGTCGGCTTTCCCACCGTCACGCTGTCGATCTCACCGGGAAAGGCCTCGATGAGCT
>CAYQZH010000225.1:0-7555 GCA_964421865.1 uncultured Phycisphaera sp. | reverse complement strand
TGCACGACGTGCATCGGCAACAGCGGGCCTCTGCCGGATGCGGTGGCGGAGGCGGTCACCAAGAACGAACTCGTCGCCGCGGCCGTGCTGAGCGGAAATCGCAACTTCGAGGGTCGCGTCCACGCTCAGGTGAAGGCGAACTACTTGGCCTCCCCGCCGCTGGTCGTCGCCTACGCGATCGCGGGTCGGACGGATATCGACCTGACGACCGAACCGTTGGGGACGGGCAAGGACGGTCGGCCCGTCTACTTGCGGGACGTCTGGCCGACGCAGGCCGAGGTGGCCGAGGCGATTGCGAAATCGGTCACGGCCGAGAAGTTCACACAGCAATATGCGACTGTGTTCACCGGCAACGAACGCTGGAACCGTATTACCGGAGTTTCGAGCGCCACCTATCCCTGGGATGCGAACAGCACCTATGTGCAGAGCCCGCCGTTTTTCGACGGTCTGACGCGGGAAGTGGCGCCAGTGAAAGCGATCACCGGCGCGCGGGTGCTGGTGATGGTTGGCGACTCCGTGACCACCGATCACATCTCCCCGGCCGGTGCGATCAAGCCCGATTCTCCCGCGGGACGGTATCTGCAGGAACACGGCGTCAAGCCCGCGGACTTCAACAGCTACGGCTCGCGGCGGGGCAATGACCGGGTGATGACCCGCGGGACGTTCGCCAACATCCGTTTGCGCAATTCTCTCGCGCCGGGCACGGAGGGCGGGGTCACGATCCATCTTCCGAGCGGCGAGCCAATGTCGATCTTCGACGCCGCGGAGCGGTATAAGAAGGACGGAACGCCGCTGCTGGTGTTCGCGGGGAAGGAGTACGGCGCCGGCTCGTCGCGCGACTGGGCGGCCAAGGGGGCGCTGCTGCTCGGCGTGCGGGCGGTCATTGCCGAAAGCTTCGAGCGTATTCACCGCAGCAACCTGGTGGGCATGGGCATTTGGCCGATGCAGTTCAAAGACGGCGACACGCGGGAGTCCCTGGGCATCACCGGCCAGGAAATCTTCGATTTCCCCGATATTTCCAAGAATCTTACGCCCCTGCAAGCGGTTCCGGTCCGCCTGACCGATCCCAAGACGCACGCGACGCGTACGATCTCCTTGGTGTCACGGATTGACACCGCCGTCGAGGCGAACTACTACCGCAACGGCGGGATTCTACCGACGGTGCTGCGCAAGTTGGCGACAGCCTGATCCGAACCCGGAGCGCAAGCGACGGGTCACATGGACTCTGAACGGATGTGTTCGTGGTGTGCCGCTCGCGTCAGGGGAACTTTCGAAGGCTGTGACACAAGTGAGCGTAAGCGTTCGGCTCCCAAAGTTTCACCCAGTGAAATCGCAGCAATTCCTGCGGAGGGTCGCATGGTTCCAAGAGAGCGGGGATGACATACCGGGATCCGGGCGGCACGAGTTCCGCCTGACGCAAGGCGTACCGAAGCTCCCGTTGAAACTGTCCCCGCTTTTCGCACGCGCACTTCGACAATACGAGGAGTGCGAAGTCCGCTTGCTGGAGAGCTTGGTCAATGGCCCTCTCCCAGTCGTCACCTGCGAGCAGATCGCGCGTATCGATCCAGACCAAGAATCCGTCGTTCCAAAGGCGATTTGCTAGATTTCCCACAGCGTCTCTGTCCTCAACCGTGTGCGCGATGAACACGAAGGGTACCGGGAGCCGGATGGTCCCGTTTAGGATTGGTAGGTTACCCAAATCGGAGAACGTCGTGGCACCGGGCAATTTGATCTTAACGCGGACCGTCCCAGGAACCTCCCCGAGACTCAGAACTGCCTGCGTCTCCTGCGGGGTCGCTCTCCCGCCAGCGCTGAGGATCGTATGCAGTTCGTCTTCCATAGGATAGGTGTGCTAAAATACACCGCAGGATCGATTAGTCAACCAGTATGGTGGGGCGACTCGGAGAGCGCCGCTCATAAGGGCCTTGGGCAGAGTGGTTTGAGGTCTCAATGCCTCGTGACATGATCTGCGTCTATCGTGCGGCAGGCGAGCGGGGGTGCGACCGGGACACGGTCATGGTATGATTATGTAGGAGCGAGGGACCGCAAACGGGAACTCTTGGGAGATCAGTCATGGCAAACAACGGGCTACTTGAACGAATCAGCGTGGACCCGGGCGTGTGCGCCGGAAAGCCCTGCATTAAAGGAACGCGCATCTACATCGCCATCATCCTCGACGCGCTCGCCGAGGGTCTGACGCCGGAGCAGGTCATCGACCATTATCCGCCGCTCACGCTCGATGACATCCACGCGGCGCTGGCGTACGCGGCGGCCCTTGCACGGGAAAACACGTGGAAACTCGCCGGGTAGCATTCAAGCTCGATGAGAACCTGTCGCGCCACCTTAAGGCCGAGTTGGCGGCGCTGGGGTTCGATGCGTTGACGGCGGCGGACGAAGGCCTCTTGTCCCGTCCAGATGACGAACTAGCCGCCGCGGCGAAGCGAGAAGACCGCATCCTCCTTTCGCTAGACTTGGACCTCGCCAACGTCGTGAGGTTTCCGCCGGGATCGCATCCGGGGATCGTCTTGTTTCGACCCGCGACGCTCGGACCCGGGGAGGTCAACCGCTTCGTGGTCGCGTTCGTTCGTGAGCAGAACCTAGGCGAGCTTCTTGGTTGCCTGGTTGTCGTCGAGCCCGGACGTGTACGCGTGAGGCGACCGCAGGTGATCTGAAATCGGATGAGCCCCGATGCCCCGTGACCTGATTTGCGTGTACCGTGCATTGGATGTAGCCGAGGCAGACATTGTCTCCGCTTGGTTGGCCGACCAAGGCATCAACGCCCACGTCACGAACCGTAATCCGGCTATGAACTTGTACGTTCCGTCGGCCGTCTCACCAAAAGGGATCGAAGTGTGCGTCGTCGACCCGGCGCAGGTTGATCGCGCGAAGGAGTTGCTCCATCAGCACGCCGGGGAATCAGCCGTGAAAAAGCTGTACGACGCAGCCGGGCCAGACATCGAGGCGGTGTGCGAGGAATGGGGAAAGGCGTCGCGGTTTCCGTTTGCGCAGCGCGGATCGGTGCAGACGTGTCCGCATTGCCGGCAATACCTTGACGTGCCGCAGGCATAGGCGGGAGATCTTCATGGCCAAATGGGTTTGGACGGAGCGGAAGTTCAACCTCGATTATCCTGCGGCGAAGTGGCCGGATTTGCTGGAACGAGTCCGCGGGACGCCGGCGAGGATCGAGGAGCGCGTGCGCGGGCTGTCGAAGGATGTGCTGACCCGGCGAGAGAACGGCAAGGGTTGGTCGATTCAGGAGAACATCGGGCACCTGCTGGACCTGGAATACCTCCCGAAGCAGCGGATCGAGGAAATCCTGGCGGGCAAGGCCGTGCTGGTGGCCGCGGATATGACCAACCGCAAGACGCATGAGGCCGATCACAACGCCAAAGACATTCGCGCGTTGTGCGCCGAGCTTCGGGCGGAGCGTGCCAAACTTGTGGCACCATTCGAGGCGCTCCACGAAGCGGACTGGGGCAAGTCGGCGCTGCACCCACGGCTTCAACAACCCATGCGCATCGTGGACATCGCCTGCTTCACGGCCGAGCACGACGACTATCACCTCGCGCGGGTCGGGGAGTTGATCGGTCTGTTCTCTTAGTCGGGTCTGCGGACCCGACCTACGACTTCGCCGACGTGCGGCGAACGCCACTGCTGACACAGCAGTGGCACACATCGATCGATCTCACGGTCGTCGAATGCGCAAGAGTACGAGGAACACCGGCACGCCGAGGATGGCGGTGACCACGCCGATGGGCAGGGTGGCGCTGCCGAGTTGTTGGTGGATGAGCCAGCCCGCGAAGCGCATGGTGAGCTGCGAGAGCCAGTCGCAGAGAATGAGAAACGCACCGCCGAAGATGGCCGAGGCGGGGAGCAGGATGCGGCAGTCGGAGCTGAAGAGCAGGGTGACGATGTGCGGCACGACCAGGCCGACGAACCCGATCGGTCCGCAGTGGGCGACCACCGCCGCCGTCGCCAGCGTGCACACCAGGACGCACACGCCCTGCAAAACGGCCACATTCACTCCGCGAGCGGCGGCAAGCTCGTCGCCGAGGCGATATTGATTGAGCGCTCTTCCCATCGCGATCAAAATGACCCACGCGGGAAGCATGAGCGGCAGCATGACCGCCCCCTCGACCATGCGGACGGGATCGAGCGAACCCATCATCCATCGGACCATGAAGAAGGTCTCGCGTTCGTTGGAGACGGCGGTGACGAACATCATCATGGCCGAGCAGAACAGGCCCAGAGTCACTCCGGCGAGCAGCAATTCGTTGGAAGTGAGCCGTCTCGACCCGCGAGCGATGACGAAGACCGCGGCGACAATAACGATGGCGCCGACGAATGCCGATACCGCGACGCTGGACACGCCGCAAAAAACGACGGCCCATCCGTAGCGCAAGGCGATGAGCGCCCCGAGCGATCCGCCGCTGGCGATGCCCAGCGTGTAGGGCGTCGCCAGGGCGTTGCGGAACAGGATTTGGAACGTCGCCCCGCACAGGGCGAGGGTGATGCCGACTTGAAGGGCGAGACAGCTCCGCGGGAAGCGCTGACCGAAGCCGATCTGTCGGGCGACGGCGACGAAGCCGGATAGCTCGGCGTCCGATATGACGCCGTCCCCGTCGAGATCGACGAGGGGGCGACCGGTCAGTTCCGCCTTGCTGATCGGCCAGTCGAACCGCGCCCGCCATGCGTCCCACCAGCCGAACGAGGCGGACTCGGTGCCGATGCCGGGACTGAGCAGAAGAAGAAGCGCCAGGCCCGCGGCGGCCAGGCCAAGTCGAACAACATAGGCGCGCGGGGTGAGCGTCGTCATCGGCGCTCCCCGTTCGTCGCCTCGAGCGGGACAATCCAGTAATGATCGGGATGATCCGGGACGGTGAGTGTTACGAGGTTGACACCATAGATGGGTTGGAGCACGGAGGGCGTGAGGACGGTCGCGCAGGGCCCTTGGGCGACGCCCCGGCCGTCGTTAAGCAGAAGCACGTGCGTACAGAATCGCGCGGCCAGATTCACGTCATGGGTGACCACGACCACAGCCAGTCCGCCACGGCGCGCACGTTCCCGCAGGATGCGGAAAATGGCCAACTGATGCTGAAGGTCCAGCGAGGCGGTCGGCTCGTCGAGCAGGAGGATGCGAGGCTCCTGGGCGAGGGCCGCGGCGAGATGGACGCGTTGGGCCTCGCCGCCGGACAAGGTCGCTATCCGTCGATCGGCGTAGGGAAGCGTCTCGGTCAGCGCCATCGCCCGCTCGGCCACGCGATAATCTTCAGCAGACTCGAACAGTCCCAGCGAACGGTGGGGATACCGTCCCAGCAACACGACCTCGCGGGCGGTGAAGTCGATATCGAGCGGCGTTCTTTGGGGGAGAAAGGAGAGGAGCTGAGCACGGCGACGTGCGGACAACCCACCAAGCGGAGCGCCGAGGACCTCGATCTCGCCCCCGTGCGGCCTGTGCAGACCGGCCGTCAGACGCAGCAGCGTACTCTTGCCCGCGCCGTTCGGACCGACGATCGCCCAACACTGCCCGGCGGCGACGGAGAGCGAGATCGGCCCGAGGAAATCGCGACGGGCCGGGAAGCCGAAGCGAATCTCTCTCAGCGTCAGCATGACCCGCGCGTCAAGGGGCAACGTCGCACTCCGGGTGCAGGATTCGTGCGACCTTTTCGATAATCTCGACGTACCGAGGCGAGGGGATCAGACCGTTCTCCTCGGTCAGGATGTAAAGGCGATTGTGCGTCACCGCGGGCAGGGAGCCGACCTGCCGCCACTGTTCGCGCAGTTGCTTGTCGAGTGCGTCGGTCAGCTTCACATCGGGCATCAGTTCGATGATGACCTCGGGCTGCTGGGCGAGCATCCCTTCGGGGCTGACTTGCGGGTAGATCATGTCCAGGTGGCCGAAGACGTTGATGCCGCCGGCGATGTCGATCATCTGGTCGAGAAAGGTGCCCTTGCCGGTGGTAAGCACATTGGCGAGTCGGTCGGGCTGCCGCGAGACGGTGAGCAGCACGCGCGGTTTGGTCTTGCCCGCGTTTCGCGAGCGGATGGCCTCGAGGCGGTCGTGAAACTCTTTGGTGATCTTCGCCGCTTGCTCGGTCAACCCTAACCGTTCGCCCAGATCGCGGAGGCAGTTCTCGATGCCGGGCAACGTATCCGTCTCGTCCTTGTAGATGGGAACGTGCAGGTCCTCGCAGAGTCGTTCGAGGGCGTCGTTTTTGCCCCGCATAACCAGCAGATCCGGGCGAAGGGCGGCGATCCGCTCCAGATCGGGATCGGACAGCCCGCCGACCTTGGGGCGGTCGAGCAGCTCCTTGGGATACACGCAGAACTTGCTGACGCCGACGATCCGGTTGCACGCTCCCAGCGCGCAGATCACCTCCGCTGAGTTCGGCGCGATGGTGACGATGCGTTGGGGGACGGTGACCGTCCGCGCGTCGTGTCGCAAACCGTGGGTTAGGGCCGCCGCGAGGATCGTTGCGAGGATGCGACTCCACATGCGACGGAGCGTACCGCGAAACCCCTGCGCAGAATAGGCAACGAGATCGCCGCACGATCCGCTCGAAGCCGGGATTCCGCCGCCGACGGGTCGCGCGATGCTGCCGTTGTTTTCAGAGAAGCATGGGCGAAGGCTGCGGAGTTCAACGGCCAGGTTGCACAGTTCAACGGCCAGGTTGCAGAGTTCAACTGGCAAGTTGCAAAGTTCAAGGGTTCAAGAGTTGAAGGGTTAGAAGGTTGAAGGGTCGTCGAGTGGCAGTTTGGGAGCGAACTGATCGAGCAGGGCCTGGAATTCCGGGGAGAGCGGCTTCGTTCGACGACGCGGATCCTTTGCCCCGCGGTATTTGGATTCCCGTAGATATCGGATCAGGTTCGCCAGCATGGCGCTGATGCGCCGACATTCGTCATTCACCCGGTCGAACGTCGCCTGCTCGATGTATTGCTGATCGAAGGAGATCAAGAGCTGTGCTCGAACTTCGCCGCACGAACCTTTCGCGATGTAAAGAAACTGGATCAGTTCCGCATTGCCGCCCCGCTCGAACCCTTCGGCGATGTTGGAGACGAGGGAGACCGCGGCCCGTCGGACCTGGTCGACCAGTCCGTGATCGCCGGAGAAGCTCCCATTCCGCGTAAGCGGATAGACCTCTTTGGCCGACCCGCGCGCCTTCTGGTACACGGCCAGGTCCTCAAAGTTCCGAACCCTCTCCTTCACGCTTTGACCCTTCAACTCTTTAACCTTTCAACCCTACAACCCTGAAACCGTTCATCTCCTTTCACACGAACGATCGAGCGTTCGGAGCACTCACCCTATCCATGAAAGGCTCTCTCGATGCAAGACGACGTCGGAACGTTTTTGAACCGTTCCTCGGGGGTCGTGGGGCACGCCGCTGACGTCCCCGTCCTTCTCTTCCCCGGTCTTTTCCTCGGTCTTGACTCATCCATGCACCGGCATTGGGCTGGTTCTTCTCGACTTGTCCTGAGCCTCGAAGGGATGGCCCATCTAGTCCATGACGAAGCCCAGATCCGCCGGAGGCGGAAAGCCTCGCACGCTGAGGGGTAG
>CAYQZH010000224.1:0-7561 GCA_964421865.1 uncultured Phycisphaera sp. | reverse complement strand
GACCCGCGACGATGGTTTCAGCGGATGGACGGCGGCCAAGGAATCCCCAACCCGCGCCGGGCGGGCATACTCGTTAAAGTAGCGCGACTCATTCCAATCACGACGCGTCACCATCTCACTTCGCAAGTGCGACGTCGGGACGTCGTTGAAGTCGCAGAGGTGGTCGAACACCGGGTTGTAGGCCTGATCGTCTTTGAAAAAGTCGGTGAAGGCCTCGCGCCCGGCGCGGTCCATCAAGTGACTCACGGCCATCCAGGCGCTGGGTGGTTTCCGCCAACCCGGACGGAAGTCGGTGTGCTCGACGATCATGGCGAGATCGGCACAAAAGATCTCGCGGAGCTGCCCGACAAAGTGCGTAGCGAGACTGAATCGGTCCCGCGGGAGTTCGTGAAGTTCACCCGCCAGGCGCACGATGGCACGGAGGTCGTTGACCGTAACGCGACCGGTCTGGCTCATTTCCTGCCCCTCGCGGGTATTTCGATTCCGGCCCGAGCCGCCTTACGTGGAGCTGGCGCTCACTGCGGCTGTATCTGACCTCCCACTTTAGGGATATTGAAGCCGCTTGTAAAGACCTGCTAACCTTGCTCCTTAAGGGCCGGAAGTGTCTGTTTACCGCTCATCCCCGGACGCATTACGCCACGTTTCGTCGTACGGACGGGGAACGAGGTTCAACTCCGCGCCCACGGGAGTAGTGGCATGGCCAGGTATCGCCCGTGGAAGCAATTTGTCGAATTTCACATTAAATCGTTAGGTTCGGGCTCGGCGGCGAAGCTCCTACTGCCCTCGTACTCGTCCACGCCGCTCGACCCTTCCCCGAAAGCACTGCCCGTACCGGCCCGCGCGGCGGGCACGCTGCCCGACCGTCTCCACCCTGTTCAGCCGCTGGCTGACCGAGGCTGTGCGAACGTCGCAGGCCCCGTCGGTCGCCAGCTTCACCAATCTACCTCTTTCAGGAGAAACATTATGCATCGTAAGTATTGGATCAACTTGTTGGTCGTGTCTGCCGTGGGGCTCGCCGCCGCTGCAGCCTCAGCTCCGGCACAGGACGAGGTCGCGGACACCACGTCGTTCCCGTTTACCTATCAGGGGAGCCTGGAGAAGTCCGGGGCTCCGGCGAACGGGAATTGCGACTTCGAGTTCCGCCTCTATGACAGCCTCGCGGGGGTAACGCTGCTCGGTTCGATGACGAAGCTGAACGTGCCCGTTTCCGGAGGGGTTTTCACCGCCGAGCTGGAAGCAACGGCGATGGGTCTCCGCGAGGACGCGGAGGTTACGTACCTTGAACTCAGCGTGTGTTGTCCGACGGGCTGCTCCCCAGTGCCGCTCATCGGGCGGCAGCGCGTAACGCACGCACCCATGGCCTATACCGCCCGCTCGATCCGTGGCGTTGTCAAAGCGGGGGACGATGGCGCGGTGAGCATGAAAAGCAGCGCAGCCGCCGGCGGGCAGTTGAATCTCGCCAAGGACCTCGGCGTGGGGATGACCAACCAATTGTCGTTCGACGCGAATAACTGGACGATGGCCGCCAAACGCGACGCCGGCGCCGCGCCGATGGCATTCGAATCCCGAAACGCTACTAGTGGCGACTACACCCAGATGCTTCTTGATGACGCCGTCGGAGAACTGAGTGTTTCGAAGGTAGCCCTCGCGGCTGAGGAAACCACCGCGGCGCTAACCACAAGAACATTGCGGTTCAAGCCGGCCGACGGAAGCATCGCGGCCGTTCGTAGTTCCGGGAGCGCCCCGCTCGCGCTCCGTTCGACGAGCCTTGACGGCCATCGCACGCAATTGCTTCTCGACGACGCCGCCAGCCAGGTCAGCTTTTCCAAGGAGCTTGCCGCGGTCAACACCGCCGACATCTGCCCACCGCCGAAACTTAGCTTCACGCTCAGCCCGGGCGCGACAAGCATGGCCGCTATTCCCGCACCATGCGACCCCGCGGCCGCAACCCTGACCCTGATTTCCACCAGCGCCAGTGGAAACAAGACCCAACTTTTCCTCGACGATGCCTTGGGCAAAGTGACCATCTCCAAGGAGGCCGTGGCGCTCAACACCGCCGCCGTGACGTCCAAGAAACTCGTCATCGATGCCGCCAATGGAAGTGTGGCCGCGTTCAATGGAATCAGTCCGGCCGCCGTCCGGTTCAAGACCGGTGACACCCTCGCCATGGAGATCGATCCCACCACGAGCGCCATGACCGTCTTCGGTAGCGGCGGATTAAAAGCGAAACGACTCCTCCTCGACGCCGCAGTCGCCTCCAACACCGCCGGCGGCAACCCCGTCGTCGAGCTCGTCACCTCGCCCGGACAATTGGAATTGCAAGTCGACGGCGAAACGGTGGACCGATGGACGGGCCTTGCAGACATCGGGGGGCTTGGCTTCACCCCCAACAGGATCAGCGGCTCGCCATTCAACAGCATCGACGCAGGGGCCTACGGTGCCGTCATTCTCGGCGGCGGTTCGGACCTTAACCCAAACAGAGTCACCGACAACTTCGGGACGGTTTGTGGCGGATTTTTGAACCAGGCGGGCGACGGTTCGTCGGCGTTCGGGGGCCACAATGCGACGGTCTGCGGCGGCAATCAGAATACGGCGAGCGGAACGCGATCGACCGTGGGCGGCGGCAACCGGAACGAGGCCATGGGCGGGCAGTCCACGATCCCCGGCGGGGAGCTCAACAAGGCGATCGGACCCTACAGCTTCGCGGCGGGTCAACATGCCATCGCAAACCACGACGGTGCGTTCGTCTGGGCCGACCACGATGGCGGGACCGGCGGCGATTTCTTCTCGACCGGTAAAGACCAGTTCCTAATCCGCGCCACCGGCGGCATGCGCCTGGCCACCAACGACGGCAGCACTCCACGGGTTCAAACCGTCCTGCCCTCCACCGACACACCCGTCAACCTGGCCATCAATCCGCTTGGCGGCAACGTGGGCATCGGGACGACCACGCCGGATGAGCTCATTCAGGCCAAGAACGCCGGTGACCAAGGGGGCTACGTGCGAATTGGCGGCACCGTCTACACTTCCCTGGCGGAGAAGAGGCTAAGGTTCGGTGACGGCGACTTGGTTTCCATCGGTGAATCGGGAACCGAGGACGACGTAATGATCATCAATGCCGCTAATAAAATGATCATCAATGCCGCTAAAGTGGGAATCGGTAGGACTCCGACAGCGAATAGACTCGAGGTGGAGGGAGAGGCGTCCAAGACGACGGCGAGCGGTTGGGCGGCCAATTCCGATGCCCGGATCAAGACCGACGTGATGTCGATTGATGGCGCGTTGCAGATGATTGAGCGACTTCGTCCGATCAGATTCAAGTATACGGAGGAGTACAAGGCCAAGCACGATTCGATCAAGGACATCTACTATTACAACTACGTTGCCCAGGAGTTCCGGGAAGTCTTCCCCAATCAGGTGAAGGACAGCGGTGAGGACGGGATTCTTCAGCTGGATGCGTATCCCGCGAGCATCTACGCCGTAGCAGCCATTCAGGAACTGCACCAGATCGTGCACCAGACCATCGAGGAGAAGGACTGCGAAATCGACCAGTTGCGTGAGCAAGAGTCCGTCAAGGATCAACGCATCAATGAACTCGAAGCCCGCCTCGCCGCGCTCGAAGCCGTGATGCATCGCTTCGCCGAACAGACCAACGGAGGCGGGCGATGAATACGACGCAACGCGTCGGGAGCGGATTCCACACCCGACCGCTGAAAATCAACCCCCAGCACTCGGGTCCCATGACCCGCTTAGGGACTGTGACCTGCGACGAAATCCTCTACCCGTGGTCGGGCGGCATGTTCGCCTCGTCGGCGGACATCAACGGCATCGCTGCTCGTGCCCGCTGTGTGGCGGGTATGCCGCCCGACCGCCTCCCTCACGCTCCGCTACCGCTGGTGCGAGAATCCTTTCTCGCACCCACGCCCGCGGGAATCCGTTCCCGCAATGCGCAGGATGGGAATCCTGCCTCGTCTCGGGACGAGATGAGAATCTCGTCCCAGCGGCCTGAGGACGAATGTAGGGTCACAGACCCGCGTCCAGCCGGTCGGCACGAATACCCTTCTACCTTTTTCAGGAGAAAGATGATGAATCGAAACATGCCGCTGGTGCGAGAATCCTTTCTCGCACCCACGCCCGCGGGAATCCGTTCCCGCAATGCGCAGGATGGGAATCCTGCCTCGTCTCGGGACGAGATGAGAATCTCGTCCCAGCGGCCTGAGGACGAATGTAGGGTCACAGACCCGCGTACCTCCGGTCGGCAACCGCACCCTTCTACCTTTTTCAGGAGAAAGATGATGATCCGAAACACAACCATCCTCGTTCTGTTAGGCGGTTTGATCGCAACCGCAACCTACGCGCAAGAGCCGCAGACAAACCGCGTGTTACCGGCGGCGGGCTTTCTCGGCCGGCCGGGCGCGAATAAGGAACCGACGGCGCCGGACGACCAAGACCGCAACCCCGATCTCGCGCTCGAAGCCGAAGAGGCGAGTCTCGACGTCGGAGAGGACGCCGAGCTATTGGGGGCTGACGAGACGGTGGCCGCCGTGGACGTAGACATGGGCACGGCCTTTACCTATCAGGGGTATCTCGAAAAGCCCGCGGGGAGCCCCGTCACGAACTTCTGCGATTTTCGGTTCGGGCTGTGGAACGCGCCTGCGGTCGGAGACCCGAAGGGCATTTCGCCGCAAACGAATAACGGCGTGTCCGTTAGCGGCGGCGTGTTCACCACAAGCATCGACTTCGGCGCCGCGGGTATCCACGGCACGGCCCGATGGTTGGAGATCGAGGTCCGTTGCCCGACCCTCGTCGGCGGGTTCCAGTTGCTCAACCCGCGCGTGGAGCTGAAGCCCGCCCCGCACGCCCTGGCGCTGCCGGGTCTGTATACGCAGCAGAACCCTACCAGCCCCAACCTGATCGGCGGGTACAGCGGCAACAGTGTGACGGCCGGAGCCTACAGCGCGTCGATCGGCGGCGGCGGAGAATTCCTCAGCGAAAACAAGGTAACGGATACTGGAGGGACCATCGCCGGTGGATCCGCGAATCAAGCCGGGGACGGCGCGGGGACGACAACTACTGCCGATTTTGCCACCGTTTGTGGAGGGGTATACAACAAGGCGACCGGCAAGATATCGTTCGTCGCGGGAGGGCAGGACAACACGGCCAGTGGTCCGTCTTCGACGGTCGGCGGAGGTCAAGATAATCAGGCGAAAGCATGGAATGCTACGATTGCCGGCGGCGGTGTGAACGCACTCGGCTTTCCGGGCAATCGGGTCTACGACGACCACGGATTCGTAGGCGGAGGCGTCGACAATCAGGCTGGCTTTGACGACGGCGACACGACCATCTCGACTTATGCCACCGTTGCCGGCGGCGAGCACAACCGGGCGGCCGGAGAGTGGTCGACGGTCGGCGGCGGGTTCGAGAACAAGGCTTTCGCTAACGCCACGGTTCCCGGCGGTTACCAAAACGAAGCGAACGGGTCGTTTAGCTTCGCCGCGGGGCGCCGGGCCAAAAGCAATCACAACGGTACGTTCGGCTGGGCCGATTCCACTGACGCCGATTTCGCATCCACTGGCCCGAACCAGTTCCGCATCCGCGCCTCAGCCGGTATGCGCCTTGCAACCGGGGACGGCAGCATCCCGCATTTTCAAGCGATCACTCCTTCTCCGGTGGCAGCTACAGACCTTGCCATCAATCCGCTGGGCGGCAACGTCGGCATCGGGACCTTCGGACCCGCGGCGCGACTACACAGTGTCGAAGGCGATCCCTCTACCTCCGCAATCATCGGCGAGCAATACGCCGCTACAGACGACACCGCGGCCATCTACGGTAAGCACCTGGTCACGGATTACTACGGAATCGGGGTCCTAGGACAGTCACGGTGGAAAGGCGTCGTGGGGCAAGCCATCTCAGACGGTACCGCGCTCGTCGGCACCTTCTACGGGGTTAAGGGTGAAGCCACCGGCGGAAGTGCAGGCACCACGAGCATCGGAGTTCACGGTTCCGCCTCCGGTCTCGGGACGAACTATGCAGGTTACTTCGAGGGAAACGTGCACGTGAACGGGACCTTGTCCAAGACCGTCGGTACCTTCAAGATCGACCATCCCCTGGACCCGGAGAACAAGTATCTCTATCACTCCTTCGTGGAAAGCCCGGACGTGATGAACATCTATAACGGGATCGCCGTCCTTGATGCTGACGGAAAGGCGGCGGTCGAGTTGCCGGACTATTTCGAGGCCCTCAATCGTGACTTTCGGTATCAACTGACCGCGATCGGTGCGCCGGGCCCGAATCTGTACATTGCGGAAGAGGTGATCAACAACTCCTTCCGGATCGCCGGGGGCAAGCCGGGGATGAAAGTCTCCTGGACGGTGACGGGCGTCCGCCAAGACGCGTATATGAAGGCCCATCCCATGGTGGTCGAGGAGAACAAGAAGCCGGAGGATCGTGGCAAGTACCTCCACCCCGAGCTCTTTGGGCATACGCGGGAAATGGGCATCGGCTCAATCCCGCAGTCGGAGAAGGCGCCCTTGATGAACGAGCAAGCGACTCGCCAGTCGCCGGGCGAGAGGAAGGAGTAGAGCGATGAAAAGCAACAACAGAGCAATGAACCTCCCAGCCCCCCAGGGGGCGACCGAGAATAGCCCAGGGCAGAATGAAATCCCGGCGCGCCGGGAGCCCTGGGGATCGGGTGCCACAACCTGTCACAAGCCCCGTAGGAGCGGCACATTCAAGGTTCTTTCGCCCCTTCGGGGCTTGTTCATCGCGGGGCGTTCGTGTCCCCAGGGCTTGCGCCCTGGGCTACGATCTTGCGTCCCTACGGGACTCAGGAAGGGAGAATCGACCGTGAAATTCGCCATTCGCTTTTCGACATTCGCCACTCACGCGGTCCGCTCGCTCCCGCTCGCGGCTCCGATCAGAGCACCGGGCGCTAGCCCGGTGACAAGAGCGGTCCGCGGGCTGGCGCCCGCGGCTCTGATTGCGTGCGCCGTGTCGATACTTTCGACTTCCGCCCTTGCTCAATCCGGCGGCCCATACGTCATCAAGAAGAGCACCATCGACTCCGGCGGCGTGACCTTCCTCACCGGCGGCACGTATCGGCTTGGTGGAACCATCGGGCAACCCGACGCGGGGAAACTTTCCGGCATCGGTTACGCGCTCACCGGCGGGTTTTGGTCGCCGGCGGCGACTACGACGGGTCAGGACGCGGGCGTCATCGAGTGGGATGCAGTTGATACAAGCCCCGATCGCACCACTCGGTCCCTCAAGTTCAAGGTGACCCCGCACGCGGCGGCGGCGACCGCCGCGGCAGCGCTAAACGCCATCAAGGTGGAGTTGGTCGAGTTGCAGCACCCCGACCCCAGGAACAACCCGGCGACGGTGTCACTGCCGTTTCAGACCGTGCCGCAGAACTTCTCCAAGTTCGACACCGCCAGCAACGGTATCTGTTCGGGTGCGGGGTCAAGTCCGAACTATAACGGACACCCCTGCGACCCGTCGAAGGCGCCCTCCAACGCGGATTGCCTCTGCAACACCCCGGTTTGCTCGAGCAACGACGCGG
>CAYQZH010000223.1:0-7562 GCA_964421865.1 uncultured Phycisphaera sp. | reverse complement strand
CCGGACCCTGGAACGGGCAGGCAAGGGGGCTGTGCGGCATGTTCAACTATGATTGGTTCCACGGCCCGGCCTTCCATGAGCAGCAAGACGAAGCCAGGTGGCGTTGTGCGGTCAACCATTTTCCCGACGTTCCACCGGAGGGACACGCCGAACACGCCGAGATTCAAAAGCTCTTCGCCGAACTCGAGACCCGGACGCTGATCTACCTTCGCGACGGATTCAGTTACGAAGTGAAGCAGATCGCCGAGGTGGGCAGCAAGGCCCACCTGGTTTTCGAGTGCATGCCGGTGGACGATCATTACAAGGTCGGGGCTTTCGTCGTGTCGCTCCCCTTCGAGGAAATCGTCCGCGTCGAGGTGTTCGCCGTGCACCCCAACGAGAAACCCGAGGACGTTCCTCAGATCACCGGTTTTAGAGGCCATCCCGAACAGTTGGACCACAAGTTCGCCGAACCGAAGCCGGCCAAACCCGCACGATAGGAACCGGTGACTCGCAAACTCTCGACGCCACCGAGGAGGCCCCACGCGACCGAGTAGGGAGCGGGGAGCCCGCGTCTCGCGGACGGCTCGACGCGACCGAAACGGGAGCGGCGAGGACTGGGGGACCTCGGTTTCGTCTTTCACGTTCTACCCCGCACGACTGACCACCCCCCGCCGTCCAAGCCCACGAATATCGGGCGGAATTAAACTCGGACCCTTCGCTCGTCGATAGCACCCGACGGACGGCGAGCGGCAGTCACGGCCTCGGTCGGGGCTTACGAGGATTCCGGACGACCGCGAGGGTCACCGACATGTCCCAAACAGCGAACGTGACGGAGCGCAGCAAGAGCATGGATTCGATCGGCCCAGCGTTGGAGCATTGGAAGCAGCGGCTTCGTGAACTCCCCGAGGTGCGTGTGGACAAGGTCCAATCCGTGCGCGGCGCCCTTCAGCAAAGCAGCTACGAAAGCGAGCAGGTGCTCGACAGCACCGTCCAGCGCCTGAGCAACGACGTCGGCGTACTATGCCGTAAAGACTCCTCCGCCGGTTCAGCGTAACCGGGCGGTCCATTGTAGCGCCGTTTCACGCCCGACCGCCGGGAGCGCGCCTCGGTCCTCGGGGCATGGTTTGAAATCACCCCGGCAACCCGGCCGTCAGATCGATTCGCGTCCCGTTTACTAGACTTGACCAACCATGGGGCGGCTCTATCGTCTGGGCATGAACATCGACCTCTCGGGGGTTGGGGAGCAGGTGCGGGAAGCGGTGCGGTTTTTCTGGACAACGCGCGGCTCGCAAATCCAGAGGCAGATGGCCAGCGGTACTGCGGATCAAGGGGCGCGCGGCGCCGTCACGGGCGGCAAGCAGATGGATGGCTTCGTCAAGGTGCTGTGCGAGTTGATCGTTCGCGCCGGCCTACCTGACGCATGCATCTTCCGAAACCGGGCCCTGGAGTTGCCGGGCTACTTCCGGCCCACCAAGCAATGGGACCTGCTCGTTGTTGCCGATGGCAACCTTCTGGCGGTGCTGGAACTCAAGAGCCAGGTCGGCCCATCCTTCGGCAACAACTTCAACAATCGTAGCGAAGAGGCCATGGGCAGCGCGCTGGACCTCTGGACAGCGTACCGGGAGGGCGCATTTGCCGACTCGCCGCGCCCATGGCTGGGGTATGTCTTCCTGCTCGAAGACTGTGCGAAGGCCCGGTCCCCGGTGAGCGTGCAGGAACCGCATTTCCCGGTCTTCGCCGAGTTTAAGGACGCATCCTACATGAAACGGTATGAGCTGTTCTGCCGAAAGCTGGTCCTTGAGCGGCACTACGAGGCGGCGGCATTCTTGACATCGCCGCCAGTCGCGGGACAGGCGGGCGAATACGTGGAGCCTGGCGCTGACTTGAGCTTTCGTGCGCTGGCGGCATCGCTCATGGGTAAAATGGCAGCGTACGCCGCGACCAGGAAGCAACTATGAACCAGTTCCCCAAGACGCTGCACCGGTTTGTGCAGGGCGACGCTCGGGAGCTTGGCTTTATAGCCGATGGCTCGGTCCATCTGGTGGTGACATCACCTCCCTACTGGACGCTCAAGGAATACGTCGACAGTCCCGATCAGCTTGGCCACGTGAAGGATTATGAGGAGTTCCTCGAGGCCCTGCGCCAGGTGTGGGCCGAGTGTTACCGAGTGCTCGTGCCGGGTGGGCGGCTAGTCTGCGTGGTGGGTGACGTGTGCCTGTCGCGCCGCGAGCACGGTCGGCATGTGGTGGTGCCGTTGCACGCGGACATCTGCGTCATGTGCCGCAAGCTGGGCTTCGACAACCTCAACCCCATCATCTGGCACAAGATCGCTAATGCCAACTTCGAGGTCAACAACGGCACGAAGTTCCTGGGCAAGCCCTACGAACCCAACGCCATCATCAAGAACGATATCGAGTTCATCCTGATGCAGCGCAAGCCCGGCGGATATCGCAAGCCGACCGAGGCCCAGCGCAACGCCAGCCGCATGGGCAAGGAAGAATACCACCAGTGGTTCCAGCAGTTCTGGAGCATCACCGGCGCGTCGACCAAGAACCATCCCGCGCCGTTCCCGCTGAAACTGGCCTACCGGCTGGTGCGGATGTTCTCCTTCGTCGGCGACACGGTGCTCGACCCGTTCCTAGGCTCAGGGACCACCAGCATCGCCGCGATGAAATGCGGCCGAAACAGCGTCGGCGTCGAGGTCGAGCCGGCGTACTTCGCTATGGCCAAGCGCCGTGCCGAAGAGGAGTCCAGCGGGCTTTTCGCCGTAATCGAGCTGCGCTTCGGGCGCGGCGATCATCCATCCAAGACGACCACTGCGCTGACCGCCTGAACTCGGACCGTTCGGGCTTGGTCGGCCGGGAAGAAAGCGCACCGATGGCAGTCACGGGGCAAATGGAGTTCAACTGGCGGCGGCCCGCAGAGCTACTGACGCCTGATGAGATAATGGCGCGAGCCGACGAACGCCTTTTGCGTAGGCTGCGAGAGAACGCCGTGTTCGAGCGCAAGCCGTCAGGCATTCATGCAGCCGACCTGGGCGATTACTTCGTGATCTTCGCCAATTCACCACCGGCTGGCGGTGTCATTGCCATCGGCGTAGGTGACAATGGCTCGCTCGATGGGTGCCGCGTGCTATCCACTAAACAGCTGAACCAACTTGAACAGGCCCGCGACACATACTGCCCTGATGCAATTTATGAGACCCGTCGGGTGTCGTTCGCGCGAGAAGACGGCTCGGAGGACTTCGTTCTGCTATTCCGTGTCCATTACCGGGAGACCAAAGTCGTCAAGAATGCCAAAGGCGAGGTCCATACGCGAAAGGGAGACCGCAAGCGAAAGTTGTCCGACGAAGAAGTGCGCGAGTTGCAGATAGCCAAAGGCGAAGTGACCGACGAGCTTGAAGCTTGCAGTCAGTTAACCTACCCAGATGACTTTGACGCTGACCTAGTCCGGCAGTTCGTCGCAAGTTATTCCCAGAGCCATGATCTGAGCCTGACGCTTGACGAAGCGGAGATCTTGGAGTTGCGGCATTTAGGGAGACGCGGCCCGCGAGGCTTTGTTCCTAACAAGGCATGCGCCCTTCTCTTCGCAAGGGACCCCGTGGGGGTCGTCGCGGGCGCCCGCATTAGGTTCCTGCGGTTCGACGGAGAACAGGAGGGAGTTGGAGAGAAGTTCAACGCCATTAGGGACGACATGATTGAGGCCCCGCTGCCCAACCTGATCGTGCGCGCCGCAGATGTCATCCGTTCACAACTCCGGATGTTTAGCGCATTAGGACCGGACGGAAAATTCTATACCGCGCCTGAATATCCGGAGGTAGCCTGGTACGAAGCGATCGTGAACGCGTGCGTTCATCGCTCTTACGGGCTGCGCAACATGAATATCTTCGTCAAGATGTTCGACGACCGCCTCGTGATCGAGAGTCCCGGGGGATTCCCGGGCATCGTCAACCCCGAGAATATTTACGAGACGCAACACCCGCGCAATCCATACCTCATGGACGCGATGTTTTACCTGCGGTTCGTCAAGCAGGCGCGCGAAGGAACGCGGCGCATGCGCGACACGATGACCTCGATGAACCTCCCAGTTCCCGAGTTTGCTCAGCGTAGTGACACCTACCACCAGGTGCGGGTTACATTGCGCAACAACATCAAGCAGAGGAGGGTATGGCTTGATTCGGACGCTGCCGCGTTGGTAGGGGAAGCCATCTTCAAATCGCTCAAGGAGGACGAGAAACGCGTGATTAATTTCGCCGCAGAACACGGGCGCATCAACGTCAGCCAAGTGCAGCGACTCACCAGCATTAGGAGTTGGCCCGCCGCGAAGAAGCTCCTGCTCTCGCTAGTAGATCGGGGAATATTTGAGCATGAAACCCGCGAAGACATGGACAGAGATCCGAAGGCTTGTTTCAGGCTCAGGTCGCGTTGATTCCCCGGGCGCCGGGGGATCGGGCCCAGAAAACGGGACGCGATTCGATTCTCACCGGCTTTCCTGTTCCGGCCATCGCATTGACGTTCTTTCGCGGTCAAGGCCCGTTCACACCAGGCTCCGGCCGCCGTCGATGGGGATGATCTGGCCGGTGATGTAATTCGCGGATTCCACGAGAAAACGCACGAGCAGGGCGACCTCTTCCGGCGTACCCGGTCGGCTCAGGGGGACTCGACCGACGAGTTGTCGGCGAAGTTCGCCCGAATACGCATCCGGGAAGACGGCAATCCCCGGGGCCACGCCGTTGACTTGAACCTCCGGCGCCAGCGCCCGGGCGAGGGCCTTGGTAACGGCGACCAGCCCGGCCTTGGAGGCGCAGTACGCCAAGTGATCGGGCCAAGGGCGATCGGCGGCAATATCGCACACGTTCACGACTTTTCCCATTCCGTTTGCGGCCAAGTGTCGTCGAGCGTGATGGCACAGCCCGACCGGCGCGGTGAGGTTGGTGCGAAGCATTTCGTCCCAAAGCAGGGGATCAAAACCATCCAGCGAATCTCCCGGCGCGCCCGGAACGGGAAGGGGAAGGAACATCGAAGCGTTGTTGATCAGGATGTCGAGCCGGCCGAACTCCTCGACGGTGCGTTGGACGATCCGCGGCCAGGCGGCGGGGTCGGTGAGGTCGCCCTCGACGGCGATCGCCCGTCGGCCCAATCCTTTCGCGAGCGCGACCACTGCGTCCGCGTCCGCTTGTGACCGACGATAGTGGACGGCCGCGTCACAGCCGCCGCGGGCGAGTTCCAGGGCAATGGCGCGTCCGACGCGTTTCGCCCCGCCGGTTACAAGGGCGACGGTGCCATTAAGTTGCATGGACGAACACCCACGGACCGGAGAATTTTCGATTGTCGATTTTCGATTGTCGATTGCCAATCCGAACCGGGAGCGCCGGCGACCGGCCCAATGGCCCCGCGCTGGCGCTTGGGGTTCGGAGTGCAATCGGCAATCGGCAATTGGCAATTGGCAATTTGAGCATCGGCCCTACAACTCCTCGTCATCGGGCCGATTGCGTAGTTTGTTCATGGCCCAAGCGTCATCCGCGGGGGTCGGCGGCGGGCGTTTCCGATCGGCGAGGGCGCGATGCCGGCGCATGGCTCGAACCAGTGTGTAGCTTCCGAAAAGGACCACGAGAACGAGCAATAGACCCACCAAGAGAACCCACGGCGACAATCGCGCCGCGCGGACCACACCCGGTTTGGCCGCGGTCACGTGCTCGGCGAGTCTGCCCGCGGTCTCCGCCGGGACGGACGCGCGGAAGATCCAGCTTCCCCAGGCCCACATCACCAGGACGACGCCGACCACGAGGAATACAAGCCCCATCCGGGTGCGATTTTGCTCCGAGCCTGGCGTGCCGGAGGTCACTGGGAGGCCCCTCGCTCCCACGGACACTGCGAACGCGGATTGGAAGAATCCACGCCGCGCAGTTGCTCAAATAGCCGTTGCTGCTCGTCGGTCAACGGTTTGGGCGGGACAATTTGGATCACGACGTACTGATCGCCCCGTTCAGTTCCTCCAGCCCTCTTGACTCCCCGGCCCCTTAGCCGAAGTTTGGATCCGCTGGGCGTGCCGGGGGGCAGCGTGACCGTCGTGCGGCCGTCGATCGCGGGCACTTCGATCTTCGCCCCCAAGGCGGCCTCCGTGACGCTGACGGGGACATCGACGTAGATGTCCGCACCGCTTCGCGTGAGGTAGGGATGCGGGGCAATGCGGCAGCGGAGGAGTAAATCGCCCGGCGGGCCGCCGTTGAGACCCGGGACTCGACCTTTGAGGCGGATCTTCTGCCCGTCTTCGACCCCCGGCGGGATCTTGACCTCCAGACGCTGCGCGGGTCCGTGATCTCCGGAGTTCACCTGTAAGGCGATCGTTGCGCCGTTGACCGCTTGATCGAAGGCGAGGGCGATGTCTCGTTCCTCGTCACCCGCCCGGCGAGGCTTGGGCGTGCGCCCGGGGCGGCGCGCTGGGCCGCCGAAAAACTGCTCGAAGACGCTGGGGGCCTCGCCCCCGCCGAAGGCGGAGAACAAATCCTCCAAATCGTCAACGCCGACCGTGGATCCGCCGCCCCATTGATACACCTTTTGCCCCTGTGGCGTGGTCTTCCACTGCCCCACCGCCGCCTCGCCGAATTGATCGTACTCCGCCCGCTTCTGCGGGTCGATCAAGGTGCTGTAGGCGCGCTGCACCTCCTTGAATTTCACCTCCGCGGAAGCGTCGCCGGGGTTGCGGTCGGGGTGGTGCTTCTTGGCGAGGGTGCGGTAGGCGCGTTTGATTTCCGCGTCCGTGGCCGAGCGCGATACTCCAAGAACCTCGTAATAGTCGCGTCGCTTCGGCATAGCTCCGACGTTCCTCGCCCTTCGACCTCGTTCCCATAGTATACCACCCGCGATCCCACCCGCGATGTGCGTCTGGACTTGCCGTACCGGGAATCCGTCACCGAACCGAAACGCCGGCGGCGTTTCACGCCCGAATCCCGGCGAAGGGCACCGCGCGGCCTGGTCACGGCTCCAAGCGGTGCAGATAATAGGCACACCCGCCTACGTAGCCGCCGATCCCCACGATGAGAAAAGTGGTCACGAGCGATTGGTTCGTGACAAAACCGACCATACCCAGGCCGTACTCAATTCCGATCATCCCGACGACGACGACGGCCAATGTGACGAAGCTCATTCCCGTCGCGAGCCCGTGAGAGTTGAGGACCGCTGACCAGAACCAACCGGCCCCGAATAGAAGGACCGATGTCGACCCGAAAACGTCGAAAAATTCACGGACTTCGGGACGCCGAACCATCTCCGCCGCCGAGACGCCCTCGGCCAGGCGAGGAGCGACCCAGAATAGGAAGGCCAGATTCACCATCCAGATCCCTACCGCCGGCGTTAGCGCGATCAGCGACTTGCCCGCGAGGATCGTCCAGCGGGACACCGGCAAGTAGGCCAGGAACTCCGCCGACCGGTCGGCCCGTTCGGCGGCGATGGCGTTTCCGCCGAGCATGGCCAACGTAAACAGTGAGAGCCCCAGGGTGATGCTGGCGGTGGACACCCAGGGCTCAGCCCTTGTTGTTCTACACAAGTCATGGATCGGCTCCGGGGGCGAAGCTATCCCAG
>CAYQZH010000222.1:6301-7640 GCA_964421865.1 uncultured Phycisphaera sp. | reverse complement strand
TCACCGTAGAGGTCACCAACTTCGGGGAGTCGAGCGTACGAAATGCGGTCCTCCAAGTGCGCCGCGACGGGCAGATCCTCCGCCGAGAACAGCTTCCACGACTGGAGCCGGGGTCGTCCGTGGTGTCCAGCGTTTCGACGGAATTTTCCACCGCCGGTACTCACGCACTCGAAGCACGAATCCTGGCCCCGACGCAGAACAGGCTGGAGGACGACGATGCCCGCTATCTCTCGCTGGAGGTCCGTGAATCCGCACCGGTGTTACTCGTGGACGGGCGACCGGGCGTGAAGCTGCTGGACGGGCAGGCGGGATTCCTCGCCACCGCGCTAGCACCGAATCAAGCCGCCGCTCTGCGTCGCTCGACGGCGTCGATGGAAAGTCGATCGAGCGCGACGAATCTCGTTTCGCCGAAGGTCATCACCGAATCCGAGCTGGAAGGCGAAGCGCTCCCGGCCTACGACGTGGTCGTGCTGTGCAACGTCGGACAATTGTCGGCGAAGCAATGGAATCAACTCGAGCGGTTCACTTCCGCGGGCGGCGGGCTGCTCGTTTTCCTGGGCGATCTGGTCAGCGCCGACCACTACAACCGCTACGGTTACGCGGGCGGCGCGGGGCTTATGCCGGGGAAGATCGGCCGGCCCATCGACCTCGCCTCGACCCCTGCCGGGGCGACGGAATTCAAACTGGATCGCCAAGTTCACCCCATCGTGGCCGAGTTCGCGGCCCACCCCACCAGCGGACTCTTCCTCGCCCGCGTCGAGCATTACCTCCCCATCGAACTCGACACCCGTCGGGCCGAGGTGGTTCTGCGGTACGGCAATGACGCACCGGCCTTGGTGGCGTCGGCGTTCGGGAAGGGGCGAGTGCTGGTATGGACGACGACGGCCAACATGGACTGGACGAACTTTCCGGCCAAGGGGGACTACGTCGCGGTGATGCTGAACGCGGTCTCCTATTTGGTCCCGCCGCACGGCGAGCAACGCAACGTGCTCGTCGGTCAGAGCGTCGTCGAACCGCTCACCCCGGTGGAGAGTTCGCTGCCCCTGCGGGTCACCACGAGCGAAGGGGCGGCGTTCGAGCCGTCGGTGGTCGCGCATGGCGAAGCCTTGGCCTTGACCTACGGTCCCGTCGAGCGGGCACAATTGGCGACCCTGTCAATCGGGCCGACGTCGCGGGTCGTCGCCGCCAATGTCGATCCCACGGATTCCGATCTGAAGAGCATCGATGAGGCGAGGCTGGCCGCAGCGCTCGATCGACCCGTCCGTCTGGTTAGCGCTGCGGCGGCGGCGGATGAACAGCCCGTGGCCGCGAAATCGACGGAACTCGCCTCCATGGCGCT
>CAYQZH010000222.1:0-6201 GCA_964421865.1 uncultured Phycisphaera sp. | reverse complement strand
TGGCTTCTCGACCTTCACGACATCCGCCTCGGGCGCGACGCGCCGCTTCTGTTGAAGTGGGAGAACGAGGTTGCAGGGTGGGTCTTGCTCAGCTTCGGGCTGGTCGCCCTGGCCTGGGTAACGGTTGTCTACCGGCGGGAACGCACGTCGTCCGGTCGCCGTCTGACCCTGGCCGTGGTGCGTTGCGGGGTCATCGCCTTGGTTGCCGCGATGCTCTGCCGCCCGTCGCTGGTGTGGCAACGAAACCGCGTCGAGCCGTCCCACGTCGCGGTGCTGTTGGACACATCCTTGAGCATGACCACGCGGGACCGTTATTCGGATGAAGCCGCAGCGAGTGCGATTGCCCGCGGGGCCGGATTGAGCAAGCCGGCGGCCCTCGACGACCATTCCCGTATCGAATGCGTCCAAGCCGCCGTCACCGGCGATGACGCCGCGCCCCTTCGACGATTGCTCGAACACAACGCCATCCAACTGTATACGTTCTCCGGCGCCGCCGAACCGCAGGGCTACGCCGACTCCGAAGCGGCGCTCGCCCCGCTGGTGGAAAGCGTGCAATCGGCCAAGGCCGAGGGAATGAGCACCGACCTCGCCCGCGCGATCCGTCAGGTGATCGACAAGGCCCAGGGCCGGCGACTCGCGGCGGTGATCCTGGCCAGCGACGGCCGCGCAACCCAGCCGACCAGCCTTCAGGACGCGCTGGACCTCGCGGCCGGGCGGCAGATTCCCATCTTCCCCCTGCGCATCGGATCGCCGGACCCGGTTCGGGACATCGAAGTGGGCCCCGTCCGCGCCCAAGACGGCGTGTTCGTCAACGACGTGCTGGCCGTCGAAGCGCAGCTCTCGGCGCGAGGGCTGAGCGAACCGACGCCGGTTCGCGTCGCCCTGGTGGACGAGCGAAGCGGAACGACGGTCGCCGCGCAGACCGTCTCCCTCGATCCCTCGGTCGGGGCCACGACCGTCGAACTGCACACCAAGCCCACCCAAGGCGGGACCACGCGATACCGTGTCGAGGTCGCGCCGCTGCCGGGCGAGACCAACATTCAGAACAACGCGGAGCGAGTGGACGTAACCATCCTGGAGGGCGGATTGCGCGTGCTCTTCGTGGAGGGGTATCCGCGGTACGAGTACCGATACCTCAAGAACGCGCTGCTCCGCGAGCAGACGATGCAGATGAGCGGCCTGCTGATCGAGGCCGACGAACAGTTCGTCCAGGAAGGGACCGAGCCGATCGGGCGCTTTCCCGATACGCCGGAAGAATTGAGTCGCTATGACGTTGTGCTGTTCGGGGACGTCGATCCGCGCGGCGGATGGTTGACGGCGGCCCAGATGAACATCCTGCTGGATTTCGTGGGGAATGAAGGCGGCGGATTCGGGTTGATCGCGGGGGAACGAGCGGCGCCGCATCGGTACCTCGGGACGCCGTTGGAGAAGTTGATTCCGGTTTCCATCGACCCCGGCTTTCTCGGTCGCTACGACGCGGCGCTGGTGTTCGGCTACCGCCCGCGGCTGACGCCGGAAGGCCGACGGAGCCGCATCTTCCGCTTCGCCGCGGATCGTGCGGCGAGTGCGGCGCTATTCGATTCACTGCCCGAGCTGTACTGGGTGGCGAGGACGCTGGGGCCCAAGCCCGGGGCGTCCGTGTTGGCGGAGCATCCCACGCTACGCACCGCCGCCGGGCCTATGCCCATCGTGGTCACCGGACGATACGGGGCGGGGAAGATCTTCTTTCAGGCGACCGACGACACCTGGCGCTGGCGGCGACACAACGGCGAGTTACTGCATGACAGCTACTGGGTGCAGGTCGCGCGAGAGCTGATGCGCGACACCCGCGCTTCACAGGACCGTCGCTATGTTCTCCGGACCGACCGCCGGACCTACGCCTACGGCGAGCCGGTGCGGGTCCAGGTCGAGTTCTTCGACGCCCAATTGCTGTCCCAACAACACGACACGTTGCCGGTCGCCGTGGCCGAATCGGGTACGGTGGACGCGCACGAGCCGTCCGGGGGCTTGCTCATCCCGACGCGGTTTGAAGCCCATCGCATCAGTCCACAGTCGAGTATCTTCGAGGGGGCTTACGTCCCGCCGCATCCGGGCGGCTTTTCGTTGGAGGCGGCGGACGTCTCCCCCCGACCCGGGGACCGCTCGGCGTCCGTGTTGGTTCGCGTGGAACGGCCCGATTTAGAGGCCCGGCGTCCCGAGGCCGACTACGAGGCGCTGGAGCGCATCGCCGCCGCCACCGGCGGGCGGGTGCTGGAACTGGACCAATTGGAGAGCGAATTCGCCACCGTCCGCGATCGCAGCGTGCAGATTCCCGATGATGTTGTCGAGACTTTATGGGACTCAAAACTGGTTTTGATGCTTTTCGTGCTTATGATATCCACGGAGTGGGGCTTGCGCAAGGCGTTTGGGCTGCTTTAGGGCCTCGGGGTTGGGCACAGGTGCCACTGCCGTGTCGGCAGTGACGGCCACGGCTGACACAACCGTGGCACACCTCGAATGTCCCCGCCGATCGTCCGTTGAGTGTGGGAATGGAACAGTCGAGCGTCATCCTAGCCTACCTGACCGCGCTGCGCAGGACGGTCCGGCGCAGGCTTGTTACCTACGGATTGTTCGCCGTCGTCGCGGGCGGAGTGACCTCGCTCTTGACCGTCATCGCCCTCGACTGGCTGTTCTGGCTTCCGCCGCTGCTGCGAACGGCGGGCGGGCTGATGTTCGTCGCGGGTTTCGTGGGCGCGACGCTGCATTGGGTCGTGCGGCCGCTACGAGCGAGAGTGGGGATCGACGAACTGGCTGCCGAACTCGAACGTCGGTTCCGGGCCCTTCAAGACCGACTCTCCAGCACCGTCAACTTCCTGGAGCGCCCCGCCGCAGGCGGGGGATCGGCGACGATGATGCGGCAGGTCATCGCCGAGACGGAACAGACCATCCGGGAGCTGCCGCTCGGAGCGGCCTTATCCATCCGACCCCTCGCCATCCGCGGCGCCGTCTTCGCCACAGGTCTTGTGGTCCTGGGCGCTGTCGTGGGGTTCGCCCCGGGATGGTCGCAGACGGGATTGTATCGCTATGTCCACCCGTGGGGCGCGATCGAGTGGCCTCGCACCGTCGCCATCGTGCCGCTCACCGGCGGGCAGACCGTGGCGCTGGGGGAATCCGCAACCGTGCGCATGGAGATTCAACGCGGATTGCACGACGCTCTCCGCGGCGTCGTCCGTTTACGTGAACCGGACGGACGAACCGAAGTCCTCGCCTTGCAGCGCGACCAGGACGGCACGTTCTACACCACCGTGGACGTCATCACCGAGGATTTACAATACTGGTTCGAAGCGGGCGACGACACCACGGTGCGGCAACCGTCGAGAATCCGCGTGGTTCGCCGCCCCGAAGTGGTCGAAGCACTCGCTACGATCGAGCCGCCTCCTTATGCGAAAACACGGGCCGCCCACGTGGTTGACCTCACCGGTGGACCGGTAGCCGCGCCCACCGGCGGGCACGTCGCCATCACGCTCCGCACCAGCAAACCCATCCCCTCCGATCCGACCGGAGCCACGGCCGGGCTGCGCGCGGAGAGCGGCGAACTGAGACCGCTGGTCGTCGATCCTCAAGACCCTCGCCAACTCACCAGCCGCTTGGAGGTCGTCGAGGACATAACCTTCCGCGTCGAGCTTCGCGACGAGGACGGTTTCGCTAATCGCGGCGCAGCGGCTTATACCATCCGCGCGACGCCGGACAGCGCCCCGACCGTCACGGTTCTCGAACCGACGGCCGTGACCGAACTCACCCCGACCGGGTCGGTTCGTCTGGTCGCACGCATCGAGGACGACTTCGGGATTACGGCCCTCGAATTGCGCGTCGAGGGGCCGGGCGAAGGCCGGACATCCACGACGTCGCTCTCCGATGATCTGCGCGTGGTTCGCGAGGAGGACGGCATCGAAGCGGTGGCGGCCTACGTTTGGTCCGTCGCAGCGCCCGCATTGACCGCGGGCGACGTGCTCACCTACGACATCGCCGCGGAGGACAACCATGTCGGTCCGGACGGTCATGGGCAGATCGGCCGCTCCGCACCGCTACGGATCAAGATCATCGGCGAGGGGGAGTTCGAAGTCCGACTTCGTGAAGACCTCGCTGCGGTGGAAGCGCGTCTTCGCCAAGTGGCGATCGAGGAGGGGACCTTGCGCGATCGGACGGCGGGACTGATTCGCGCCGACGGCGAACCGACGGAGCTCAGCGGCGGCGAGCGCGACACGCTGACCAACCTTTCCGGCAGTCAGTCTCGACTGGCCCACCAGGTCCGTGAACTGAGTGTGCGTCTGGATGACCTTAAAGGAAGGATGGAGCGCAACCATGCGGGCGACGCGGAGTCGGCGTCGCGTCTGGCGGCATCGGGCGACGCGCTGCGTCGGATCGCGGCCCGACCGATGGGTGAGGCCGTCGCGTGGCTCGGTCGAGTCCATGAACAGGTGGCTGCCGCCGCACAGCAGGACGATCTGAAGTCAGCGGCGCGATCGGAGGAGGAGGCGTACGACCAATTGAACGCGCTCCTTCGGTCCATGTCGCAATGGAGCACGTTTCAGAGCCTTGTTTCTCGGACCCGCGACCTGCTCGATCGACAGAATGCGGTGCGTACGGAGACCATCGAGGCGGGCAAGGCGCTGCTGGGAAAGCCCGTGGAGTCGCTGACGCCGGCGGAAGCGGCGTTGCTCAAGCGGACGGAGCGGCAGCAGGAGCGGCTCAGCGGCGACGTCGAGCAGCACCTGGCCCGGATGGAGCAGCTCGCCGCGGGAACGCGGGAAAAGGACCCGTCCGGGGCCGACGCCATCGAGAACGCCCTGCGGGCCGCGCGGGCCCAAGACATCACCAAGCGACTGCATTCGGCGGTCGAGGCGATCCAATCCAATCGGACCGCGGCCGCCGCCATCGACCAGAAGGCGGCGGCGGAGGCGATGCGGAAGATGCTCGCCGCGCTGCGCGAGCGCGACGAACGCGAGCTCGCTCAGCTTCGCAAACAACTCGAACGCGCGGAAGAGCAGGTGGCCGCCTTGATCGAGGAACAGAAGGCGCTGGAATCCGCGACCGGTGAGGCCGGTCTGCTCGGCGCCGACCAGGCGACGTTCGGAACGCTCGAAGGCGATCAACGGACGTTGGGGCGCAACGCCAAGTCCCTCGGGGAGGAACTTGCGGAGGCGCCGAAAGCGGCGGCGGCCGGTCGGCTGGTGCGTAAGTCGGCGGCGCCGATGGGCAAGGCCGAGGGAGAGCTTCGCGAGCGGCGCGCCGATTCGGCGACGCTCGCCCAAGACGAGGCCTTGAAGCTCCTCGGCGAGGCTCTCGCGGATCTCGAAACCCTCGCCCGGCAAAGCCAAGAGGAGGCCATGCGCCGCACGCTGACGCACATCCACGATGATCTGGAAGCCATATTGGCGGCGCAGCGTGCGGTCAACGCGGGCATCGACAAGCTCCACACTGCCGTTACCGAACTCGGACGAGTGGGACGCACCGAGGCGCGAGAGGCGTCGAAACTATCGCGCGAGCAGGGCGAGATCCGCGAAATGGTCGCGGGTGTCCTACCCGATCTCGAGAAAGTCGTGGTCTACGACTGGGCCATGAAACGCGTGGCGCGGTGGATGGACGATAGCCGCAACCGCCTCGACGCCCGGGAGATCGACGAGGAGTTGCGGACCACGACGGACCGAATCGCCCGCGAGTTGGAGAAGTTGATCGCCGCGGTGGTAGAGACGCAATCGCTGCCCATGTCCACGGAATTCGCGGAGGCGGACATGGCAAACGGCGGCGGGGAGGGAGGAAGCGCCTCCGGGCCGCCGATTCCAACGCTCGCCGAACTCTTGGTGCTCAAGGGAATGCAGGTCGATATCAACGAGCGGACCCGCGCCTTGGACCAGACCTTCGATCCGCAGGCGGCGACGGAGGCGCAATTGCGTCGACTGGCGGTGATCGGGGAGGACCAGGCCGAGGTGCGACGACTGACCGAATTGGTCACCTTCCGCGCCCAGCAGCCGCAGGGGAAATAAAGAGATGGGAACAAGGGCGGAATGCGGAATGCGGAATGCGGAAGTGAGTCATGCTGAGCGCAGCGAAGCATCTAGACGCGGGAGAAGATTCTTCGCTGCGCTCAGAATGACATTCCGCATTCCGCATTCGATATTCATCGGTCGCCATGCCCGGACAGCGGTGGGACACTCGGGCCGT
>CAYQZH010000221.1:0-7641 GCA_964421865.1 uncultured Phycisphaera sp. | reverse complement strand
ATGCGACTACACTTGAATTGTGCTGAAAAGACGCCCCAAAGGGCCAAACCCCAGATTCAGCCTGAAAGGCTGAACGACAATAGCCGTGGGCAAAGCGAAGCGCCGCCCACGGATACGACGATCATTGATTCATCCGACCCTGAAAGGGTCGTATCCATTCACGGGGGATAGATGACCCCTTCAGGGTCGTGGTGTTCGATGCCCATCCAATCCGGTGGCGGCGCTTCGCTTGCCACCGGCTACAATAGCGCAGGCTTTCAGCCTGCAACGGCATTTCGCAGCCGCATCGCGCGACGAATGACAATTGTTCCGGGGGTCAGCACCAGCAGCGTCATCACCGCCATCCCCCAGGCGAAAGACGCGGGATGCCCGCGGGGCCGACGGCGGTGGCGATGCCTGTGTGGGGTTGCGGCGTGCCGAACGTATTCAGCCTGAAAGGCTGACCGACAATAGCCGTGGGCAAGTCCGCCGAAGGCGGACGCCGCCCACGGATACCGGCATTCCCATGATTCATCCGACCCTGAAAGGGTCGCATCAATGCGCCGCGAATGATGCAACCCTTACAGGGTTGTGATGTTCGGTGGTCGATCCAATCCGGTGGCAAGTCCGCCGCAGGTGGACGCCGCCACCGATTGGCAGTCCCCGTGAAAAAAGTCGACCCTGTAAGGGTCGTCTAGGCCCGCCGGAGGCCACGTCCAAGACGAGCCTTTCAGGCTCGAATGGGAAATGCGATGCCCCGCGAACCGTGGGCGTCGCTTCGCTTTGCCCACGGCTATTTTAGACCGGCCTTTCAGGCCGGGCGGTTGTTGGGAAGGATGTTTGCCCCCTAACCTGACACCGACCCCTTGTCGCGCCGTGGCGCACGACGTCACGCCGCGTGCGTCTTGGCCTTGCGGCCGGAGAGGTTACGATTCCATCGCGCCATAGGAAAGATCGTGGCCGGGTCGGTTGGTGTCGTTAATGGATACGCAACGCGAGGTCGTTGATGCCGCGGCGCACGCTCCGTGCGAGCCACGTGAGGGCGTCTTCGTCATCGTTCCCGCCTTTAACGAGGCGCCGGCCATCGGCGCCGTCCTCGGCGAACTCCGCGCCGCCTATCCCAACGTCGTCGTCGTGGACGACGGCTCAACCGACGGCACAGCGCAGGTCGCCCGAACCGTGGCGGCCTACGTCCTGCGTCACGCGATCAATTGCGGACAAGGCGCCGCCCTGCAGACGGGCATCGAATTCGCCCTCCAACGCGGGGCCGAGTATATCGTCACCTTCGACGCCGACGGCCAACACCGCGTCGAGGACATCGCCGCGCTCCTCGCTCCCATCCGCAGCGGCGAGTGCGATATCGCCTTGGGGTCGCGGTTCCTCGGACAAAGCGTAGGAGTGCCGCCGTTGCGGCGTATGGTGCTACGGGTCGGTGTGCTCTTTACGCGGCTGGTCAGCCGGGTGAATCTGACGGACGCGCATAACGGTTTACGGGCCTTCTCGCGCCGGGCGGCCCAGCGGATCAACCTCCGTCTCGAACGGATGGCCCACGCCACCGAATTGATCGACCAGGTCCGGCAATCCGGCTTGCGCTTCAGGGAGGTCCCGGTGCAGATTCGTTACACGGAGTACTCTCTGCGCAAAGGTCAATCCGCCCGTGGGGCGATCCGCATCGCGCTCCACTATCTTCTCGGTCGAGTTTTGCAATGAACTTGTTTCAGATCCTCGCCGTCGCGGTGGTCACCGGGCTGTTCTGCTTGAGCCTAGCGGCCATGCTGCGCGGTTGGGCGACCCGCCGGGAGGGGTTGGCCTGGGCCGTCGTTTGGCTGGCGACGGGACTGGCCATCCTCCTGCCCGACCTCACCATCGTGGTCGCCAACGCTCTCGGCATCAGTAGCGGTGCCCATCTTGTCCTATATTGCACGGTGATCGTCATGTTGGTTGGTTTTTTTATGGTCTACGCCCGGTTACGCCGCCTCCGCCGGGACGTGACCCTCCTAACTCGCCATCTTGCCATCCGTGAAGCCGCCCCGACCTCCCCGACCCAGCCGCCCCCTGGCCCCCCGCCGCCCGGCAACGGCTCCCAAACGTAACGGGCGGTCCTACGGGCGGTTCAAATTGACTGAAACAGGCCCAAAAAATTCCTCTTGACAAGGGGTCGCAAATGTCGTCTGATGAACGCTGGATAAGGGTTTGACCGCCGATCTTCCTAAGGAGTATCCACTCGGTTTCTGTGGCCGCTCGGCCAAAGGGGATCCCCGTAGAAGCTTCGCCGGCCTCGCCCAACCGAGAGGCCCCTCTTATGACGTATGCGGACAAGACCATTACGTGTGTAGATTGCCAGGAAAGTTTCACTCATTCGGCTGAGGACCAACAGCGCTACGCCGAGCGCGGGTTCACCAACGAGCCGAAACGTTGCGCGGCCTGTCGCTCCAAGCGAAAGACCACGGGCAGCGGACACGGCGGGGGCGGGGGTGGCGGCGGTCGCATGGGCGGCTACGGCGGCGGCGGATCCCGCGGCGGGACACGGGAACTGCACCCGGCCACATGCGCCGGCTGTGGAAAGCCGACCGAGGTCCCCTTTAAGCCCACGGAGGGACGTCCCGTCTTCTGCCGAGACTGCTACCAAGGGCGCCGGACCTGAACCGGGGAAGCCCTCCGTAGCGGAAGTTAGTACTCGTCAGCGAAGTGCCGGCCCCGCACACGCGGGAGGCCGCGCTGCGGTTGGGCTGCGCCCGCCGTGCGCCGCTGAAGAAGGTTCCCCTGGGCTGATCGGCCCGGTGGGTGAAACCCGTCCTAGGCAATGAACATCCCCGTACCCCAATCCACGAAAACATCGTAGCATTCGCCGTGTGAAATCAATCCTTGAACTGTTGTCGGATCGTGTTCGCGCGGCGATCGCGCGCGTCGGCGTCGAAGGCGACCCGCAGATTCAGGCGTCGCAGGACGAAAAGTTCGGCGATTACCAGTCCAACGCGGCCATGGGGTTGGCGAAGAAACTGGCACGGAAGCCGCGCGAGGTCGCTGAGGCGATCGTCGAGAAGCTGGAGATCGACGACCTGTGCGAGAGGCCGGAGATTGCCGGGCCGGGGTTCATCAATTTCCGACTCCAGCCGTCATTCCTAGCCCGGTCGCTCCAGTCCATTGCGACGGCGGACGACCTTGATACCGACCGCGTCGGACTTCCTCCCACTGAGAAACCCGAAGTCATCGTGGTGGACCTGTCGAGTCCGAATTTGGCCAAGGAGATGCACGTCGGGCACCTGCGGAGCACGGTGATCGGGGACTGCGTTGCCCGCGTGCTCGAATTCCAAGGTCACACCGTCCATCGCGAAAACCACGTCGGAGATTGGGGGACGCAGTTCGGGATGCTTGTCGCCTACCTGCGAGAAGTGTTACCCGTTTACGCTCCTTTGCAAACAGGATTGAAAGAGAACACGACTTTCGGCAGTACGGGCGTGAGCGTTGAGCGTACCATCAACGTGAGCGACCACGTGGAGCCTATCAGTGAACGAGATACGCTGCGCATCGACGAGCTCGAATCTCTCTACAGGCAGGCCAAGGCCCGCTTCGACGCCGATGAAAAGTTCAAACAGGAGTCGCGCGAAACCGTGGTCGCCTTGCAACGAGGCGATCCGGCGACGCGGCGGATTTGGAAGGCATTTTGCGACGAATCGCTGCGCCATTGCCACGCCATCTATGACCGCCTTGGCGTGCGGCTGATCGACCGCGGCGAGAGCTACTACCACGAAGGGATGGAGGAGGTCATCCGCCGATTGGAGCGGATGCGCGATGACCACGAGGGTGGGACCGTCCGGGACAGCGACGGGGCGTTGTGCGTGTTTCTGGATGGCTTCACGACCCGCGAAGGCCAGCCGCTTCCGCTCATGGTGCGGAAGTCCGACGGCGGATTCAACTATGCGACCTCGGACCTCGCCACCGTCCTGGACCGTGTCGAGACGTTGAAAGCAACGCGCATTGTTTACGTTGTGGGCTTGGCGCAGAAACAACACTTCGAGATGCTCTTTGCCGCGGCCCGAAAAGTCGGCTGGGTCGGACCCGATGTTTGCCTCGAACACCTCGGCTTTGGCAATATGCTTTCCAAGGCGGGCACGCCTTTCAAAACACGCGAGGGCGGGACGGTGAAGCTCAAGGACCTGCTCGATGAAGCCGTCGCCCGGGCGCGACGCGTGGTCGAGGAGCAGTCGCCGGAGGAGGGACGGGTGCAGCGGTCGTTCACGCCGCAACAAATGGACGCGATCGCGGAGACGGTGGGGCTCGCCGCGGTGAAGTACTTCGACCTGTCGCATTCCATGACCAGTGATTACCGGTTCGACGTGGATACCATGCTGGCGATGGAGGGCAACACGGCCCCGTATATGCTGTACGCCTACGCGCGGATTCGCTCCATCGGTCGCAAGGCCGGAGTCGATTTCCGAGAGCTGCCCGCGGATGTGCCGATCCTGCTCGATCATCCGTCCGAGATCGCCCTGGCCAAGAAGCTGCTCCAATTCGCGGACGCCATTGAAGTCGTCGGACGTGAACTGAAGCCCAACGTGCTGACGGACTATCTTCACGACTTGGCCAAAGCCTTCAGCCGGTTCTACGACAAAAAACTGGGAGTCCGCGTGATCGACGCGACCCCGGAGACGGTGCGGACCTCGCGGCTGCGTTTGTGCGACATCGCCGCCCGCGTGCTGCGGCTGGGGCTACGCCTTCTGGGAATCGACACGATCGAACAGATGTAAGCCGAACATCCAGCGGGTGTAACGTACCCAGGTGACGGGTCCACACGGACGGGTCCGTTTGCTTCGCGCGTCCAACGAGCCGATAATAGTAAAAAGAGGCTCGGGGACGCCGAAAAAAGGTACGTGCCGGCCTCAATGGTCTGCGGGGCACAACCGGCGTCGCCCGGCGGCGGGGAGCGTGGTATGTGTGGGATCATCGGATACGTGGGTAGCAGGCCGGCGTTGCCCATTCTGATCGACGGGCTTCGCCGACTCGAATACCGCGGGTACGATTCGGCCGGGGTGGCCCTGGTGGAGGACGGAAAGGTCCGCGTGACCAAGTCGGCGGGGCGTCTGTCGGTCCTCGAACAGATGCTGGACTTCGAGGCCCGACCGACAACCGGAATCGGCCACACGCGCTGGGCGACTCACGGCGCTCCCACCGACGTCAACGCCCACCCCCACACCGACGCCTCCGGGCACATCGCCGTCATCCACAACGGCATCATCGAAAACGATCGCGCCCTTCGCACCTACCTGGAGCGACAGGGCGTCGTATTCCGTAGCGAGACCGACACGGAGGTCCTGGCCCAGCTCATCGGGCGGTTCTACGAGGGAAACCTCGAACAGGCCGTGCGACAGGCGTTGCATGACGTCTCCGGCGCCTATGCCATCGCCGTGGTATGCACCCAAGAGCCGGACGTGATCGTCGCCGCCCGCAAGGGCAGCCCTTTGCTCATCGGCGTGGGCAAGGGAGAGCATCTGTTGGCCTCCGACGCCGCCGCCATCCTCGCCCATACCACGCAAGTCGTTTATCTCGGTGACGGCGAGATGGCACGCATCACGCCCCAGCACGTTCGCATGACCACGCTCGACGCCATCCCCGTGACCAAGGACGTGGAGGAGATTGAATGGAGTCTCGAACAGATTGAGCTGGCCGGTTACGACCATTTCATGCTCAAGGAGATCAACGAGCAGCCCGCGTCCCTAGAGAATTGCCTTCGCGGGCGCATCGACCTGCGGGAAGGCGCCGTCCATCTCGGCGGTCTGCGCGACTGCACCCGCGAGTTGACCCGCGCCCGGCGCATCGTCCTCACGGCGTGCGGCACGGCCTGGCACGCCGCCCTCGTGGGCGAATACCTGTTCGAGGAGTTGATCCGCATCCCCACGGAGACGGAGTACGCCAGCGAGTTTCGCTATCGCAACCCGGTGATCGACGACGGCACGGTGGTGATCGTCGTCTCGCAGAGCGGGGAGACCGCCGACACCCTGGCCGCCTTGACGGAGGCCAAGCAACGCGGCGCTCTGACTCTGGGCGTCGTCAACGTCGTCGGCTCCAGCATCGCCCGCGAGACGGACGCGGGCGTCTATTTGCACGTCGGGCCTGAGATCGGCGTCGCCAGCACCAAGGCCTTCACCGGCCAGGTCGCCGTCCTCGCCCTGATGGCCTGCTATCTGGGCCGACGAAAGCACCTCTCCCCCGCCGCCGCCACGCAGTTCATCACCGCCTTGTCCCAGATCCCCGCACAGATCAACCGCATCCTGGAGCATGCCGACGAGGCCCGTGCCGTCGCCGAGCGCTACTGCGAACGCGAAAACTGGCTGTATCTAGGCCGGGGCTACAACTATCCGGTCGCTCTGGAGGGCGCTCTGAAGCTCAAGGAAATCAGCTACATCCACGCCGAGGGCCTGCCCGCCGCGGAAATGAAACACGGCCCCATCGCCCTCATCAGCGACGGGATGCCCGTCGTGGTCATCGCCACCGCGGGAACGCAATACGAGAAGATCATGAACAACATCCAACAGGTGCGAGGCCGCGGCGGCAGCGTCATCGCCATCGCCACCGAGGGCGACCGGGAGATCAAGCGCCTCGCCGAGCACGTCCTCTACGTCCCCGACACCCTGGAGCCGCTGCAACCGCTGTTGGCCGTCATCCCGCTGCAACTGATCGCCTATCACGCTGCTGTCCTCCGCGGCTGCAACGTCGACAAGCCCCGCAACCTGGCCAAGAGCGTCACGGTGGAATAGGCGAGCCGCGGGTTTCGGCGCGCGGACGTTCGAGCGGTTCATGCGCTCAAGAAGCGAGGTCACGGCATGCGGAGCCCGATCGATGCGCAGCCGAAGTAGTCGACCCGGACTGCCGTGGCGCGTTCTCATGATGCACCGCGCCGTGCTCATTCCGTGTAACGCCCACCTCGGCGTGAACGCCGGAGCCGCCGGCAATCTGCGCACAAGGTTCGGCGTGGTCGTCACCTTGCTGTTTCTCGGTGGTTGTGTCGAGATTCGCGTACCCGACCCGAACGTGCGGTACGTCGCCTTCGGCGACTCTTCCACGTCGGGCCCATCAACGCGGGATTACCCGGACATCCTCCGATCGTTGCTCGACGAAGCGCCGGAAACGTTCGCCAACGAGGGAGGCGGTGGTGAGACGAGCGGGGAAGGGCTGGCCCGTCTAAAGAGTTTGCTCGCGGACGGAATCTTTCCGAACGCGGACGCGCTGCTCTACTGGGAGGGCGGGAACGACATCACCGGGTTCATCAAGGACAACGACCCGTTTCTCCTGGCCTCACCCGATGACCCGGACTATTCGCTCTCCAACGACTTGACCCAGCGCCTTGCGGAAACACAGGCGAACATCGAGTCCGCTGTGGCCGCGGCGCGGAACGCCGGCTTGCGTGTTTATGCGGCGACGTACTTCCTTCTTCTGGAGGACATCGCCGGATGCGACGCCCTACCGCTGAATGTCGTCCTGCCCGGACAGGCTCGAAACGCCAATGTCTACATCGCCCGGCTCAACGAACGCATCCGAGCGGCCGCCGCAAATCAGGGGGCGGTTTTGGTGGATGTAGCGGCGGCCGACGACATCCTCCGCCAGGATCGGGCGAACTATTTCGACTGCGACCATCTCAGCGAGCAGGGCAACGCGATCGTGGCC
>CAYQZH010000220.1:0-7706 GCA_964421865.1 uncultured Phycisphaera sp. | reverse complement strand
ATCTCTCCAAAACCTATACCGCCCAGGCCGACCTCGAATTCGACGAACACGGCAAAGTACTCAAGAAAACCGCGGCCAATGACCTGGGGTTGGAGGATACGATTGTGGTGGAGCGGGGCACGAAACCGGCCGACCTTGACGGATTACTCGGAGACGACGTGTCGGCGGGGACGAAAAGAGTGAATCGCAAGGTCGGCAAGCGAGGAAGCCGAGCGAGATACTGGAAGAGCCCAGTGAATCGACGAAGATGACCACCGCATAGCCCACGGAAACAGGACCAGGTCGAGCCCGGCAAACCGGTCGATACGGCGGGCTTGAGCGAATCGGGAAACCGGCTTAGGATCGCGCGCGGCTGGGAGCCACCGTGGTGGTAAAGGCAGGGAGCACGGCAATGGACAACGAGACGCTGATTACTCCGCCGCGGATCGCATACTTAAGAGTCCAAAACTACCGTGCCTTACGGGACGTTCAGCTCAAGAACCTCACGCCGCTGACCGTATTCGTAGGTCCGAACGGTAGCGGAAAATCGACAATCTTCGATGTATTTGCGTTCTTGTCGGAGTGCTTTTCCGTCGGGCTCCGGAAGGCTTGGGACAAACGAGGGCGTTTCAAGGAATTGCGGACCCGCGGCGGTGACGGTCCGATCACGATCGAAGTAAAGTACCGTGAGCATGAGCTCCCGATCATTACGTATCATCTGGAGATCAATGAGGATCAGAAAGGCCCCTACATTTCCAAGGAATGGTTGCGATGGACGCGAAAAGCCGGGAAGGCTGGGCGCCCGTTCAACTTTCTCGACTTCGCACAGGGATCAGGGAAGGTCATACAGGGCGATAAGCCCAAAGAGACGGATGAACGGATCGAAGAGCGGTTGGAATCGCGAGAGCTCTTGGCCGTCAACACACTCGGCCAGTTCGCCAAACACCCGCGAGTGAGCGCCCTTCGTCGGTTTATCACGGATTGGTATTTATCCTACCTTACCGCAGACAATACCCGCGGACAACCGGAAGCGGGTCCGCAGGAACGGCTAACGCAGTGGGGCGACAATTTACCAAACGTGATTCAGTATCTACAGGAGCAGCACCGGGATTTGCTTGATAAGATTCTCAAGGTCCTATCGCAACGGGTACCCCGCCTTGAGAGCGTGTATCCCGAGATTATGAAGGACGGGCGTCTTCTCTTGCAGATCAAGGACGCGCCGTTTGATCGCCCGGTGTTGGCGAAGTTTGCATCGGACGGAACCCTGAAGATGCTCGCGTATCTCGTCGTCCTGTACGATCCCTCCCCCCCGCAGCTCGTCGGGATTGAAGAGCCGGAGAACCAGCTTCACCCCCGTCTCCTCCTGGAACTTGCGGAGGAGTGTCGAACCGCTTCCGAACGTACGCAACTGATGATCACGACGCATTCGCCGTTCTTCGTCAACGGATTGAAGCCGTCGGAAACCTGGCTCATGTACCGTGGCGAAGATGGGTACACCAGAGCTCAGCAAGCCTCTACCGTAGAGGGCATCAAGGAGTTCGTAGACGAGGGAGCGTCGCTTGGTTTTCTTTGGATGGAGGGCCACTTCGGGGTGGGGGACCCATCCGGCGGTGAACGGGCGATGCAAACAGCGAGGACGCCGGCGCGCAAAGAGCGCCCGCCGAAGCGATCGTGACGGTGGAACCCGATGCACATCGAACTTCTGGTCGAGGAACCGTCGGCCGAGGCCGCGATGACGCAGTTGCTCCCACGGATACTGGGACCAAACATCAGCTTTCGAGTCCACCCGCATCAGGGGAAGCCGGATATACTGCGTGCCCTGCCGAAGAAACTCCGAGGCTATGCGAGGTGGTTGCCGAGCGACGGGCGTATCGCGGTACTCGTCGATCTCGACCGCGACGACTGCAACCAATTGAAAAAGCGTCTCGAACGCGCCGCACGTGACGCCGGGCTCTCTACAAATACGAACAAGAAAGGGCGGATCGCGTTTCAGGTCCTAAACCGGATCGCGATCGAGGAACTGGAGGCTTGGTTCTTCGGCGACGTGGTGGCCCTGCTCGCCGCGTTCCCTCGTGTGCCTTCCACCCTCGCGTCCAAGGCCAGCTTCCGAAATCTCGATGCAATAAAGGGGGGAACGTGGGAGCGACTTGAGCAGGAGCTCCAGAAAGCCGGCTACTTCAAAGGCGGCATGCCCAAGATTGCGACAGCGCGGGAAGTCGCAAGGCAGATGCAACCAGACCGAAACCGCTCCCGAAGCTTCGCCGCATTCTGCCAAGGACTCAGGAGCCTGGTCGGGCAACACACTGGGCGGTCATGACCGGGTGGGACCAGTTTCCCGATTTTCAGGAAATGGGTCCCGAGGGGCAAAATAATCACTCCTGGGGTCCGAATCCCCCTGTGGACGACAACGGCCCGAAGCCGTAACACTTTGGGATCCGATTTTGTCGGTAGGAGGTCAACCATGAACAACCCAACGCGTATGTCGCCGCTCACTGCCCTGTTTTTGGGCATTTTCGGGGTCGGCGGGGTCGGGATCGCCGCCGGGGCGGCGGTGGTCCTTTATTCGCTGCGCATCCTGGACAGCAAGGCCTCGGCCCTCATCGGCTTCGCCGAGCACACCGTCGCGTCCTTGCCCGACCTGATCGACGCCCTGCCGCCGGCGATCGGCGACGTACTCAACGACCGCCGGGCCCCGGACTACGCTCCGAACCTGGAAGTCAGCGTCCGCTTCGTGGCCAATGAGCCGTCCGAAGGCCTCCGTCCCGTGGTCACCATCACCAACAAGGGCTTGGAGGTCGTCTCCATGCTCGCCGTGCGCGTCGCGGCCTTGGACGCCCGGAAGGTGCCCGTTCGGGAGTGGACGGAAGTTGTGGCCACTCCCATTGCGGCGGACGACAACTGGCGAGGCCCGCTCATGCCCGGCGCGATCCGACACGTCGTCCTGTCCAACTGGCGTCACGGCCCCGCGGACAAGATCGACTTGCTCACCGCCGCCTCCGAAATCTCGGAACTCCGCGTCTGGGAACCGAGGGAGCGGACGGGAAGCGTGGCTTCGGGAATCTGATTACAGCGTGGTCGCAGCCGTCGTAGGTGGGGTCCGACGCGAAGGTCGTCCACGGCCGCAGGAGCGTCATCCGGCCTTCCGGGCCGCATCCAAGTAGCGAGTGATCTGGTCAATGTGCGACAGGTCGTGCCCGGGGATCATCCGTAGGAGGCGCCCCAGCGACTCCGCACCGCGCTCGTTGTGTTGACCGACGCGGGTGAGCTCTTGGGGGCCCAGTCGCCGCCAAATGGAGAGGTTGAACTGCCGCATCGCCCGGAACATCTCGACGAGGTCCTTCGGTTCTCGATCGTTGTGGCGTTGGCCCGCGACCCACAACTCCTGGTCCATACCCAGGATCGTCGGTTGGTCCTCGCAGAGGATCAAACGCAGCCGGTAGCCGTAGACCCATTCGGAATCGACGAGATGTCCGATCACTTCGTTCGGCGTCCATTTTCCAGGGAACGGCCTCGTGCGCATCAGCTTCGCAGGATGTTGCTCGACGATCCACGCCAGGGCGTCCGCCGTCTGGGCCATAACCGTAAGCGGGTCCCGGTCGCCGAGCAGGCTCTCGAGCTTCTTTCGGTACGCCTCGGGGTTGGTGATCCACGTTCCGGTTTGGGTTTGGGTCATGAGGATTCCTCCGTCTTCGCAGGGTTCCGCTCCGTTGCAACGCCGGCCGTCGCAGGAACGTGATGAAGAATATACCGCCGGTAGTACGCGATGCCCAGACACGTCAGCGGGATCGACAACAGCAAGCCCATAAACCCCAGCAGCTTACCCCACACAAAGACCCCCAGCAGGATCGCGATAGGCCGCAGTCCTGTGGCCCGCCCCATCACCCGCGGAGTGATGAGCGTGTCTTGAATCACCTGCACGACCGCGAACACCAGCAAGGTGAGGACGACCGATCCCAGAAAGCCGGCCTCGGTTTCGATCGCCCGAAGCCCGGCCAACAGCATCGCGGGCAGGAGCGCAACGACCGGCAGATAGGGCACCATGCTGAGCAATCCGATGAACAACCCGAACGGCACGGCCACGGGCAGCCCGATGATGGAAAAACCCAGTGAGAACATCGCTCCCGTGAGCAGTGCAACCAGCGACTGCCCCCGAAAGTAGCGTCGCATGGCGTCGTTGAATTGGGTGAGGAAGTCGACTGTGGCCTCACGGTACTGCGGCGGCAAGAACGTCGGCCAGGTCCGCGCGTACTCCGGGAAATCCAACAGCAGGAAGACCAGATACAAAAGGACGATGATCAGCCCGGTCAAACCGAGGACCAGGTTCAACGCGAAGGCGACCACCGTCCATCCCCCCAAGGCCAGTTTCTTCGCCAACCCCAGCAGCAGTCCGCGAAACTCGTCCGAGTGGCTGTAGCGGACCGCTTCATCCAGACTCTTCCCTATGTAGGTCCCGGACAGTTTCTTGCGAAAATCGGAGAGCCGCTCGGAACGCGAGCGCGTCCCCGCCTCGCGGCGGTAGTCCGTCCAGCCATCCTTGAGTTCCGTCCAACCGATCGTTGACTGGGCCGGGCCCGCGCCTTCCGCGGCCACTCTTGTCCTGAGCCTCGAAGGAACAGTTGTTTCCGTCGGCGATTCCCTGGTGATGGACGAGGCCAAGTCGTCGCGCAGCTTCGCCAAGTCCTCCTGGAAACGCTCGACCTGGCTCAGCGTCAGCGGAATCAAAAGAATCAGCGCGCCCAATCCGACGATCCCCAGGCTACCCAAGGTGAACGCAACGGCCAGTCCTCGGCGCTTCGTTTTCCGCTCGAATACCGTCACCAACGGATTGAGCAGGTAGGCGAGGATCACGGCGGCCGCGAAAGGCAACAATACATCCGACAGGTAGCGCAGCAGTCCGAGGACGATGACGATCCCCGCGGCGCCGAGCACCATCCGTACGACGCGGTCGAGGGTATAGCGTGTCTCGTTTGTGCTCATGCGGTCTTGGAGGCGGATTGGAACGACTACCGAGCGGTTTAGCAATTCCAAGGTCATAGCACGGTTCGTTCTGGATGAACGTGCTCGCTTCCGCCGCCACAATCAGAGCCGGGAACGCAAGCGACCGGACAGAGTCATCGGGTCGGCTTTGCCCCCGGATTCCCAGTCGCCGAAGGCACCATTCGACAATCGGCAATCGGCAATCGACAATAGGCTCGGCTGAAGATGTCTCTCACACCGAACACACGCTTGGGACCCTACGAGATCCTCGATCCGCTTGGCGCGGGGGGGATGGGGGAGGTCTACCGCGCGAAGGATACGCGCCTCGACCGCGACGTGGCCATCAAGGTGCTGCCGGAAACGTTGGCCCGGGACAAGGAGCGTCTGCTCCGCTTTGAGCGCGAGGCGAAGGTTCTGGCGACCCTGAGCCATCCGAACATCGCCGCGATCTACGGCTTCGAGGAACACAACGGCCAGCAGCTTCTGGTGATGGAGTTGGCCGAGGGCGAGACGCTCTCGGAGCGGCTGAGGCGCGGGGCCTTGCCCATCGACGACTCCCTTGATGCGGCGCGGAGGATCGCCGAGGCCCTGGAGGCGGCCCACGAGAAGGGCATCGTCCATCGTGACCTGAAGCCCGCGAACGTGAAGATCACGGTGGATGGGGACGTGAAGGTCCTCGACTTTGGGCTCGCCAAAGCGTTGGCAGGCGACGAACCATCGCGGACGGACTCGGTCAACTCCCCGACGATCACCGCCGACTTCACTCGCCCGGGAGTGATTCTCGGAACGGCCGGCTACATGAGTCCCGAGCAGGCCCGAGGTCGATCCATCGACAAGCGCACGGATATCTGGGCCTTTGGATGCGTGCTCTTCGAGTGCTTGTCGGGCGTTAGACTCTTCGCGGGGGAGACGGCCACCGACTCGATCGGCGCGATCCTGCACAAGGAGCCGGAATGGGCGCTGCTGCCGCCGAGCACGCCGCCGACCATCCAGCTTCTTCTGCGTCGATGCCTCGCCAAGGACCGCAACAAACGCCTCCGCGACATCGGCGACGCACGGATCGAGATTGAAAACGCCATCGCCGATCCGTCGGCGACGTCACTGGGTTTGGCCCAGTCGGCTCTGACGGCGGCGGAGCGCAGGCCGCGACGGCTTCTCAATCGGGTACTCATGGGGATCGCCCTGCTCGCGGCGGGTGGCGCCGGTGTGGGGCTCGCCTGGGTTCTTCGCCCGACGCCGCCGCTCCGCAAGTTCGAATTCGCGCCGAACAACCTGCAAGCCGAGCGGGGCGTCTCTATCTCTCCCGATGGGCGAAAGATCGCCTACATGAGCCAGGATCAGCTCTGCATACGCGAACTGGACCGGCTCGAGCCGCGACCGCTGCCGGATTCCGCGGACGCCCGTCACCCGTTCTGGTCGCCGGACAGCGCCTTCGTCGGCTACATGCGCCACGGACAGCTTTGGAAAAGTTCCGTACGCGGCGGGGCATCGGTTATCTGCAAGATGGGGCAGCAGGAGACAGCCGTCGCGGGGGCTGGTTGGGGTCAGGACGGCAAAGTCATCTTTGCCACGGGAAGCGCCGGCGTGTACGAGGTCTCCGCCCAAGGCGGCGATCCTCGCAGTGTGCTGGAACCGGACAAGGAGGCCGGAGAGGAGGACTTCCACGATGCGGCGCTGCTGCCCGACGGTCGTGCAGTCGTGTTTGTCATTCATGGCAAAAAGGGGCCGGATACGATTGCTCTGTTCGGCGGCGGCTTGCGGAAGGTGCTCCTGCACCAGGAGGCGGAGCGATTCTTCGGCCCGGTGTATTCCGCGACGGGGCACATTCTGTACCAACGGGCCAAGACCACGCCGGGCATTTGGGCCCTGCCATTCTCGCTTGCAAAGCTCGAAGTCACCGGCGAACCGTTTCTTGTCGTCCCCAACGCATACCGAGCGAGCCTTTCGTCGGACGGCATGCTGGTCTACGTTCCGGGCAACCCGAGTATAGAAGTTCGGATCGCCTGGGCCGACCGGCAAGGGAAGATTCTGGGGACGATCGGTCAACCGCAGGTGGATATGTTCGCGCCGGCCCTGTCGCCCGATGGTGCTCGCGTGGTCGTCTCCGCGCAGGAGGGCGAGGGTCGAGACCTCTGGATCCACGATGTGGCCCGGGGGACCAAAACTCGATTCACGTTCTCACCAGACGACGAGATCGGCCCGCGCTGGTCGCCTGACGGGCGGGACATAGCTTTTAACATCCTGGGCTGGCGTTGGGCGATCAAGCCGGCGGACGGCGTCGGTCCGACGCGAGAGATGGGTGAAGGCGGCGGCGTCCATTACACACCCGATGGGAAAGGGGTCGTGCTTGTGCGACCCGGCAAAGAGACGAAGACGCAGCGTGATCTCTGGTACGTACCGCTCGATGGGGAAAGTGAGCCCAAGATCCTCCTTCGGACGCCCGCGGATGAGAGAAATCCGGCCCTGTCGCCGGACGGGCGATACCTGGCGTACGCATCTGACGAGTCCGGCCACGATGAGGTCTACCTGACCCGTTTCCCGAGTGGGGAGGGAAAATGGCAGGTCTCCGTCGACGGTGGCCGAGGGCCGCGCTGGAATCCGAACGGGCGAGAGTTGTTCTTTGCCTCTACCAACGCGCTGTTCTTCGCTGACGTGCAAACGGAACCCGATCTCGTGCTGGGAACGCCGAAGAAGCTCTTCGACGGGGACAGGATCGGCATCCACGTGTGGCGCGGCTACGACGTCGCCGG
>CAYQZH010000219.1:0-7873 GCA_964421865.1 uncultured Phycisphaera sp. | reverse complement strand
CCACAAGCGCAACGCCGGAGCTACAACCTGGCTCAGAAAGGGCCAAACCCCAGGCACCGTCTCGTGAGAGACGGTGTCTACATCGTCCAAGGCCACCATCCGATCGGCCGGCAGTTGCAACGTCCAGCGAGCACGCCCCTCCGGCGCCTCGCTACAGGCCAACACGATCCGATGCGCCTCCGCGTCTCCGTCGAGCTTTCGGCGGTATTCCCGCCGCGGCTGGCGCCGGTTCAAGGCCGCCTCCAACCCCTCCTCGACGAACTGCTGCCGCACCCGCTCCACCGTCGCGTGACCGACTTCCAACCCCTCGGTCATCTCCTCATCGTTCCACCCCGGACCTTCTGGGGCACGGTCCGCCTTCCGGAGAATCCGAGCGTGGGTCAGCTTCCGTGCCGACGCCTTGCCCGCGGCAATCAAGGCCTGCAACGCCCAGCGTTCCTCCGCCGTCAACGTCACAACGTATCTCTTCATGTCAGGCCTCCTTGCCTGGGACGGACCACCCGTCCCACTCCAAGAATGCCCGATCAAACTCCTCAAATCAACGGTGACGGAGCACTAGTAAAGGATGTCGCCGCGTTCGCTGGTGATCGGAGCGGCCTCTTCCCATCCGCGCCGGACCAGCCCCAACCCGTACAGGCAAAACTCGAAGTCCTCGCTGAGGTGTCGAAACAGCGAGGACGGGGGTTGGTCGTTCTCGCCCGCGAGTTGCGAGACGATGGCGTACGAACGTTTGCCCTGGGACACGTAATCCAACAACACATCGGTCGGGTCACGACTGGCGCGTTTCAGGTGCTCCGGATAGACGCCGGCCCAGAACAAGGTGAAATCGCCGATGTGTCGATACACGACTCGATCACGCTCCACCGGCGTCGTGGGGCGTTCTTCCGAGGCGACGGCCAGCATGGCCGCGATCTGATCGAGCCGCTTCCCCGAGGTATTGCGGATGGCGTTGAGCCGGTCGATGTGCGTGAAGCTCACCAGCAGGTCGGCGACGTATCCCGTCAGACCGGGGTCGCACATCCCGACCTCCGCGCAGAACGCGTGCTCGACGAGTCCCGCGAACAGCCGACGCAGCGGATGGGTTGAATGGATCGATTCCATATCACCGAGTCCGTAACGAGATCCTCCCCTTCGGGGACTTGTCCTGAGCCTCGAAGGATCGGACACACAACGCAGCCGGGAAGCGCCCGCAACCCCGAAAACAAACGCGCGGAGCCGAGGGTCAAGGACGGGCACTCGCACGGCCAATGTGATCGTAGGATTCAAGATTGTCGCAGGCAACCGGCCCCAGCCGGATCGAGAGCATTGTAGAGTCCGATAGGCCGACGAACGACCGTTAGTCGCCCTGCTTCTTGCCGGGCGATTCGGGCTTTGTAGGCGGGTCAGTCGGGGGCGCGGCCGGTGCGGTCGCCTTGTCCGGCGACGGCGCCGGTTGCTTGTCCGTCGCGGTGATCAACGGCTTGGGTTGACCGGGTTTGTGCTGTGAGGCGTACTGCTCAATCTGCCCGGACGTCAGCAGCCCCTTGAGGCGCTCTTCCATCTCGCCGAAGAGGGCGTACACCGGTTCCAGCACTTTCTTGCGGGCGGCCTCCGTTGCCGCGATCTTGTCCCGATCGCGGGCCTCCATCGCCGCCTTTTGGTCGGCCGCGATCTTGGCCAGTGCCTCCTGCTTGGCCGCCTTGAAGTCCTTCGCCTTGACTTTGAACTCCTTCAGGATCGACCGCGCCGAGTCGATCTGCCCCTGGTCCAAATGATAATCTTTGATGAACTCCTCGACGAACGTGTCGAAAATGGAAACGCGGAACGTCTCCACTTCAGGCTCGGGAAGTCCGGTCGATGGTTTTCGTGGACGCGGCGGGCTGCGATCGTCCGGCGGCGGGGGGGGGAACAGTCCCGCGTCGGTCGGCTGCCCGGCCTCCCAGTCGCCGAAGTTCTTGTCGACCTGCGCGAACGTTTTCTCCATCTCGGCCATGTCATAGTCGTGCACGACCTTCTGCTCCGGCGTCAGGTACATGCGCCACTCTTCGTTGGCCTTGATGATGGCGTCCTTGGCCAGCGCCGCCAGCGGTCTGGCGGACTTCCCGATCCGCTTCGTTTCTTCGAGGTTGTCCGGCGGCTTGGCTCCGAGTTGGGCGGCGAGCAGGTCGCGAATCGCCGGCCAGACCTCGGCCTCATGGTCCTTGAGAAAGCGGTTGACCTCAGCCTTCATCAGCTTTTGCGTCTCAGCCGTTTGGGCTTCATTGAGGTTGTAGCGGCGGGAGATGTTCTTCGCCGCCTCCTCCATGATCTTCTCGACGGTCGCGGAGGTCGGCGAGTTTCCCGACTCGATCGCCGTCACGGCGGTCGCAGCCGCAGGTGCGGGTTGTACGGCGGGCGGTTGCGGCGGCGGCGCTGGTTGTGGTGGTTGGGCCCAGGCGGACACCGCAAGGCACGGCGCCGTCATGCAGACCCAATAGGAAAATCTCACCCGTCCGCACATGCGTGGACGCCGGTTTGTCGTACTCACCGCCGCCATTCTACACCAGGTATTATAACAATCGAGGCGGTGTCCAGGTTGCACGCGTCACAGCCGGATTGCGGGAACGGCAAGGGCAGCCCCTAATTCCGAGCCCATTTGAGCAGGTTCTGCCGCCTCGACCGCGGGCCGCTACGGACGCCGGCTCGACCGTCCGCGGAGTCGGTCAAGATAATAGCGTAACTGGTAGCGCCACAAGCGTTTTCGGATTTGTCGAACCGGTCCATCATCCTCAAGGGCCCCTGCGGCGCGACCCAGCATCTCCCGCGCCGCCCGCCAGTGCCCTAGGCGAATATGGGCCATGGCCGCGCTAAACATCGCCGCACCGAACCGAGGGTTCCCCCGGACGGCATGAAGGAAATGCTCCAACGCCGCTGCGGCCCGCCCGCTTTTCAGTAGGCAAACGCCTAATTTATGATGAGCAAAGGGGTTATGCGCGTCGACGGCCAAAACTCGACGATACCGATCAGCCGCCTCGGGAGCCTTTCCAACCGCGAGGAGCGTATCTCCCAAGAGCATCATCACCCGACCGCCGTCGGTGCCGCGCTCGAGAGCGGACTCGAGGCGCACCCGCGCTTCGACAAAGCGCCCCAATTGACAGAGCGCTTCGCCGGCGAGCGTATCGGCCTCGGCTTTGTCGTACTCCATCTCCGGGTCGGAGTCGGCTTGCAAGGAGTCGAAACACGCCAGGGCCTTGTCGGGGTGACCCGTCCGCAGCCAAACCCGCCCCAGCGCCAAACGCGCTCCCGCGTGGCACGGCTCCAGCTCGAGGATTTGTTCAAGCTTGGCGCTCGCCGCCGCGACCTGCCCCGATTCCAGAGCAAGGTCCGCGAGTTCGAACAACAAGTCGACGTTGCCGGGATCATCCCGAAGTTCGCGAAGGAAATGCTCATGAGCTTCGTCGCGGTTTCCCTTGGCCCGATCGCTCTGCGCGATCCGCCGGTTCACGCCGATGTAGGCCGGCTCTAATTCAAGCACATGTTCCCAGCAGAAAATCGCCCGATCGTGTTGTCCACGCGCGGCCAAGGACGATCCGAGATGGAAAAAACAGTCCGGGCATTCATCGTCGAGTTGCTGCGCCAAGTAGAACATTTCCTCGGCCTGGTCGTGCCGACCTAGCTCCGCGTAGATGTACACACGATGGCAATAGGCCGGTTCGAAGTCGGGATACTGCCGCGCGAGAGACTCGAAGACCTGTAGCGCCGCGCCCATCCGCCCCAGTCGGGCCAGCGTCGCACCGAGGGCGAGGGCCACTTCCCGATCGTCCGGGTCAAGGTCAAAGGAACGCTGATAGGCATCGGCCGCTTCTTCGGTGCGGTCTAATTCTTCGAGGAGATAGCCGCGCTGCGCATGCCAGAGGGCGTTGGTGGGATGGATCGCTAGGGCCGCGTCCAATTCCGTGAGCGCCTCCGCCCAGCGATGGGACTCGGAGAGTTGCTGAGCGCGTTCGACGCGCTGTTCGGCCTCCAACCAGTCGTTCATAGGCCTGCTCCCCCTTGCCCGGGAACCCTGACCATTCTATCGGTCTTATCGGACAAGGGCAAGCCCGGTTGGAGAACGCAGGCCATCCGGTTGGCGCTGGCCGCGGACGCGGAGCGCGCCGGCACCACGTTTCTGTCGTCAGAAACGTGTGCCAAACGCTGAAGAAACAACGCCCCAACCCGGGTTGACGGGAGTTCTGGCTTCCGCTAAAGTGGGGGGGCATCTTGGAACCGCGTTACGGAGGTCATGCCATGAAGGGCGGTCGAATCGCGTGGAGCATCGTGGGATTGCTGTCCGTTTGCGCCGCCGCCCGGGCTGGACCGGTCCTCATCGGCGGCAGCTACGCCGGGATCATTTACGACGTGGATCCGACGACGGGTGCGGCGAGCAACTCGCGCGATACCGGGCTGCAGAATCTGAGTGGTCTCGCGTGGTCCACCAACGCCATACTCTATGGATTGGAGGTCATCCCGTTCGTGGGACCGACACTGGTGACGATCGACCCGCAAACAGGAGCGCCGACCTTGATTGGCGCCCCCGGTGCCGCGGGCGCGGTCGTAGACATCGCGTTCGATCCGACCACTGGGACACTGTTCGGGGCCACTGCAGAACCCGGGGCGGGCGGCGGGGATCTATTCAAGATCGACACGGGCAGCGGCGTCGCTTCACGCGTTGGATCCATTCCAACCACGTTAGGGATGGCGGTTGATGCGCAGGGGAACGTCTTCCTGCTTGGCGGCACAGTCCTATACAACATCGACAAGCAGACGGGGCAGATCCTGGGTACGGTTCCACTCAGTCCCAATCTAGTGGGACTCGTCGGGGCCGCTGTTGCCCCGGACGGAAGATTCTTCGTAACGGGCAGTCTACCTGGCGAGACCGATTCGCTCTACGTATTGGATCAGAAGACCGGCGTACTTGACGCCGTTGGTCCGACCGGTGTTGCCGATCGCATTACAAGCCTTACCTCCGTCCCAGAGCCGTTTACCGGCGTCCTCGTGGGCGTTGCTGCCCTCTGGAGCATTTTCCGCGCACGATCAAATCGCCGAAAGCTTTTTTCCATCCCGATCGTGCACGCTGATTTGCCAACAAAAGCAAAGCGGGACGCCCCAATCCCCATTCGACCTCTGGCACTCGCCGGGCTGATCGTCGCATTGTGGGTACCCGTTGCGGCTCGTTCGCAGGACGAGCCGGGAAGCGGTGGACCTTCTGCCGTCGAAGTCGGGCCTATCATCGGCCCCGATCCAAGCTACGCTCGGGTACTCCACGGTGATTTTGTGGTCGGCGGCGTCGGTACGCGTGTGTATGCAGGCTCACCCCAAACTACGCCGCGCGTGATCAAGATCAGCGGGATTCCCGCCGGGAGTACGATTGAGCGCGCGTACGCCAACTGGTCCTACCTCACCAAGGGTAGTCCCGACTGGTCGGCGAATTCGTCGCTGCAAACGATCCAGATCAATGGGACCGTTGTCTCCGCGCAATTCATTAGCGGGGAGATTCCTGATCTCTGTTGGTACTTCGCCCCGTTGCCAGTACCCCCTGATCACACGGGAGCGTTCCATGCGGACGTCACTTCGATTGTTGTTGCGACGGGCGGGAACGGTACGTACACGGTTGGGGACGCGACGGACAAGAGTAACGCCATTGGAGAAGGGATCTCGTTGCTCGTCATTTACAGCAACCCTGCGGAACCGTTACGCTTGGTGTCCGTCTACTGGGGACTAACGCTCGCCGCGTTCCAGGGTCCACCGCTTGCACAGGCGGTACTGACGTTTAAGACCGACCTTTCACAACCAGTCCCGTATCAGGTGGGCCCACTGCACTTCTTCTTGAACGGACTCGATGGACAGTGCTTCATTGGGTCACCCCCATATCCGGAACAGGGAACGAAGTGCAACTGTAAAGCGAGCGATGACCTGACGATTAACGCATTGCCGGTCAGTGGGCTCGCTGGCGCAGCCCACTATCCAAACGTATTTCGTGGCGACCTTGGGCCTGGTGCGCGTGGCTTCAACTTCTACGATCACATCGAAGGGGATGCTTCGAGGTTCGTCTCGCCCGGAGCGATTCAACTCGAAGCGGATTACGCAAGAGATGGTGTTTACTTCGACGATTGCGTGGGATTTACCATCGCCGCTGTTTCGTTTGTTCATCCTGACTGGTGCCTTGAGACCGTAACGGCGGGCGGGCCGCACGATTGCAACTGCAACGCGATCCCGGACATCTGCGAAATCCGAGACAACCCCTCTCTCGACATAGACAAGAACTACCTCCTCGACCAATGCGACCTCGACTGTCAGCCCAACAACGCCCCGGACGGCAAAGACATTACTCCGTTCGACGCTGCGTTCTTCTCGACACAGGCAGACCCGCAGGTCGGCGGCTCCCAACGTGCCGTGGCCGCAATGGGCAAGACCGCGAGCGGGCAGGAGGTGAAGCTCGACGTGGATCAGGATGGTGTTACGGACCTCGTCGTTGTAACCGATACCTTGAACGCGGTGAAGATTCTAATTGGCGACGGTTTCTTCTTCGCCTCTCCGACGACGATTACTTTTCCGGGGACCTCAAGCCCCTACGACGTTGCCGCCGGAAACTTTAACGCCGACTCCGGTATTGACCTCGCTGTGGTTCATAGGGCCGCGCCCGGCAAGGTGAGCATCGTTCTTAACAACGGCGGGATCAGCCCGAACTGGAACGGATTCGCCGTCCCCACCACGATCACCCTCGAGAGCACCACTGATAGTCCAGAGTCGATCCGCACCGCCGACCTCGACGGAGACGGCGATTTGGATCTGGCCATAGCGAACCGCTTCTCTCGGAACGTATCGGTCTTATACAACAACGGGAGCGGTGGGTTTACTCGTGTCAATGCGTCCCCGTTTGCTGCTGCGGGAGCAGCGCTTTCCAACGTACAGGCCCGAGAACTGGCGATTGCGGACGTGGACGGGGACGGCAGGCCCGACCTGGTCGTGGCGGACGGCGAAGTCGACGCGGTGTCGGTTCGCCTTAACGCGGGCGGAATCGGCGCCCAGCTCAACTTCACCGCGCCACAGGACTTCCCCGCGGTTTGCCTCGGATCGACTGGTGCCACTCTCTCATTATCGTTGGCGGATATGGACCGAGACGGAGACCTGGACGTCTTGTTCCTGACGAACGGAAACGCGAATGAGGCAGTCGGCATGTTGGTGAATCGCGGGCGACAGGGCAGCAGTTGGTTAGGTTTTGAAGAGGCGCGCGTATTCCGTGCCTTCGCCCCACACAGATTCTCACTTCTTACGGGCGACATGAACATGGACGGGTTTCCGGATGCCCTCGTTGTGGATAAGACATCGCCGGGTCAAGTCTTCGTGATGCTCAACGATCGCACCGGCGAATTGCGCGCTCCGCTGTCGTTCACAATGGGCTCGCTTCCCGAGCGCGCCGCGATCGGGTTCTTTAACGATGATCCCAAGCCCGACCTCGCCGTCGCTAGCGCGAGTGGAACGAGCGTGTCGTACCTGCTTAACGCGACACCCGATCCGGAAAGCCTCGACTACGATAGGAACGGTGTTCCCGACGAGTGTCACCCGCCGGTCATCGCTTGGAATACCGATCCGCTTAGTCCCGATCGCACCACTCGTTCGCTTCGCTTCAAGGTGACGGCGACACCCGGGCAGTCGGCCATCAGGGTGGAGTTGGTGGAATTGCAGCATCCCTGCCCCAGGAACGCGGCGGCGACGGTGGCACTGCCGACGCAGACCGTCCCGCAAAACTTCTCCAGGTTCGACACCGACAGCAACGGCGTCTGTTCGGGCGCCACGTCAAGTCCGAACTATAACGGGCACCCCTGCGACCCGTCGAAGGCGCCCTCCAACGCGGATTGCCTCTGCAACACCC
>CAYQZH010000218.1:0-7896 GCA_964421865.1 uncultured Phycisphaera sp. | reverse complement strand
GGTATTCGCCGGTCAAGCGACCCCGACGATCGTACCCGAACGTCGTCGTCGCCCGGACGTTCCACACCCCCGCCGACAGATTGTCGCTTTCGACGATGACCCGGGGAAGATCGTTGTCCAGGTAGGTGTATTCCAGACGCATCATAAAGACCCCGAGCGCGTTGACGTGCTCGATTCTCCAAAGGCGATGCTGATTATAGCTGTACCGAACCTGGGCCCCGTTCCCGTAGGTGATGGTTTTCAAGAATCCGTTGGGCGCATAGTCGTAGGTCGCGGACATCAGCGGGACCGTAGCCGGGCCCCTTCGGACGAACTGCACTCGATTGGCCGTATCAAGCTGGACGAACGTTTCTACGCCATCCGGGCCGGTGCGCGTATAAGTCCCCGCGGCCACGTTGTAGGTGTAGTTGAACGTCCGGGTCACCCCGCCGGATACCGCCTCCGTGGTGTTTATGCCGGTTTGCTTTACTCGCCCCATGACGTCGTAATCCGCCGTGTGCGTCCGCGACCATTGACCGTTGATCAGAAGTGGCAAGCTCAACAACTCGTTCTTGGGGCTATACGTCGCGCTGAAGAACTGGGCCGACCGCTCCGGGAGGTTGGGTGCGCCGCATGGCAGCACAAACGGGAACCAGTTTGGTCCCGACCCGCCGCCGGCCGTAGCCGCGGCAATGCACGTGCTGCTCTTCCGATTCCCGTTGGAGTCGTACGTGCTGATTCCGCCCCCGCCCCCTGCTGCCACGTTCCCGCCACCGCTGCAGGGCGTGCGGGTCTCGATCGTGCGTCCGGCGCTGTCGTTCGTTGTTTCGAGGCAGTAAACCGGGCTGGACGTCGGCATAATACGCCCTTCGTTGTACTTGGACGATTGCCCCCACTGGTCGTACTCGAACCCTGTCCAGACCCCGTTGGGGTCGATGACCTCCTTGAGCTGCCCGAACCCTGGCTCGGGCTGTCCAAAGACGTACGCCAGGTAGTAGGCGAGTCGCGTCACCGGGAAGCCGCCTTCCTGTCCGGGAAGCTGTCCCGCAGGCGGGTTGGGCGTGGCGCAAGGCACCCCTCCGGCAGGTTCCACGTTGCAGGGCTCCACAGTCCGCGTCAGCAGCGTCGGGTAGGGCGTGGGGGTGTCGCTCGCCCGATCGTAGTAGTACCGCGTGACGTTCCCAGCCGCATCGGTGTAGCTCGTCGCGTTGTTGAAGGCGTCGTACGTCCAGACCTTCTGGTGATACAAGGGGTCCGTCAGGGTCAGCAAGTTTCCCCGCGTATCGTAGGTTGCGGACCAGAAGTTGATTTCGGCGCCCCAGGACACTTCGAGCATGCCATCCCAGAACGCGTGAAGATTGCCATCGCTGCCAAACGAATAGTGGCCATACACGGGACCGTAGATGTCCGAGAGCGTTCCGGAGTTAGACCCTCCGCCCTCAGGATACGCGTAGGTCCACAGAGACCCACGCCGGTCCGTGTAGTTCCGCCACGATTGTGCAGTAACGTACAACTCTGGTTGCGCGGGCGAGCACCCGGCGGTGAATTGTTGTGTCAGACCGCTATTGGGATCGTCGCCTCGGACCGGGTCCGTGATGGTCTGAACCCGCCCGGCCGCGTCGTAGCTGTACGTGTACCTGTCCTCGGCCGGCAGAAACGAGCCTGAACATCCAGCGCACTTATCGCTGACGAACTTCAGACGCCCCGCCGTGTCGTAAATAAACACGTTTATGTATCCTTGCGGGTTCTCGTATTGCATGGCGTCCTCGATTTCCTGAAGCCACCCTGTGCCGCCGGGGAGGTCGTCGTACCGGAGCGTCCACTTGCGCTCGTGCGTGCCCGCATCCCCGTCCCACGGATCTTGGATCGTGCCGAGCTTACCGGAAGCATCGAGCTGTAGATTCACGAGCCGCCCGCCGGCGATAACGCTTTGCAGCACTACCGGGGTGGGGTTCACTGGATTGCACCTGGTGTACGATACCGTCGCCTGGTTCCCCGCCGCATCGAAGATGTTTTCGAGCCGCCCGATGCCGTCATCGCAACCACCGAACGAGGAGAACTGGTGGTAGGACTGGTCCTTGTGTTTCACCCGCCAGAGGGCGGTGTCGGGAACCTGGGTAAGTTCGTCGTAGACCCCCATCGATGGCGTCCATCGCTGCTGGCCTGCATCCCAGGTGAACACGTCCTGTGTCCCGTCACCGGCGACGACGGTGACGCGGGTGGGGTTGGGGTAAACGTCGAAGCGAAGGTGGTCGGAGTACGAGAAGCTCCACCCCGAACCGAGGTCGAAACCCACCACATCGGCGATGCTGTAACCCGAGGCGGCGTTGGCCGAGTTGTGGTAGAGCATCATGTTCATGTCCGGGCCGATACCCGACCAACTCACGATGGGGATGGCCGTGAAGACGTTGCCGTTGCGCATATTGACGCGGGAGTAGGTCGAGACCGCGATTTCGCCCTCCCAGCGGCGTGCGGGCCCCGGCTCGGGAACGGGTGGGCTACACGTTGATCCCCCCGCAGCTAACGCTTGCTTGTCGGGCGTTGACGTGAAGAGAAAAACACCCGATGCCGCGACCGCCCCCGCGGCCAAAACAATCACGGCGGACCGGGCCAGCCTCCATGGGCTCCGCCGCCCGGAGGAGACCGGGGGCAGGGACTGTATGTACGCTCGTGGACAATTCGTGGGGGTTGTCTTCGACATGGGTACTCCTCTCCAAACAGAATAGGTTCGTCGTCGTTTCCCGGCTGTGAGAATGACGCGCTGCCGAACGCCAGCGGCGCGGGCCGAGAGGCACACGACGAAGGGTGAGACGGGAATGTACGCAAGCGGCGGGCCCGCGTCAAGCGGCGCGAGGCGCTCTCCTGCCCGGTTAGGCCGGCGTGTTCCGAGCAGAACCCCGGGAAAAACGCCGCCGGAACCGTCGGACTTGCCCTGGTAGCCGGGTTCGGAAGATTCCGAGGATCATCGTGTTCACAACCTTCCCGCCCGGCTTCTGATCTGCCCTGCTTCTGAGTGGCCGAGCTACTTCTTCTTCGCAACCCGTTTCGGCGCGGACCCTGGGCCCGCCGTTTTTTTCTTCGTCGGTCTCGCTTCGCTCTTTGCCGCCGGTTTCGCCGCACCCGGCCTACGCGTCGAGGGGGCGGGCGGCGGCGCCGTGCGTCTCCCGCCCTCGGCGCGGGACGCGGTCTTCTCGGCGGATTTTCCGCTCGGCTCGGTGCGCGGGCTTGCCTTCTTCGCGCCCTTCAGCGGCAGCGGCTGCTCGACCTTGGCCTCGGCTTCGAGGATCTTCAGCTCGGTGTAGTACCCGTCCTTTTGCAGCCGGTCCAACTGCGCCTCGGCCTCCTCGCGCTCCACGGATTTGAACAACGTGAGGGCCATATTCTGCGAAGTCCCGATCAGCTTCCACTTGAAGATGATCGGCTCTTTTACGCCGAGGGCCCGTTTCCCCGGCACCGGACCGACCACCGCCACCACCGGCGCCGCGGGAAGTTCGACCAACTCGGCCGCAACGTCCAAGAGCGGATCATCGGCAACCGGAACGTCCTCGATTTCCTCGTTCTTGAGATTCTTCGGCATCCTTACGTTCCAACTTCCCTTGACCTTCTCGTCGCGTTCCCCGGCGAGGCGATCCACGCCCGATCGCACGTCGCAGGCTCCGTTCGCTGCCCTGCGCCGCGCCCACGGCGACGCGCCTGGACCGACGTAGGCACCATACTATAATAGCCAACGCCCGAATCCGTCGAGTCGTCCCGGCGAGGCGGAGTCTATCGCGCCCGTAGCTCAATTGGATAGAGTACCTGGCTTCGAACCAGGGGGTTGCAGGTTCGAGTCCTGCCGAGCGCAATTCTTGGCATCCGACCGCGATCCCCGGATGGTATCGTCATGCTGCGTGGGGGCCGGTGGCGTAAAGGGAAAGTCGGATCATGAGTCGATGGTTCTGGCTCGTCCTCGGTGTGGTGACAGGGGTGCTCGTGTTGGCGGCGGGGGATTCGGCCGTCAGCAACGCATACCATTCGCTGTTCGGGGCCTGACGCGACCCGCTTTCGGAGACGTGGCGTGACCGATTCCGAGGACCACGTTCCTGCTCGAAACCACGGCGTGCGGCGCGGGGTGATCGGGGTTCTTAGTCGCGGCCGGGATTATCTGATGATTCGCCGCGCGGATGGGGTGGCCAAGCCCGGCTGCTGGTGCTTTCCCGGCGGACACGTCGAACGTGGCGAGACTCCGCGTCGCGCGGTCGGGCGGGAACTGTACGAAGAGCTGGGCATTCATGTCAGGCCGACGCAGCGCCTCGGCTCGTTGCGAGTCCTGGACTCACGCCACATCCTGGTCGCCTGGCGCGTCGAGCATATCCACGGAGACTTTCGCATCGCCCAACAAGAGATCGCCGAAATTCGATGGGTGCCGGGCGATCAAATCCGCACCATCCATCCGGGTTTGCCCTCCAACGAGCGCGTGCTAGAAATGCTGGGAGTCTAGCCGCGCCCTTCCTTGCGCTTTCGTCTGCGTCTGGGTGAGGTCGGTTCGGCGACACCTACGCGGATACGGGCCCCGGCCTCATGGCCGATGGCGAGGGTCCGCGAACCGACGGCGAGCGTGATCGGCCCGTTGAACGGCGCCCGCTCGCGGACACGCACCGCGCTGCCGATGCTCAACCTCAAACCGGTGAGGTAGCGCAGAAACTCCGGGTCGCGGTCGGAAACCTCAACGATCGTTCCCCGCTGCCCGACCGTCATTTCATCGAGCTGAACGCCGCGCGGCGGGGCAATGGATCCGTCGCGGCCGGGGATCGGCGAGCCATGGGGATCGAACTGGGGAAAGCCGAGGAACTCGTAAATCCGCTCCACGAGGCGATCGCTGACCACGTGTTCGAGGACTTCGGCGTCGTTGTGGACTTCGTCCCAGGGCAGGCCGAGGGTGCGAGAGAGGAAAAGCTCGATGAGCCGATGGCGGCGGATCAAATCTAGAGCGACGCCACGGCCTTGGTCGCTGAGATGCACGCCGTAATAAGGCGTGTGCGTGACGTAACCTTCGGCGGCCAAATGCTTTATCATTCCGGTGACGGAGGCCATTTTGACTCCCAGCCGCTGGGCGATCTGCTTGGTGGAGGCCTTTTGCTCCTCCACCTCGAGGGCGTAGATGGCCTTGATGTAGTCCTCGATGGAGCGACTCAGCATGGTTTTCGGGCCTCCGAATGACGCCAGGGTGCATGTTCGTAGAAGACGGCTCGACCCACAACCGGGCCGCAACAAAAATTAGGCTAGACAAAATTAAAGCTTGCACGGGCCTACGTGCCGATGTAGACTGCGGCGAAGTTAGGGTGGGTCCGGCGTCGCGGCCGAGGGTCCGGCGGCGAAGAACGACCCGATGGGCCTGGTCATGGCACTCTCCAACGAATGGGACGCGGCAGCGGCCTCCCCGGCGTGCGAGGCGGGTCGGGCGTCGACGGTCTCGCAGCCGACGGCGACTGAGCGGCGGGAGCGCCCCGCGTGGCGACGACCCACAGCAACCCCCTCGTTGCCCGAAGTCCATTCCACCATCCACGTTCCGCACTCGGCGAGCTTTTGGCGGAAGATGCTGGCCTTCGGCGGCCCGGGGCTCATGGTCGCGGTGGGGTATATGGACCCCGGCAACTGGGCGACGGACCTCGCCGCCGGGGCGCGATTCGGCTACACGCTGCTCTGCGTGGTTCTGATTTCCAACTTCATGGCGATTCTGCTTCAGCATTTGTCTCTGAAGCTGGGGATCGTCACGGGACACGACCTGGCCCAGGCGTGTCGGGCGCATTTTTCGACGCCGGTGTCGATGGTCCTCTGGGTTTTGTGTGAGATCGCCATCGCGGCGTGCGATCTGGCCGAGGTCGTGGGTTCGGCGATCGCGCTCAACCTACTGTTCGGCCTTCCGCTGATCGTCGGAGTCGGACTGACGGCGCTGGATGTGATGGTCGTGCTGCTGTTGCAGCACAAAGGCTTCCGGATGTTGGAGTGCATTGTGGCCTCGCTGATTGTGACGATCGGCGGGTGCTTCGCCTACGAGTTGATCTACTCGCACCCGTCCGTCTCCGCGGCCTTGGCGGGACTCATTCCCAGGACGGAGGTCATCACCAACCCGGGGATGCTCTACATCGCCATCGGGATTCTGGGAGCGACGGTGATGCCGCACAATCTTTATCTGCATTCCAGCATCGTGCAGACCCGGAACTTCCGCCGAGATGCCGAAGGGAAGGCTCTGGCGGTGCGGTTCGCGACGATCGACTCGACCCTCGCGCTTCTCTTTGCCTTCTTCATCAACGCGGCCATCCTCGTCTTGAGCGCCGCGGCGTTCCATGGAACCGAGCACGCGGACGTCGCGGACATCAATGATGCTTACAAGCTCCTGACGCCGGTGCTCGGAGTTCCGTTGGCGGGCACGTTTTTCGCCATCGCGTTGCTCGCCTCCGGGCAAAACTCCACGCTGACGGGGACGCTGGCGGGTCAGATCGTCATGGAGGGGTTCCTGGAAATCCGTCTTCGCCCGTGGCTGCGGCGTTTGTTGACGCGATTGGTGGCGATCGGCCCGGCGGCCGTCGTCGCGGGTCTGTACGGCGAGCACGGCGTGGGCAAGCTCCTCATTTTGAGCCAGGTGATCCTGTCGTTGCAGCTTAGCTTCGCGGTGGTCCCGCTGGTTTGGTTCACCGCGGATCGGCGGAAGATGGGGGCGTTTGCGAACCCTCTGTGGCTGTCCATCGCCGCATGGTTGGTGACCCTTGCGATCATTGTGCTTAACGGATACCTTTTGGTTCAGACGATCGGTGATTGGGTCGGAGCGTAGTCTCCCGCCCCCGGTGGCCCACCATGTATCACACTATTCTCATTCCACTGGAGAACTCGTGGGCGGACGAGACGATCCTCAACCATATCAAGGCCTTGGCGCGGTTGATGAGTTCACGGCTGATTCTCGTTCACGTGGCCGACGGCGTCGTCGCTCGGAATCAGGAGCAGCTCAACCTGGACGAATCCGAGGAAATGCGCGTCGATCGCCAGTATCTCGAGGAACGGCGTGCCGCACTTGCGGGCGAGGGGTTCGAGGTGTCGGCCCGGCTGGCGTGCGGCGACCCGGCCGATCAGATCGTGTCTGTCGCCGCCGAGGAGCACTGCGACCTGATCGCTATGTCCACACACGGTCACCGGCTTATCAAGGACGTGGTTCTGGGCAGCGTCGCCTCGGCCGTGCGGCACCGGACGGATATCCCTGTTCTACTCGTACGCGCGTCGAAGCCGCACGGCGTGTAGCAGCGTCCCGACATCTCGCGCCTCAGCCACGGCGGACAATTGCACTCGGCGCCAACGCCCGCTAACTTCCTTAGCCGACCGTCACCCCTTCCGCTCTCCCTAAGAGGGAGAGGGGTTGTGAGATTGCGTTTTCTCCTGGAGGAAATGAGCGTTGAACGCGGCTGAACCCGTGGCACGCCGTGCGGGCCTCCTCATGGCGATCGTGTGCGGCGTGGCGTTTTTGACCTCGGGCTGTGCGGCCACGGCGCGCAAGCCGCTGTCCCCTGCGGAAGTCGAACGGCGCGAGGCCAAGGACGTCCAGCGACGCTACGTGAAGCATGAATACATGGTCCCCATGCGCGACGGCGTACGGTTGTTCACGGCGGTGTATTCGCCGCGGAACAATTCCACCAAGTATCCGATGATGCTGACGCGGACGCCGTATAGCTGTCGGCCGTACGGGGAGGACAAATACCGTTCGCTCCTGGGACCGAGCAAACGCTTCGCGCAGGACGGGTTCATCTTTGTGTACCAGGACGTTCGCGGGCGGTTCATGTCCGAGGGAACGTTCGTGAACGTGAGGCCACACATCGAGGGGAAGAAGGACCAGACCGACATCGACGAGAGCAGCGACACGTACGACACCCTCGAATGGCTGCTGGCGAA
>CAYQZH010000217.1:0-7914 GCA_964421865.1 uncultured Phycisphaera sp. | reverse complement strand
AAACGGCCTTGAAGTGCTCGAAAGACTGCAAGCAACTGCGGCAGTAATGGATGGAACGGCACAGTGTGGGACCGAAGAGGGATTCCAGGTCCGTATCGAGCGAATTGCAATACGGGCAGGGAGTGCGCTCCAGCGTCTGGACCGATCCGCCGGAGCAGCGCTCGCCCGGCGGGGCGAGGCCGAAGGCTTTTAACTTCTCTCGACCGCTCGCGCTGATGCGATCCGAGGTCCATGGAGGGTCGAACACGACATTCACCGTCACATGCGCCGGTGTCACGGCGGAAACGGCGGCGCGAATGTTCTCACGGATTACGTCGAGGGCCGGGCAGCCGACGAAGGTGGGCGTCATGTCGATGACCACACAGTCACCCTTCACGTGAACACCGGCAATCATGCCCATCTCGACCACATTGATTACGGGAATCTCGGGATCAACAACGGCCTCCAGTGCGCACCAGATGGCGGCGATCGACGAATTGTCGATTGTCGAATGTCGATCCTCGCTTGTCTGATCCGACCCTTCCATTCGACAGTCGCCATTCGACAATCGACAATCGCTCCTGCGATCCGGTTTCTGCGTTTCTGCGTTTCTGCGTTTCAACGTTTCGTCTACCATTGGGCAGTCGGGTCGATGTTGTAGACCAGCTGCATCTTGTCGAGCAGTTCCTTGAGCGCGTCCGGATGTCGCCCGACGCGTCCGCCGTAGGCCGGCTCGACCCCATCGGGTACGGTGAGTCCGGCGTCGGCGAGGACCGGGGCGACGGCGGATTCCCATTGGCGTTTGAGTTCCTCCTCGCGCGGACTGATCCCCGCCTGGGCGAGAGGTTCATCCCATTCGCTCGGCTCAAACAGTCCCAGAGCATGAGGATAGGCGAAGTCGAGGGCGGCCTGCATTTTTCGGTGACTGTCTTCGGTGGCATTGCCCAAGCGCAGGACCCAACTCCGCCCGTGCATCAAGTGGTATTTTTCCTCGCCGCGCAGTTTACCCGCCAGTTGGGCGAGAGGGACTAGGGTGCTGTTTACGAATGCCGTAAGCCGGACTGTCTCGGCAGCGTCATAGAGGAATTGGCGTAGTACGCTAAATCCCCAATCTCCCTTCGGAAGACATACCAACGAGGCACAGCGAAACTCGCGGGATTTGCGCCCGAATGCCAGCGTGTCGGGATCGCGTTCGCCAAGTTGGTGCAGCATACTGTAGTAGGCCTGGGCGTGGCCCATTTCATCCTGGGCCATCGACGAGAACGCGATATCGGCCTCCAGGATCGGCGCGTGGCCGGTCCACTCGGAATTGCGATGACCGATGACCAAGTCATCGTCGGCGAGACGATAAAGAAGATTGATGACGGCCTCGCGAGCAGCTCCCCTGAGTGAGTCGAGCGATGGGTAGGTCATGCTGGGCTCCGGCGAGGCATTGAGGCATTTAGGCAGTGAGGCATAAGCACGATCATCGGTGAAAGCGTCCGGGCGACAAAGCGACGCCGCATGAGAACTTGGAGGCGCGCTTGCAGCGACGAGGCAAACGGTTCGTTCTGAGCTGCACTCGCCCGGCGTCGGGTCGTGGTATGGCCATGGGGGAGCAGATGATCCTGCGGAGAGTCACGGCGTTCGCTCCTTCTGTTCGTCCTTTGTCCGTTTGTCCCAGTCGCGCAGGCTGCGAATTAGCCCGGCGAGAATCCGCTCCGTCTCGTCGATAAGAGGAAGAAGATTGGACTGGGTTCTGAGGAAGCTCAATTCTTGCGCCAGGAGAACCTGCGTCCGCAATTCCGCAAGCGATCCCCTCGCCACCTTGAGAAATCGGAGGTAGTCTAGGTGGCTCTGCCTCGCATAACCCTCCGCAATGTTGGAGGGAATTGATACGGCTGCGCGGCGCATCTGCGAGCTCAGACCGAACCGTTCGCTGTCCGGCAGGATCGAGGTCGCCTTGTAAACTTCCTTGGCAAGTTCCATCGCCCGTTGCCAGACAACGAGGTCGCGGAATGTTTTGATTTCGACCATTGCGCACTCTGTTGCATCCTATTGCCTCAATGCCTTGATGCCTCAATGCCTGTCGGTCTCTGTGCCTTCGTGCCTCCGTGCCTCGGTGCCTTCCCCATGAATCGTTTTTGGCGTCTTATATCCCCACGACTCCCGGTAGCTCTTGTCCGTTCCGCGTTCGAAGATGTCGTCGTTCTCATAGGCCGTGGCCAGGATCGCCTCCGCCGGGACGACCCATAGATTCACGCACGCCTGGCGGCGGCAGTACTGTTCCTTAGCGAGCACGAGAGCCATTTCGGCATCCGGCGCGTGGACCGATCCCACATGCACGTGCGGCTCGCCGCGTGCTTGCTGGTGAAACACCTCAAACACTTTCCACTGCGTGTCGGTCATCATTGTAGGTCCGGCTCTGCCCGCCTTGCGTTCCTGGCTTTCTCCTAGCCTTTACGACCATTCCTCCCGCGCGGCGAGTGTCGCCGCCGCGCGTTTCAGCGGCTGAAACCGCACCATGTGGACGAGCGCACAGTGATGTACGTCCATCGCCACACCCGGTCGTGTTGGATCAGGCACACCTAGGTGGATCATATACCGATCGACGACGCATAAATCGGGGTGGCGAAGGTCGTACGTTTGGCCATCCGTCAGGCAAATGCGAAAGGCCTCGAACGGACGCTGGTCGGGATGCTTTCGTACGTCTTCGGGCCGAATCATGAAATCCTACCTTGCTGTGCCGTTCTTTCGCCGCGAAATCCGTCGTCGCCTTCCGTTCAGCGGCTCGAAACGAACGATGTGCACGAGCGCGCAGTGAAGGACGCTCAATGCCCGTCCACGTATTTTGGGGTCGGGCACGGCAACGTACACCGAGCGTCGTCCTAACCAACAAAGCTCAGGGTGCGGCACCTCCACGGATGATGCGTCCGAAAAACAGATGCGGAAGCGTTCGAACGGGCGCTTATCCAGATGTTCCCGCACGTCGTCGATCCGCATCATCGGCTTTTCCCCGAACCGGCCCCACCGTTTCGCCTCTGACGGCTCGCCGTCGCCCGGCGGCGGTTGCTCCTCCCTAATTCCTCAATGCCGGTTGCATAATTGAACGGACAATAATCGACACGTCTCACGATGTCGCGGAGTTTTGGATCCGGAACGCCGACATACGCCGCGCGATCGGTCAAGATGCACAAGTTCCGCCGAACCACCTTGAAGGTACGACCGTCCACAACGCGTATCAGGAAGGGTTTGAAGGGTTCGCGGTCCAAGCGATTCCGAAGCTCCTTGAATCGAATCATCGTTCTGTTTCCTTCATCTCCTTTCGTCTGAGCCAGACCTCCCTCGGGTCGGCGCCGCTCTGTCCCTTCACGTCCGAATCGACAATCGAAAATCGGCAATCGACAATCAATTACTCGGCGGCATGGGGATCGGTCTCTTCGCCGCCGCGGCGGCGAGGGCCTCGCGGACCCATTGGCCGTCTTCGTGCGCGAGGCGTCGGGCCTCCAGTCGCTCGTGCGTCACCGGTCCGCCGCCGCGAACCACGCGCTTGAACTCCTCCCAGTCGGGTTCGGTATACTTCCAGGTGTCCTCGGCCTTGTCATAATGAAATCCCTCGTCCGGTATCTTCAATCCCAGGTCGAGCATTTTCGGGACGAACTGCCGTAAGAACTGTTGCCGCTGCTCGTCATTCGTCTTGAGCTTCACCCGCCAGCGGATGAGAATGCCGGTGTGAGTGGATTCCCTATCCGACGGACCGTGGAACATCATGATCGGCTTCCACCAGCGGTTGAGGGCGTCCTGCAGCATGTCGCGTTGCACTTTGGTTCCCCCGGCGAGCACGACGCACATTTCGTACCCGTGTTTCATGTGAAACGCTTCTTCATAGCAGATGCGTTTCAATGCACGGGCGTAGGGCCCGTATGACCCTTCCGCCATCATGGTCTGATTGATGATCGCGGCGGCGTCGATGAGCCAGGCAATGACGGCCACATCCGCCCACGTCTCGGCGGGATAGTGGAACACATTGGAGAACTTGGCCTTGCCGGTGATGAGCTCCTCGATCATCTGTTCACGACTGCGCCCTAAGGTCTCCGCGGCGCGATAGAGCAACTGTGCGTGGCCGACTTCATCCTGCACCTTTGCACAGAGGGCCATTTTTCGTTTGAAGGTCGGCGCGTGGGGAATCCATTTCCCCTCCGGCAGCGCTCCGCAGATTTCACTATTGGCGTGGACCTGAATCAAGCGGATCAGTTGTTGGCGATACTCATCGGGCATCCAGTCGGCCGGTTCGATCTTCTCGCCGCGATTGATCCGCGCCTCGAAGGCCGCCAGCTTCCGCTCGTATTCCGCCGACGACAACCCGCCAAGACTCTTCTCAACTGCGACGACCATTGCTACCTCTCCAGACCAATCGTCGATTGTCGATTTGCGATTGTCGATTGACGAGCGTATTGACGTGCATTCGACAATCGACATTCTTCAATCGACATTTCGTTCATCCTCCCGCACGGCGTAAACCGTTGAACAAGAGGTCGGTGATCCTTCTGGCGATCTCCTCCGGCGTCATGGGGCCGTCGGGGCGATACCACTGATAAACCCAGTTGATGGACGATAGAATCAACAGCGTGGCGAACTTCTCATCGACGTCGCCGAAGCTCCCTTCGCGAATCGAATCGTGGACCAATCCGCGGACGATCCGCTCATAGGCATCGCGGCGCGCCGCGAACTCTCTTCGCCTCGGTTCGGTCAGGTGCCGCCATTCGGTGGTGTAGACTGCGGCTGCGGAGGCACTTTGCGTGATGACCCGCACGTGGGCCGCGATCAGCCGGCGAAGTTTCTCGACGGTGACGAGGTCGGATTCGACGATCGGCTGGAGGGCCTCAAAGTAGCGATCCGCCGCACGACCCAAAACCTCCCACAGAAGGTCCTCCTTGGTGGCGATGTGGGAGTAGAGGCTGCCGGCCTTGATCGCCAGGGCGTCGGCGATATCGCGCACGCTGGTGGCCTCGTAGCCGCGCTCCGAGAACAGCCGTTCCGCGGCTAACAAGAGTTCGTCACGTCGCTGAACCGTGGCCTCAGTCATCATCGGCTCCAAGTACCCTAACAAGCGCTTGCTTTGCCGATAAATCCTACAACCGGGACTCGCCACGGTCAAGGGGGTCGAGGGTTTGACGGATCGCCCGCCGGTACTCCCCCGGGTCGTTGCCGGCATGAAGGTCCGTTATCGCAGATTCGGTTATCGCGTCTTGCGGGGCTACATGGGTAAGGCGTGGCTCAGGTCAGCGGCACACACCGGACGTAGGATGGGGGCCGAGGAGCATGAAGCATCGTAGAGCGAGTGGACTCGCCGGAGTTGGTTTGTCGCTCGGCGCGGCGATCGGCGCGAGCGGCGCGCCGATCCAAGTGGTTCCGAACGGGCCGGCCGAAGGCGATGGGTACGGGTCCGCCGTGAGCGTGTGGGGGAACGTGGCCGTGGTCGGCTCGCCCCAGGACGATGAGAACGGGGCGAACGCCGGGGCTGCTTACTTGCTGCGCCGCGACTGTTCCTCGTAGGTCGTCGATGGAAAACTCGTCCCGGAGGAAGCCATCGCCGGTGACGAGTTCGGAACCGCTGTCGCCGTCGAGGGAGACCGGCTGGTGATCGGCGCGGTGGGAAGCGACGGCGGGGCGGGAGCGGCCTACGTGTTCCACTTCGACGGCAACGATTGGCGGTTCGTGCAGAAGCTTCCTCCCGATCCGGCCCCCTCGAGGGTGAACTTCGGAACGGCGGTCGCCCTGGATGGGGACGTGATCGTCGTCGGGGCGGATGAGGATGATGAACACGCGACGAAGTCGGGGGCGGCCTACGTCTTTCGCTTTGACGGGCAGCAGTGGGGGCGAGAACAGAACCTGTTCGCGCCCGATGCGCTGGCGTTCGACTTTTTTGGGCGGGCCGTGAGCGTCCGCGGCGACACGGTGCTGGTCGGCAACCCCTTCACCTTCACCACCGACACCTACGCCGGGGCCGTCTATCGGTTCGATTTCAACGGCCGCACCTGGGTTGAGCAGCAGAAGCTGGTTGCGGACGACGGAGGGGATGGGGACGGATTCGGCTCGTCCATTATGTTCGACGGCGACACGGCCGTCATCGGAGCACCGTTCGACAACGGCACGCGGACGGACTCCGGCTCGGCGTATGTGTTCACCTGGAACGGGGCCACCTGGGTGCTGCGGCAGAGGCTGCTGCCGCCGACGGAGGCGTCGTTCCATTGGTTCGGGCATTCGGTTTCGCTTTCCGGCGAGGCCTTGTTGATCGGCGAGCCGGGAGACTTGGGCTTCATCGCGACCCCGGGCGCGGCGCATTTGTTCCGGTTCGACGGCGCCGCATGGACCTTGGATCGCACGCTGACCGCCGCCGACGGTGCGGCGCAGGGTGGGTTCGGAGGGTCCGTCGGTCTTTTCGGCGACCGGGCCGTTTTCGGAGCGCCGATGGATGACGAAGCGGGCGATGCGTCGGGATCGGCCTACGTCGATTACATCGGACCGATCGGGCCCGGCGATTTCGACGGCGATGGCGACGCCGATCTTTTCGACTTCCGTTCGTTCACCTCCTGCGTGACCGGCCCGGGCCCTCACGCCGCGATCCCCGCGGAGTGCGCCGGGGCCGATTTCGATCAGGACGGCGACGTGGACCTTCGCGATCTCGCCGCCTTCCAACGCGCGTTTACGTGCGGGAACTGAAGTTCCTAGCGCCTCGCCGCCCTCGAAGTTGCGGGTGAACGGGGCGGAAGGACCGACACCCGAGTATCCTTCTTTTTTTGTGGGATGAGTTCCCTTCTGGTCTTCGTTCTTTAGAGATAGGGGACATAGGTGGGCGATTCGCATGACGGAGCGGACGTGAACGACACCGCGGGCAATTTTTTGCTTCACGTGAAGCCGTTGCACAAACGGCTGCTGAGGGTTGCTCGACGGTACGTCGCGACGTCGGAAGATGCGCGTGATCTGGTTCAAGAGACGCTTCTTCGAGCGTGGCGGGATTTTGCCGTGGACGCCGAACGGGTGAGGAGCGACGGCTGGCTGTTCCAGATTCTTCGCAACATCGCGGCGGACTGGTACCGGTTGTCGCGGCGTCGTGTGTCGATCGAGTTTGTCGAGGATTCCGAATTGACCGAGCGTGCCTCCACCAACCTGTCCGAACCTTTGGCGAAGCTCCCCGCACTGAATGAGGATCAATTCCGTGACCTACTCGATGAACACGTTGCGGCGGCGCTCGACCGGTTGAGACCGGCCTTCCGTGAAATTGTCATTCTCTCAGTTGTCGGTGAGTTGAGCTACAAAGAAATCGCGGCGGCGCTTGGTCGACCCGTAGGGACGGTCATGTCGGGAATGGCCAGGGCGAGGCGAGCGCTTCGAGAGCAGCTCGCGGAATTTGCAGGGTCACCGCAGACAACGAAGGGGGCGCTGCCATGAAATGCGACGAAGTGCGAGAGTACGTCTTCGCCTACCTGGACAACGAATTGGACGTGCCGGTCAGTATGGAACTCCAGCGGCATGTCGAGACCTGCCACGAATGCGCCCGCGAGGTGGAGATTGAGTGGGCGATCAAGGGGAAGCTCTCCGAGGTGTTGTCCCGCGAACCGGTGGATGTTGAGTTTGACGAAGGGGCGTTGCAGCGCTTGCTTGTACGCGGGGAGACGAGACGGCCATCTTTTCGTTGGCGCCATCGTCGGTTCCTCATGCGCTTTGCGGCAGCCGCGGCGATGGTCGCACTCGCGGGGATTGGGTTGGGCGTGCGTGCGGTTTCGTCCCGTGCCGACGTCAGTCCCCTTGCGAAACTGTTAGTCGATGACTTCGAGCACTTCGTGAGTGAGGGTCGGTCCGTACAGATCGCCTCATCGGATCGAGTGGCGGTGACTGACTGGCTTCGGGAAAAAACAAGTCTCGATGTGCAACTCCCCGATGTGCGGGCCCCGC
>CAYQZH010000216.1:7198-7916 GCA_964421865.1 uncultured Phycisphaera sp. | reverse complement strand
TGCGCCCGTTGTGGCAGGCCATGCACGTCGCTCCCGCCCCGACGCCGGTAAACACCTGCCCGGTGGGAAGCCGCACGGTGTCGTAGATCCTCAGCAACTTTCCATCCTCGGACGTCCCATGCGTGGCGTGGCATACCAGGCAGTCGATCACCCGCAGCGCGCCGCGGTGGGTCGACGTCTTCACTGTGCCGTCGGGAAAGTCCTTCGAGTAGTCAATAAATCCGTTCCCCGAGTGGCACTGTCGGCAGTCCTCACGGCTGGAACAGCTTCCCGCGCCTGCGGCGCTGCAGCAGGGCTCCGGCGCTCCGGCGGCGGTGCACATCGCAGCCGGGAGCCCGTTCGAGCAAGTTCCCGTCCCCACGCCGGTACAGCACGGCGACGGATCTTGGAAGCCTCTGCACGCCGAATTCGCGATGCAGTTTCCCTGTCCCGTCCCAGTGAGACAGCATTGCCAGGGCGTCTGCGCGCCGGTGCATGACGCATTCGAGATCGTGCAGGTGCCCGTGCCTGCCTCCGTGCAGCATGCCAAAGGCGTGTTCGGTCCTGTGCACAACGCCACGGCGGGCGAAGCGGCTTTCCCCGCTCCATCACCAGTGCAGTATGCGTACGGGGTTCCCGGCCCCGTGCACAGCCAGTTGTTGCCCATGCTCCAGTCATAGTGCGACCACGGGTCGGCCTCCCTCTCGGCGTGCCCCACGATGCTCCACTGCGCTACGAT
>CAYQZH010000216.1:0-7138 GCA_964421865.1 uncultured Phycisphaera sp. | reverse complement strand
GGGGTTACGCCTTGGGACGGGAAGTGGTCTTCCCCGTGGTAGATTTCTTCGCGCATGAACTTGACCTGCGCCTTGCACTCCGAGTTCTTCTTGCACACCGAGCCGTTGAAGGGCCCGCCCTCGCAGACGCCGGTCACGCAAGCGCCGACCGGTCTGTTCTCGTGCGGGTCGTGGCAGGTCCCGCAACGGACATTGCCGTTATCCAGATGAAGGGCGAGTTCGCTTTGCGGATCCAGGTTCATGTCGTCGGTGGGGACGCCCCACGGGTGCGACTTCTCCAGACTGCCCGCGCCGATCGGGGCGCTCCCGGCGATTTTGCCGGCGGAGTGACACGACTGGCAAAGGTTCTCCTGCCCCAATGCCGTCAACATGCCGCCCGGCGCGCCGTCCATCGAATGGCACCGACCGCAACGGTTGGCGATGTCCAGGATATGCGGTGGGTTGATCGCGTCATGGGAAGCGACTTGCGGAACGTCGTTCAAGAAATCCTCCACCGTTCCCGCCCCGAAGCGGGCCACGGCGAGCTCCAGATCGTCCGCGTCGATCACCCGATCCCGATTCAGATCGAGGTCCTCGCGAAATCCGCCGGTGTTTATCACCGCGACGATCTCCGCGGGGTTGTCCGGCATCCGCGGCACGCCCGCGCGAAGCGGATAGGAGCCGTTGCTGCGATCCACCACCCGTATCCACTGCTCCTTGGTCGTCCGTCCCATTCGCCCGCGCGGCTCCGACGGCCCAACCCCCGCCACTGCCGCGGTCGGCCCGGCGCACGCGATGCCGTACACCTCCACCGCCGCGTTGTTCGTGTCCGCGACATACAATCGCCCGGTGCTGATCATCACGTCGCAAGGCTCCCGCAGGTGCCCGGGGGCGGTGCCATACTCAAGGAGCGGCAACTCGTCGGGATCCAATTCCTTTCCAAGGCTGTCGAAGGCGCGAACGGTTCCCATCAGGGCGTCGGCGACATAAATGTTGCTGCACGCATCGACGGCCACGCCCTCGCTGCGGGCGAACCACGCCGTCTCACTGTCCGCCGTGTAGAGGATGCGATACCCGAACTTGAACTGCATGATCCCCGTGGTGTCGAACACCTGCACGCGGAAGCTGTCCACGTCGGTGACGATGACGTGGTTCAGCGTCGTATCGAGGGCGATGGCTTGGGGGGACTCAAACTGCCCCAGCCCCGGACCCTCCATACCCCACGCCCGGGCCAGCGTCCAGCTATTGGGAGCGCTCTCCGTAAAGACCATCACCTGGTGCCCCCCCGCGTCCACGGCGTACAACTCGTTCGTCCCGGGATGCAAGGCGAGGTCGTTAGGCCCCGTCAAGACCCGTGGGGCCGCGTTGACCAAGCTCTGAAAGACGAACGCCGCCGTGTACACGCCGATCTTTCCATCGTTGCGGGAAAGGAACACGCGCCCATCGCCGTGAACGGCGATCCCCACCGGTCCCTCGGGAATTGAGTACGTGTGCAACACCGCGCCGCTGGAATCGAAGTGGACGACTTGCTTGGCCGGTGGGTCCGTCACGTAGACGCCGCCGCCGGGCGCGGACGCCAACCGCGCCGGGTAGTTCATACTCGTTGTCCACGTACCCACATAGGTTAGATCCGATGTTGGTGCGATCGCCGCTGATGCGATGAGAACAAAGCAGACGCCGGCCATGACTATCCTCCCCAACGTCCCGCACGCCAACGGCGCAGGTACGCGACGCCAAACTACAAGACCACGCCGGCCCACTCGGCCGACGCCAATCTTGGGACGGCAAGCGTCGTACCACCGCTTATCGGGGCCGCGGCTTCCGAGCCGGTTTCGGGTGAAAGTAGATGTAAGTGCCTGTCAAGGCCGGTGTTACGAACCAACTTCCTCGGTTGCCTGCAACCCCTGAATGAGACGTGTTTTCCCTAAAATGAGAAACGCACCGTCCCTCGTCTCGATTGTGGACGGTTAGTGGGGGGCTAATGGGGGAAAAAAGACCAGTAGTACAGGAAGGCTTGGAGGTCCAGAAGATCGACGTCGGCGTCCAAGTCGAAGTCAAACACCATGCACGCGGGGGTCGCGGTCCCGCCCGGTCCGGTCATACACGCCGTGAAAGTGGCAAAGTCATCCAGGTCCACGTCCTGATCCTCGTCGGCATCGCCGGGCACGGCCGCGTTAACGATGAGCTGCGGTTTAGTGAGCTTATCGGAGTCGAGGGCATCGAAAAAGGCTTGATTCGCGCCGGGCGGCGCGTCCGGATCGATCTGGAATCGAAAGCCGATTCTCTTCACCCCCTGGTGAAGTGTGTCATTGACAACAGCGCCAACCCTAAGCGTGTAGGTCGTCGGCGTTTGGTACGGCTCAATGTATACGATCCCCACAAGGCCGATCGGCGCGGCCCTAAAATCCTCCGCTCCTTCGAGAAGATCGGCGGCGTAGGCATACACGCTCACCGGCGCCGCCTCGGCCGGGAAACGAGGCGCCCCGCGTAGCGTGAAACGCAACTCGGCCGTCACCGGCAAGGCCGTCGAAAGCACGCTCAGGTCGTACTCCCAAACAACGCGAGACTCGGAACTCGACTCCGCCGCCTCGTTGGAAAGCGAGATGCTTCCCTCGTAGCTCGATTGGTTGAAGCTCCAATCCCAGGCATCGGCGTGCCCGTCGAAAGGGCCGTACCCTTTGCCGTCCACAAGCGTCCCATCCGCGAGCGGAAAGAACACCTGGTCGGTCGCGGCGATGGCGTGGCTGACGGCCACTGTCCCGACCATAAACAACAGCCCCGCTACCTGGATCACAGATCGGCCTCCTGCGTTTGTGGAGTCGGCCCATTCGCCGCACCTATCACGATAGGTTCCTGCAATCGCCATGCCGCCGGCCGTTCGGCTGGGAAGGCCCGGCCTCGATGCCGTGATGCCGCGCCGCACAGTTCGCATTTTCGGGAGTTTCGACGGGCACTTTTCCCAAAACTGAGAACTTTATGTCCTATAACTCTCATTGCAGCGTTCGGGTGGTTTAGCCTCTCGGAGCCGGACCAACCCCAAAGGCGGATCATCGTACCGGCAAGGTAGGTTCGGACCGGGATGGGATCGGAGGAAGCCGCAGGGGCCCTTCTCGAGCGTGATTCCCACCAAAGTCCGCTCGGCCCGTCGGAGGCTGGGTCGAACGGGCGGCACGAGGCCGCTTCGCCTCATCGCGCGCCGTGCGCGTTGGAGCCTCCAGGTTGTCACCTCATCCATGCCCGCGCAGATGGCTCAAGCTACGCGCCGCTGCCACGTTGTCGGTCACGATCCCGCTGGCCGCGTTGGGGGCCTCCCACGAGTCGGGTCGTAGTGGGACGGACAAGCTGCGCGACGGTCCCGGCGTCGCCAACCACCCCGTTCGCGTGGTTCCGTCCTCCGCGGTCCGCATTCCCAAGGACTGGCCTCTGGACGCCAACGGGACGATCACCTGCACCACCTGCCACGCCGGTCTTCCAGACCTCGGCGGCGCAAAGGGCGCGAGTCTTCGCGGCGGCGGAAACGCAAGCGCGGATCCGCAGCAATTTTGCTCCAACTGTCACAGCGAAGACGGGCAGCGAACGGCTGCCGGAATGCACTGGCTGGCCTTGCCGCGAGCCCACATGATGCCCGAAACGGACCGTTCCTCCGCGGGATCGGGCCTATTGGACGCGGAGTCGCGCCGATGCCTGGAGTGCCACGACGGCGTCACCGCCGGGGAATCGGCGTACCAAACGAAATGGAACCGCGGTGACGGCGCGATCGGCGACAAGCAACGCAACCATCCGGTGGGGGTCCGCTACTCGTCCGCCGCCAGCCGCCGGACGGACTCGCGCCTCCGCCCGCCCACCATGCTCCCGCCGGTCGTCCGCCTGCCCGGCGGCAACGTAAGCTGCCTGTCGTGCCACGACCTCTACGGGCGGGAACCCAACCGCCTGACCGTTCCGATCGAGGGCTCGGCCCTATGTTTCACCTGCCACGATATGAACTGAGCGCGGTGCCTTACCCTCCCGTAGACGACCCGTTCGATTGAAACTCGTTGAAGAGGAGATCGACGGCCGCGTTGGCGATCCCTCGTGCCGCGGTCTCAAAGGCGGTGGCGATCTGGTCGGTAAACTCAGACGGACAGCCGGCGATCGCCGGCGCCAACAGGGCCAACAAAAGGACCGCCAACCCACGCCTTGGTGGATTTACACTCCGCCTTGTCGATGACCTCATAAAACCACTCCGGTCGCCCCCGAACGCCCTCAATCAGCGTCGTGGACGCCTTGGATTAAGCATCCCGCGTGCCGTACCGACCGGCGGCGCCAGTACTTATCGTCCCGGACCCCCGCGCCGCGGCATGAAACTTGCCCGAACGTTCCGGGGCGGGATACCGCAACAAGTGGACCACTACCCGTTTGGGGGCTGGATCCCGCCGCCAGACACCAGTTTAGGCGGCCTACGATGGCAGTGGAACAGGCGAATACGCGGGTCACAACCCCCGGCGGAAACGGACGATCGCCGGTCGCTGAAGTCGCCTTGAAGGTCCTCCCCGACGCCGCCTCCGCTCGTCGCTTGCGCCCGACGTTCGTCCCCCCTCGAACGGCCTGGAAGGGCTGGAGGATCCTCGGACCGATTCTGTTGCTCGTCGGCTGCGCGGCGCTTTTCGTCGGCTCCGATGTCGTCGAACACCATTTTTTCCCTGGACTTACGACCGGATGGCGGCACCTCCTGCTCACCGCCCGGTCCGCCATCGTGACCGGAATCGGCAGCGCCGTGGTGTTCCTCGTCATGCGCCGCCAACAGACGCACCTGGCCGACACGGCCGAACAACTGGGTCGCTTGTTGGAGAGCTATAGGTTTGACGCCCCGGCCAGGGTCCACTTCGAGAACCCGCATCTGGTGAGCTGCCGGGACGTTTTCGATTGCCGCAAGACGGATTGCCCCATGCACGGCTCCGCGAATGGACGCTGTTGGCAGACGGTGGCGCTGTCCAGAGCCTCGCGCGACGGCCGCACCCCGCAGGTGACCATCCAGCAATGCCACGACTGCAGGGTGTACCGCCTTTCCTGCCCGGACGGAGTGACCAAGCTCGGCGAGAGCCTCAACAATCTGATGTACCTGTTGGACGAGGAGGCCGAACAGGTCCGCCGGATGCGCGCCCAGATGGTGGAAAAAGAAAAGATGGTCGCCATCGGCCAGATGGCCGCCGGGATCGCCCACGAAATCGGCAACCCCCTCTCGAGCATCTCCTCCATCGTGCAGATGCTCAAGCGCCGCGGCGGCGCCCCGCAGCACGCGGAACAGCTCGATTTGATCCAGACGCACATTCTGCGGATTTCGGCCACGGTGCGTCAATTGGCCGGTTTGGCGCGTCCGACCTCCGAGCACTGGGAGTACGTCGATTTGGGACCGACGCTCGAGGAAGCGGTGCGGCTCGTCTCCTTCGACGGACGCGCCCGCAAGGTGTCGATCGACTTCGTCTCCCCCTCCGCTTTGCCGCAGACCTATGCCGTACGCGGGCAACTCCAGCAAGTCTTCATCAACGTCCTGCTCAACGCCCTCGACGCCATGCCCGACGGGGGGACGCTCAGCGTCCGGGCCGAACACCATCCCTGGGCCATTCGCTTCCGCTTCGAAGATACGGGTTGCGGCATCCCCGCGGAGATCGGCCGGCGGGTCTTCGAGCCGTTCTACACCACGAAGGAACCGGGACGAGGCACCGGGTTGGGGCTGGCCGTCAGCTACGGGATCGTCCAAAAGCACGGAGGCAGGATCGACTTCGCCGCCCGAAACGGCTGCGGCACCGTCTTTACCGTCGAAATCCCGGTTCTGACCGAGTTACCGGATCAGTGACATGGAACAGGCGACCATTCTGCTAGCCGACGACGAAACCACCCTCCGCGAGAACCTCGCCGAGGTCTTGAAGGAAGAAGGGTTCCACGTGATCGCCTGCCGCGACGGCACCTCTGCCCTCAAGGCCCTGAAGACCAACTCCGTAGACGCCATCATCACCGATCTGCGAATGCCCGGTCTGACGGGAATGGATTTGATCGACCAAGCCGTCAAGCTCTCCCCGGAGGCGGTCATCATCGTCATCACCGCGTTCGGCGAGGTGGAGACGGCCGTCCAGGCGATGAAGAAAGGCGTCCGCGACTACATCTGCAAGCCGCTGATTCTCGACGAAGTGATCTTCAAGCTCAAACGCCTCCTCGCCCAGGACGATCTCTCCAAGGAAAACAAGCTCCTGCGCGACCAACTGCGGCAGCGCTTCGACGTCTCGGCCATTGTGGGCCAATCGCCGACCATCGCCGCCATCCGCGAGACCGTCCTGCGCATCTCCAACACCATGAGCAACGTCCTCATCTGCGGGGAGAGCGGAACCGGCAAGGAGGTCGTCGCCCGTGCCATTCACTATTCCGGGATGACCGCCGAGAAGCCCTTTGTGGCCGTCAATTGCGGCGGATTGGCCGATGCGCTCGTCGAAAGCGAACTGTTCGGCTACCGCCGCGGCGCCTTCACCGGGGCCGAGACCGACCGCACCGGCTACTTTGAGGCCGCCAACGGCGGAACGCTTTTCCTCGACGAAATCAGCAATCTCCCCTTCTCCAGTCAGTCCGTCCTCCTACGGGCGATCGAGCAACGAGCCATCACCCGCGTCGGCGAGAGCCGCACCCGGCCCGTGCACATTCGGGTCATCGCCGCGACCAACCGTGATCTGCAGGAAGCCGTTGAGGCTAAGCAATTCCGCGAGGACCTCTACTATCGACTGCACGTCATCGGCATCACCGTTGCCCCGCTGCGCGAACGGCGCGCGGACATCCCCCTCCTGATCGCCCACTTCGTCGCCAAGTACAACGCGGAACTGAACACCCATTGCCCCGGCTTCGACCCGGAGGCTGTGCAAGCCCTGTGCGATTACCCTTGGCGGGGCAACGTCCGCGAACTGGAGAACGTCGTCGAACGGGCCCTCATCTTCGCCGACGGTCACCCCGTGGCCCTGCGCGACCTCTCCTTCGTGGCGGGTCAAATCTCGGACGCGGACATCGGCAGCCTGAACCTCCGCGACGCCGCCCGCGAGTTTGAACGGCAGCACATCCTGCGAGTGCTGGCGACCTTCGGAAACAACAAAGCGGAGGCCGCCCACGCCCTGGGCATCGGGCTGTCCAGCCTCTATCGCAA
>CAYQZH010000215.1:0-7919 GCA_964421865.1 uncultured Phycisphaera sp. | reverse complement strand
TTCATCGGCGAATCCGGCTTGAAGCGCGAGCGCAACTCCCTGAGCACGGCGTCGAAATCGACGCGCGCGGCGGCCATGCGTACCCTTAAATGATAGAGCACGTCGGCGCATTCCCAGGCGACGTCGAAGGCGCTCGTCGCCGTAATCACCTCCTCAATCTCCTCACGAAGTTTGGCACTGATGCGCTCGGGTTCGTTGAGGAGCTGCTGTGTATAACTGTCCACGGGAGCGCCGTCGCGACGAAGGGTAATCAATCGTTCCAATTGTCCCAGAACGTCGTGGCCGCCGTCGCCGAAGCAGGTGGAGCGCCCCAGATGACACGTCGGCCCGGTCTGATCGACCAGGAATCGAACCGTATCCCGATCACAGTCCCAGCGGGCCGACACTAGTTTTGGCACATGGCCGGAAGTCTCGCCTTTCCGCCAGAGGGTCTGCCGCGAACGCGAGTAATACCATCCCTCGCCGCGCGTCAATGCACGACGTAGGGACTCCGCATTGCGGTATGCGAGCATCAGGACGTCGCGACTGCGGCGTTCCCGGACGATCGTCGGCACCAGGCCGGCCTGGAGTTCGTCCTCGCCCATGACGACGGCCACGACCTTGCCGGAGTCGCTGGCGTACTGGAACTGTTTGCCGATGCCGTGCGTGCCGACGTAGAACTCCGCCCTCGTTCAGTGATGGGCGGTTCAGCGGAACCAACCGACGTTCCGACGATCAACAAGCGGGTTAAGGTGCGATCGTGTCCGTTTCATCGAGAACCGAAGTCGCCAAGCTCCCGTCCTCGACCATTTGCCGGATGGCCCGAATGTCATGCTCAAGCACACGGTCGCCCGAGAGCGGGGGACCCGACTCACGAAGTTTGAGGTAGGTCGCGCCAGTGCCGCGACCGAGTTGTTCTGCGACCTTCGGGTAAGCATCGGGCGTGAGTTGCTGGCGAAACGCCGCCGCTTCACGGTCCATCGCCACCCGAAGGTCGTTGCCCTTTAGCTCGGGGCGACTTTCATTGGGGTCGCGCTTCATGGCGATTCGCCATTCAACGCCCTGGGACGCGACCAATAGCTCGATCGCTAGAACGGCCTGCGCGTTGGCCAAAACTGTCTGGAGTTTCCTCGACGCAATTGTAGCCATGGAGACGTGATCTTCGGCGTTGGGGCAAGTCGGAATGGAGTCCACGGAAGCTGGATGCGCAAGCACTTTGTTCTCTGAAACCAAACCCCCCGCGCAGTACTGTGCAATCATCAGTCCGGAACTCAGACCTCCGCAGGGGACCAGGTTCTCCGGAAGGTTGCGATTATGGTTGCCGTCGAGAAGCACCTGCGTGCGACGCTCGGAAATGTCCGCGAATTCAGCAAGCGCGATGGTCAAGAAATCCGCCGCGAGAGCGATTGGCTGACCGTGGAAGTTCCCTGCCGAATATGCGAGGTTTTTCGACAGGTTCTCAGTGGCATTTTGCGGGAACGCGACGTCACAGGGCAATCCCCTTTCGTCGGGGGCAAAGAGCGGATTGTCAGTTGCGGCGTTGATCTCGGCCTCAGCCACCTTGCGAGCGTATGCGATCGCGTCGCGACTGGCTCCATGAACCTGGGGAGCGCATCGCAGGGAATAGGAGTCTTGCACATCGTCGGCACGATCCACGCACTTGCTCCCCTGTACGAGAGCGAGTATCGCGGCCGCACTTGTCTTCTGTCCCTCATGATTCCGCACTTCGTGTACCTTGGGATCCAATGCCCGTGTACGACCGCACGCGGCCTCCATCGTGAGCGCTGCCGCAATGTCGGCGACTTGAGCAAGACGCTCCGCATCCTGCACTGCCAGGCCCAACATGGCTGTGGAAAAGGTAGCACCGTTGGAGAGCGCAAGGCCTTCCTTGTAGCTCGGTGACCCACGCTCGCGACGCAGAACGTCGTACAGTTCCGCGCTGGGGCGGCGTTCGCGCGCGGGAGACCGGAGATCGGCCGCGCCAGTCACAACGTAGAACGATCCCACCCCAAGAAGGACGGAGAACAGGTGCGCCAACGGGCACAAGTCCCCGCTTGAGCCGACCGAGCCCCGCGTCGGGACGAGCGGCACCACACCTTCGTTAATCATCCCCTCGATGTACTCGAGGGTCGCTGGTCGAACGCCCGAATGACCCTTGAGGAAGGTGTTGAGCCGCAGGACCAAGGCAACCCGCACAACCTCCGCGGGAAAGTAGTTGCCGAAGTCCCGCTCATCCGCATTGTTTCCGACTCCTGCAGAATGACTGAGGAGGATGTTCCGTTGCAGCACCTTTAGCCCGTCGTCCGGGATCTCCACCGTGCGGAACGCACCAAACCCGGTCGACACGCCATAAACCCTCGGGTGTTCGGCTGGCGGCAGAGCCATGACTCTTTCCAGTTGCGCCCATCCTCTCGTGACTCGCTGCATGGCCGCTTCGTCGCAGCGCACTTTGACGTGCGGGTCGCGCGCGACGAGCTCCAGGTCGGCAAGGGTGAGTCTCTCACCGTTGAGAACGATCGAAACTTGGGTGTTCGTCATCGGTCCCTACGTTTCGATGCGATCAAGAAGCCCCTTGATCGCGCCGGTCAATTCCTGCCGCGGCACCTGGATCTGTCCCGGGCGCTCGCGTAACCACGCATCACGGGCCCCTATCTGCCCGGTCCGGGATTGGCCTACCTGCATGTCCTTGAGCGTGACAACGTTGCGAGATTTTTCGTCGCCGCCGTACATTAGGACGACGTGGATCTGCTGTTCGTCGGCGTACTTGATCTGCTTGCCGATCCCGGCGGAGCCTAGTATGACAGCGCTACTCGGGCTCCAGCAAGTCGAGGCTTCGCGCCGATGATGTTCGTGAGCGGACATCATGGGAGGCGCGGGAATGGATGCGGATCAGATTCGATCGCTGCAGCCGGCGTTGGCTGCGCTGTTGGAGCGGTTTCGGCCCTGTTTCAAGAAGGAGCAGACCTTCCAGCATTGGGAGCGGTATCTGCTGGGGCTGATGGCGGACTTGAAACGCAAGAGCATCGAGCCCATCGCGTTGGCGGCGGGCGTTCCCGTGCGGACGCTGCAGGAGTTTCTGGCCTTTTTCGACTGGGACGAGCAGCGGGTCAACCGGCTGTTGCAGCAATTGGTGATGGACGAGCACGCCTGCGACGGCGCCATCGGCGTCCTCGATGGTTCGGGGCACGCCAAGCAGGGCGACAAGACGCCCGGCGTTCAGCGGCAGTGGTGCGGGGAGACGGGGAAGGTGGACAACTGCGTGGTCGGGCAGCACTTGTTGTACACCGACAATCATCCCGCCAATCCTTTCAGCTGCGTGCTAGCCAGCGATCTGTACCTGCCCAAGTCATGGGACGAGGACCGGAAACGCTGTCGGGAGGCGAAGATTCCCGACGAGGTGACCTACCGCCCCAAGTGGCAGATCGCCTTGGACCAGGTAGCCGAGGCGCAACGCAACGGGGTGCGTTTTTCCTGGCTGACCTTTGACGAGGAATACGGCAGCGTGCCGATGTTTTGGTTCTGCCTGGACGCCTTGGGACAGCGGGGGATCGGGGAGGTGCGCAAGAGCTTCTTGTGTTGGCCGACGCTTCCGCACTGCCACTCGTTGCAGAAGGCGCACGCGGCCAAGCGGGTGGACAACGTGTGTCGGTACAGCCCGGTGTTTACCGAACAACCCTGGCGTCGCCTGACGATCCTTGTCCTGAGTCTCGAAGGAAAGGACGCCACCCGTGGGCCGGTGGTCTGGGAAGTGAAAGCGGCGCGGGTTCACTTGATGGATACGTCCCTCGGCGTCCCTCAACCGACGGACCGCAAGTATTGGCTGATCGTCGCCCGCAACCCCACGACGAAGGAGATCAAGTATTTCGTCAGCAACGCTCCGGCCTCCGCAACCATCCCGGAGATGATGACGGTGGCCTTCGCCCGGTGGCACGTGGAGAAATGGTTCGAGCGCGCCAAACAAGAAGCGGGGTTTGGGGCCTTCGAGGTCCGCACCTACCGAAGTTTGATCCGGCACTGGTTATGCAGTCGGATGGTGATGTACTTCCTGGCCGCTCAGACGCAGCGGCTTCGGGGGGGAAAATCCACGGATCACGCTGGAGCAGGTGGCGGAGGCCGCCAATACGCCGGCGTCGAAGATCTGGAACCGCTGGCCGCACTCCTGGGCTGATTTGATCAGACACTGCGAGTACCACCAGCAACGGAACCGGGCGTCCTATGAAAGCCGACGACGATGTGCGATGCGAACGGATACCTCGTAGCGCTGTCGTACTAGACGTGCCAGAGGTTCGGGGTATCGCCCGACCGTGACGACGCGACGCAACCGTCGCAGGGTCCGACGGAAGGCCAAGTTCTATTGGGCACGCTACATCGACGGTAGCGGGCAAGAGCTATGCCACGTGGTCCGGTTGGCGAACGGCGGGCGAATCACGGACAAGGATGTGGCCCGTTCGGTGCTAGACCAGATTCTCAATCGCGTCGAACGAAGGGCCGTCGGCCTTATCGACCCGATGGTGGAATCCGCGTCGATGCCGATGCGTGTCGTGCTCGCCCGCTACTTGCGCCATCTCCGGGGACGCAGTGTCAGCCGAAAACACCTCGACCCAGTGCGGCAGTGCGTCAAGTGGACGATTGAGCACGCGGGGATGGATCGGCTGGCGGACTTCCGAGAAACCACGATCGACAAGGGGTTGGGGATTCTCGCAAACATGGGCCGGTCTCCTGCGACGATCAACAGATATCGAATCTGCGCCTACTCGCTCGCCGAGTGGGCCATAAAGCTCGCCAAGATTCTCGACCGAAACCCCGTCGAGGCCATCGAGCGGCGTGACGAACGCGCGGACACTCGGAAGGTTCGCCGGGCGATGAAGGTCGATGAGGCGTACCGGCTGCTGGGCGTGTCCGAGTCCCGACGCCTGTTTGATGCCGTGTCACTCTGGACCGGACTTCGCGTCGGTGAGGTTGCGGCCTTGGAATGGCGGGACCTCGACCTCGACGGGGACCGCCCCGCAATCCACCTACGGGCTTCCACGACGAAAGCAAAAAGGGCCGACGTGCTTCCGATCCACCCGCACCTTGTGGAGTCGCTACGGGATGCGAAACCGCCGTTTCGGGCTCCTACGGATCGAGTGGTCAAGGCCGTCCCGTCCCGGCGGCGGTTCGTCGGTTATGACGACGTGAAGCGCGGACAATTGTACGTCGGGGACCTTGAACGGGCGGGGGTTACGATCGCCGATGACCAGGGTAGAACGATCGACCGGCACGCCTTGCGGACGTTCATTTCGTGGGTTGGCGCATTCGGCGTTGATCCACGGGTGCCGACACTGCTTGCCCGGCACGCTCCGACGGGCGTCACCTTGAAGCATTACCAGGACTTCACGCTGTTCGACCTGTGGGGCGAGATTCGGAAGCTACCGCCCATGCGATGGACCGGCTCCGAAGCGGAATCCGTCCGGGCGACGGGGACCGATGACGCCGTTGCACGCCCGGTTGCACAGAACATTGGCCGGAAGGGGGAAAAAGCGTCCGCAACCGTCCGCACGTCGAGTGACAGCGACGTGTCACGTCAATTCGAGAAACCCCACGAAAAAAAAGGTAAAAACCGCGTTTCCCGCGTGTGAACGGCATTACCGACGGATGGACTTGAACCATCGACCTTCTGATCCACAGTCAGACGCTCTAGCCAACTGAGCTACGCCGGCTCTTGTGCTCCATCAAGACCGAGCACAGCAGGCCATTCTTGTACCGCCAACCGTGGGAAACGCAAGTCCAGGGGTCGCACAAGGGGGGGTGCATGACGGTCTTTGCGGGGCCTTTCCCGAATCCGTGGCAACTGACCCCCTGGGGGGCGGTCGGATCCGGAGCGGAACTTGCCGAGCGCGTTGACGTATTCCAGCGACGTTGGGGCCGACGGCGGCGCGTAAGTTGTTACGCCTCCGGTGAACTGAGCGGTCCGGCGAGGGACTGAAGCAACCGGCTGTGCATCGTCGGCGCTCCGGCCAGGAACGGGATGTCGCGGTCGGGATCGGCCTCCAAGGCGAAGGGCAGCAACTCGGCGCCGAACGGGTCGGTGAGGCGCCCGCCAGCTTCGCTCACCAGCAACGCCCCGGCGGCGACATCCCAAATCTTCGATTGCTTCCCGTAGGCCGCGGAGAGCGCGCCCGAAGCCACCATCGCCAGGTGCAACGTCGTGGCACCCAGGTTCCGCAGGACCATCCCCTTCGTCGCAGCCCAACTGCGCAGCACCGACACGGTGAGTTCATCCTTGCTCGAGGGGATGCCGATCAAGTGGTCGTGCCTCGTCGGCGGCTCCTCGACGCGAATCGCCCGCCCGTTGAGCGAGGCTCCGCCGCCGCGCCAAACGGTGTAGAGGTGCCGCAGGTTGGGCTCATAGACGACGCCGATCACCGGACGACCCTGTTCGAGCACCGCGATCGACGTTGCAAAGCACGACAGACCGGAGGCATAGTTCCGCGTTCCGTCCAGCGGATCGACCACCCACACGTAGCGCGCGCTCGTCGGGTCGCCGTGGTCGCATCCGCGTCGCGGCGTCTCTTCGGCCAGGATCGCGTGATCGGGGTACGCTTCCGACAGCCGATGGACGATGCGGGCTTGGATCGCGTCGTCCGTGTCGGTGACCACGCTGTCGTCCGGCTTGCGTCGGGCGATGGCCTTGCCGAACCGGGCGAGGGAGATCGAGCCGGCCTCGACGGCCAGTTCCGTCGCAAGGTTCAGCATCGCTGAAAGCGGCGAATCCTCCATGCCGCGGATGATAGTTCCGGCCCGGAGATTCGCCAGTTCTCAGACCGGCGACGGATTTTCGGGCGGATTTCCTTGGCAGCCGCATCGACTAAGTTGTATGCTTTAAGAGACGGACGCGGGCGGATGGCGGCCACACATCGCCGCCGCACCCCTCCGACGCGAGGTGTCACGATGGCATTCGCCTTTCAACACGGACGTTTTCATGTGGACGCGCATCACCCGTTCTGGCTTTGGTTCGCTACGGTGCTCGCCTTCATCCTCGCCGCCCTGTGGGCGAACCCGATCGGTTAACGTCCTCGCGCCGCCTGCGATATTCGCCCAAGGCGGTCCGGAAGATCACGCCATTGATCCAAGGGATACGCCGCATCCGTGACACCGAAATGGCATTCGGGGCGGAGAGATTTGAACTCTCGACCTCCTGCTCCCAAAGCAGGCGCGCTAGCCAGGCTGCGCCACGCCCCGTCTTCTGAAGTTTAACAAGAAGCTGAGCGCCGAGGAAGTGCGGGCCACGCCGCCGCAGGTCCGCAGGTGCGTGACACTTTCGGCGGGCCGTTGTGTTCGCGTGTTGACCGTCCCGTTGGGGTCGATCCATCGGCGGTCAGGCCGCCGCCGAAACTGTCGCACACCCCTGCGGAACGGGTGCGTGTCAAGTTTGTAGGTAAACGAATTCCGAACAGGGTGCCACTGGCGGCTTGTCCGCCAGTGTTTTCTGCCGGAACGCGCCCGCCCGCGCGGCTCAACGAAATCTGCCTTCCCGCGTCCCCGCACGGAGGCTACCTACAACTCTGACTCACCCCCTACGGAACGAGGCCGTGGCTCTCCCCTTGCGTGCCGGGTCGGGATTGGTACATTTCCCTGAACGTCGCCCACGGGGACGGGGCCTGTCGGGCGGCTAAAAGGTCTATGGGTTTGGAAAGGATTCCAGCATGTTCGGGGCGATCATCGGCGCCATCGCGTTCTTCGGACTGTTGTATCTGGCGATCCTGATCGGTCTGGTGCAGACCGCGTGACGGGGCGTTTCTTGGACTCATTGGGCGTTCAGCGAGAGGAGATAAACTTCCATGCCGGGTTGGTTTGTGATCGTTGCGGCCTTGGTACTCGCGGTCATGTTCGGTCTGTTGGACTTCCTCATCCAGACGGGATGAGCGGCGGGCTGTAGCACTGAGGCGTCGTCCAGGTCG